>JBATGJ010000082.1:0-11289 GCA_049665685.1 Gammaproteobacteria bacterium
TGACGACGGCATCCTGGACTTTGACCCGATCACGGCCAGCCAGGAGAAACAGCAGCTGGAAGCGGCACGACGGGCGGCAAGCGGCACACGGTTCCACAGCTCCGATACAAGCGACACGCACATCAACATCAAACTGGCGCAGTACCAGCGCAGCGCCGCCAGCACGCGCATCAATGGTTTCAGCAAGCAGTTCCGCTGGCGTAACAAATCATTCAACTGGACACGGTTTATGTACATCTCATAATCGCCGGCCCGCTTCATGTAGGCGGGAAAATGTACATGCACACGGCCATTGCCATAGACGCGCAACAGGGGCACTGGATCCGGTTGCTCCAGGATGTGGTGAACCACGTTGTATTCGATAACGGGGTCGGTGGCGGTGGCCGGGAAGTGGAACACGGGCAGCAGTCCCGGTGCCTGGTTATTCGCGGCATGCACAGGCAGGAAGGTGCACAGCACCAGGAACAGGGAGGCCAGGACCGGTGGTGTTGATGGCAACTGGAGCATGACTGAAACGCCTGTCGATTCTCTGTAGAGCACTGGCTGGCAAGGCAGCCTGAATTTGCTCCCCCGATGATGAAAATCAACTTTATTATTTGTCTCAGACTACCACGAATTGTCAGTCACTTGACAGGAAAAAACGTGCAATTGCCTGTCTGTGGCCGAAAGTGATGCGTGTAATCGTGCGAGTAATTACAATGGCTTTGCCGCTGGCATACAACATAAGGTTTTTACCATGTCGAATATAATGGCTGTCATGCTGAACGGGATTGCACAACTTGAATACGATCGTGACAAATTGCTGCCGGACCACCAGGCGGCCTACCTCGACAAGATGGATGATAAGATGAAGGCGGGCATCCTGCTGGGTGACCGGACTGTGGAGGCGCCGGATATCAATCAACGCGCCCAGTTCGCTGCCGGCAACCTGGCGCATGCCCTGAAAACGGGCGATGAGTCGATGGCCGCGGCGATGTGCAGCTATCTTGCCATCCGCCTGCCGGAACTCAAACAGGTGTTAATCGAGGACCATGGCGAGCAGGTCTCGATCGAGTTCATCTTCGATCGGGCATACCGCAAGCAGGTAGCGGTGGATTTCATTCCCCGGCACTGAGGCGGCCACTTGCCACGGTTGCACAGGCCGGCCGGCGTTGTAAAACTCTGGAATAACCATTATTAGTGAAAACATTACTCATAGATAATTATATAAAACAGACACATATACTATTATCCTCATGTTATGCAACAGTAATGACCTGCAGTTATGCTGATTTGTAACAGGGGATTCGCTAATATACCCGTCGCATAAAAACTGCGAACATCACTCGCGGCAGCCAGGTGACCTTGCGGAGGACTATATGGATTTTGCCCAAGTACTCGGTCTCAACAAGACCGCAGAAAACCCGGATGAAGAACGCGAAAAGATTCAGCTCTACATCAACCTGAAGCTGGCATCCTCCGGAGAGCCAACTTGTATACCGGAGAATGCTGAACATCTGTTCAGTATTTCGCGTGACCTGCTGCGCAGCTACCGCGAAAAGAACCGGCTGCTGTCGAGCTACCAGAATCCGGTTGACTACCGCATTCAGGATTTTCTCAACCGGTACCTGGCAGACCTGGATCTGCCGCAGGTGCCGATTCTGCCTCGCCACAAGTTCGTGCTGGACCGGCACGGAGTAGCGCGCGAGTTGTCGCTGCCGCTGGGCAAGGACGAGTTTCATTCCGATATCGTGTCCAGTTACCGGGTGGCACAGGGTGTCCTGCACAACCCGGCCAGCGACCGCCGCACCACCAAGGGTTCGTTTCATATTACCGAGGGTGGTCTGCCGATTCCCGGTGACAAGAAGGCCGTTCCCCGGCTGACGTTTGCGCGCATGCTGGAGCGGGCGTTCAATCCACCCGAGCAATTGCTGACCATACCGTTTACTTCAGGCCTGGCCAGACCGGCCCGGATGTTCGTGTCGCTGTTGCTGCGCCCGGTTGTATGTCCCGAAATTCCCGGCATGGAGGCGGAAAAGACCATGGAGGTGCAATTTATTGCACCCGGCAATCTGGTCAGCAATCTCGATTTTGTCGAGAGTATCTTCGGCAATGGCGGGAATCCCCACCTCGCCGAATTCAACGCTGCGCTGGACGTGGAACACTGGACCGGTACCACCGGCTGCGTCATCCTCGCACCGCACCTGGTCGGCATGACCAAGCAGCATGCCGGCTTGCCGCATATCAGCAAGGCCACCGAGCGGCAGAAGCGTGAAGGCATGTGCTGGGAACAGGCGGACGAGCTCTACAATGACGGCGAGGCATTCAAGCTGACCGCACGTGATGATTCCGGTGTGATCGTGACCATGCTGGCAGATAATTACTTTGGCTACTGCAAGAAAGAGGTCAAGACCCAGATCGGCTACTCGGCCAACCTGTTCGGCATGGCCGAGGAAGAACATGCCGGCGGTGCGCTGGCCTTCCCGCGCCGTAATCACGGTGAGGAATACGGCGTGGACAGTCGCACCTATACGGTAGCGGGTTACTCGTTCGAGGACATGTACGAACGCTGCAGCGAGCTTATGGACCTGCAACCGGAAGGCTGCGGCATCGACAGGCGGTATCCGCAAATCATCTATGTCCCGCAGAAGCTGCGCATGGATCTGAATGCGCAGACCATTACCTGGGACAAGGACGGCGAAACACACACCATCCCGCTCAAGCCGGATCGGATCTACATGCAACCCAACGGTTACAAGGTCGAGATGCTCAAGCACCCGGGTGCGCCGTCCTGGCGACTGGTCGGTATGGACCCTGAAGGGACCTTCTGCCACAAGCCCTGCACAGTCTCCGGCGGTGGCAAATCGGAAATATCCAAGTCACTGGATGACGCGGTCATCTACCGGCCACTGTTTATAGACGACCTGCAAAAAGATCTGGCGTACGTGCAGGAGATCTTTGACCGGGATTACAGTACCCGCTTCAAGTCCGGCTTCGAGAAGGATGACCGTGATCCGACCCGCCAGCCGCTCAGTGCCGAACGCAGCCTGGGTTCGGTCATCAAGTTGCTGACGCCAACCTTGTCATATACCGATGAATACAATGACTGGCTCAATTCGATTCCACCGCGGATCCTGGCACTGGTTTTCCTTATCAAGCGGTTTTACCGTCCCCAGTGGGGCAGTGACTGGCAGAGTCACCTGTCGGTTGACGAGGTCGACGGGGCGCCGGCGCATGAGCTCAAACTGGATGACCGGAAACTCGTGGCCTCCTACCTGCGCGTCGGCTTCGATCGCGATGGCAAGTGGCGCACCTTCAAATTACGCCAGGACTTTATCGCGACCGAAAAGGTCCAGATGGAAGATGACATTTCCGCCTCCGTGGTGGTGCCCGGTAAATGTCTGAGCTATTGCAGCCTGGATACCCGCGAAGATCGCAGCGTCAAGCTGGTGAAGAATTGCGAGTACCGTCTGTTCCAGCGCCCCGATGAGGCCATTCATCCCGGATTCGACAAGCAGACCGAGCTGGATATGTCGCGGCCCGACAATTTCATCGCCAACTTCGAGCCGCTCGACCCACCGCAGGTGGCTGCGCTGGTCGAGGACGTACACACCTTTTACAAGTTTACGCAGCCGATGCAGTCGCTGCTGAAAACGGCCTATGAAAGACACACGCCGTATACCGTGTCTTCGGCACACCCGCGCATTGTCGACGGGGCACCGTCGAAAAATCCGCGCTATCTGCAGGTGCGCCCGGACCTGGTCAGACCGGAACGCAAATACCTGGCCGAGATGAGTTCGCGACTGAACCGCAGGCTGGCGCCGGGAGACACCATCTGTCATCCGGTCGATGCGGTCCTGACCGGGCGGCGCAACAATCCGCCCGAGCCAGGCATCCGGCCGCTGGCGGTCTATAACCCGATCCATTATCAGGAACTGCCCGAGCTGTTCATGGACTTCATCTGCAGCCTGACCGGCAAGTCACCGTCGACCACCGGCGCAGGCACCGAGGGTGCCCTGACCAAGGGGCCGTTCAATGCCCTGCGCCCCACGGCGGACCTGAACAATGCACTGGTGTCGTTCATACTGACCGGCTATGCCGGCTTCTCCAGTTCGGCCGGTTACGTGGGACCGTATGTGCGTGTCGACCACGACATCAGTCTGCTGATCCCGGAGATCTGGGCGCGGCTGTCGCCGGAAGAATGCGAGCCTGCCTACCTGATCGAACACGGCTATCTCGAACAGCTTGAGGACTTTGAACACGATGGCAAGACCGTGCTGGCGAGCCGGCTTGGTTACCGTATCACGCAGCACTTCGTGCATGGCTTCATGGGCAAGATCTTCGACAAGCCGGGCGCGGTGTTCACCGAGGAGATTCTCAAGCCGGAGATCCAGGGCCTGGAGGCCTATGTCGACGGCATCAATAATATTACCGAGGCCCATCAGCGCGTGGCCATGCGTTACCTGGAAGACGGCAGCGTCGAGGACGCCTGCCCGCCACTGCAGGCATTGCTGATCATCATGGCCACCGGAAAATATGCCGGCATGGACGCTCATCACCCGGAATTCCGCAAACTGTTCAGCCGCGACAGCCTGCTGACCTCCGACTGGTACCGGGAACGACTGGAAGTCAAGCAGGCGCGTGACATCAGCCTGTGGAAAGGCCATGTCAGCAGCTTGCAGGCCTTCCTCGACAACGACAGTTACAGCGACGAGGCCGAACGCCTCGATATCAGTGAGCGACTGGCCACGGCCAGGGAGAAGCTGGACAGCGTCAGCAGTCCGGAGTACCTCGCCGGTCTGGTTGGTACGCTGGGTGCCGATCCGCTGCGGCCTGCACGTGTCATGGAAGAGAAAAAATTCGTCAATCTGGGCAAGGCAGCGCTGTCACCGAAGCTGAAAAAGCAGCACTACACGGGGTCGGAGGAGATGCCGGCCTACGAGGTGCCGTCGTTGCTGCAGCGCTTCAGGACCCGGATACTCGGTACGCGCACGCACTAGTTCATTGCGGGGCCAAACGGCCCGGCTGTGCGCCGGATAAAGACTGATGGCCGATATACTGCACTTTCGCAAGCCGACAACCGCCGAGCGTGCCAGGGGCAAGACCCTGTGTCGCCGCGGCTTCCACCAGTGGGCGGTGGATGGCGAAACCACCTTCGACAGCAAACAGGGCAGGCTGGTGACCACGTATCGCTGTAAACGCTGCGGAGCGCTACGGACGCGTGCCCATTAGTCCGCAAGTGTGATGCTGTTCGTCACCTCTGCTGTCCGCATCCCGGACAATGAAATCGATATTACCGCCGTGCGCTCGGGGGGGCCGGGTGGCCAGCACGTAAACAAGGTGTCCTCTGCCATACACCTGCGCTTCGATGTCCGGCGTTCATCGCTGCCGGACGACTGCAAGCAGCGACTGCTGGAGCTGCCGGATCGGCGCATCAGCAAGGACGGTGTCATCATCATCAAGGCACAACGCTTTCGCGACCGCGACAAGAACCGCGAGGATGCCCTGGAGCGGCTGCGCACGCTGGTGAGGCGGGCACTGTCGGTGCCGCGCCGGCGTGTACCGACACGGGCAACGGCGGGTGCCCGGCAACGGCGGCTGGAGGAGAAAGCCCGGCGGGGGCGTGACAAGCTGTTGCGCAGGAAGGTGATCGTCGATAAATGATCCAGCGACCGGGATGCCTGTCAGTAGCGCACGTCGACGATGTAATAGCTCACAACACCGGCGGGTGTCTCCACGCGGATGTCGTCATCCGGACGCTTGCCGAGCAGGGCGGTGGACAGGGGTGAGTCGATACTGATCCAGCCCCTGGCCGGGTCGAACTCGTCAGCACCCACGATACGATAAACCGACCGTATGCCATCCTGGTCTTCCAGCGTGACCGTGGCACCGAAGAAAATCCTGCCCGTATCGGACGGCGGGTCGTTAACCACCTTCAGGTCCGGCAGGCGTTTCTGCAAATAGCGGATGCGGCGATCGATCTCGCGTAATTCTTTCTTGCGATAGATATACTCGGCGTTTTCGGAACGGTCTCCCTCGGCGGCCGCGGCCGTCAGGGCCCTGGTCACTCCGCTGCGGCGTTGCCAGAGGGCCTGCATTTCATCAGCAAGCGCCTGGTAGCCGGCACCGGTGATATAGGGAGAGGACTTCGGTGCCGGGGGGCGGTAGCGTCCCATCAGCTCTGCGGCGGCACCTGGCGGATGCGGTGAATGCTGTTCATCGGTACATCGGTAATGCGCCTGAGATGAAAAAAAGACCCCGCCAGCAGACGGGGTCTTTTGACTAGCATGATTAGGTTATTGTTATTGTCCGTTGACGTTGATTGCCTGCAGACCCTTCGGACCCTGCTCGACATCAAAGTTTACTGTTTGGCCTTCGGCCAGTGTTTTGAAGCCATCGCCGTTGATGGCAGAGAAATGCACGAACACATCCTCGCCGCCATCAGCGGGAGCGATAAATCCAAAACCCTTGGACTCGTTGAACCATTTAACAGTACCTGTAGCCATGTAACACCTCTGATAAAAATTTACTGGATTATCAATTGCAGTTTATACACGGGACCACACTGGAGTTTTTTGGAGGAACGACCGGAATGACCTGGGATAATTGCAATTTTGCCTAACGATTTTCAAGTGGCATGAAAAAATTCTGCCCCCCTTCATCTCGTACACAGTGATCATACCTCAGTTCTATCGAAAATGTCTCGACCATCAGGCAAAGTTTTTCCCTGTTAGCGACTGGCTACCGGTGGGCCTGGTGCGTGTGTACGCGATGTCTGTGTTACACGCCGTTGCCGGCAAGGTCACCTGAAAAATGTTTGTTAACCATATGATAAATAATGGCCCTTCAAACATGTGTCGCATTATTGACGATGCATGAAGTGCAATGACCGCAGGGTGTGCAACACGGCGCCCGGATCCATCTGCTTATTGCGGTGCCGCGTGGTTGCCATTGAGTGTGTGTGATCGTGCCAAGTGCAGCACTCCGCCACGTGCAGTCAAGGGTGGTCTTTACTCGCCGTATTCACCATAATGTGCGCCCTTTTCAATGGACGGACGGAAACATGTGGTTCAGGAATCTTCAGGTTTACCGGCTGGATGACCGGTCTATTTCCGATCCGGAGGTGCTGGCGTCGCGTTTGCAGGCGGATGCCTTCAGCGGTTGCGGGAAGATGGCGATGCTGGCTGCCGGATGGGCGCCTCCACTCGGGCGCCACGGACAGCACCTGGTGCATGCAGCCAATGGTTACCTCATGATCTGTCTGCGGCGTGAGGAGAAACTGATCCCGGCCGGTGTCGTCAGGCAATTGCTCGATGACAGGGTGGCTGCCGTGGAGGCCGCGGAATCGCGCGATGTCTATCGCCGTGAAAAAATGCGCCTCAAGGAGGAGATCATGGTTGACCTGCTGCCGCGCGCCCTGACGCGGATCAGCAACCAGTTTGCCTATATCGATACACGTAATGCCATGCTTGTGGTCGACAGCGCCTCGGCGGGGAAGGCCGAATTGCTGGTAACGCAGTTGCGCAAGACGCTTGGCCGCCTGCCGGCCACGCCACTGCAAACCGACCAGTCGCTATCCGCTTGCATGACGCGCTGGCTGGAGGGGGGGCAATTACCGGCCGGCTTCGGCCTCGGCGAGGAGTGCGAGCTGAAGCACCCCGAGCCTGATGGCGGTGTGGTCACCTGTCGGCACCAGGACCTGCGTGCCACTGAAGTGCGCAACCACCTCAAGGGTGGCAAGCGGGCCGTGCGGCTGGCCATGCGCTGGCGGGAACGCCTTGCATTCGTGCTGCACGAGGACCTGTCGATCAGGCGCCTGCGCTTTGAAGATATCGTGCGGGAGGCGGAACAGGACACCGAGGCCGATGACCCGGCCAGTCGGTTCGATCTGGATTTCTCCATCATGGTGCTGGAACTGGCCGCATTTCTGCCGCAGTTGCTGCAGGCAGTCGGGGGTGAGGCGAGTCCCGCAGAAGGTGCCGTGGCACAACGCTCGCCGGCCGGCACGACACCGCCAGCCGGTGCGCCGGAGCCGGCGTGAGATGAATCTGCATCCGCAGTTGCAGCAGGACTGCCACCTCATTGGACGCTTCCCGCTGTGTCACCTGCTGTTGATGCAGGATGCCAACTACCCGTGGTTTATCCTGGTGCCGGACCGCGAAGGGGTCAGTGAGATTCACCAGCTGACGACGGATGATCAGCAACGCCTGATGAGCGAATCGGTGCTGTTGGCGCGGACGCTCGAGGATGTCTTCGCACCCGCCAAGCTGAATATCGCCGCACTCGGCAATATCGTGCCGCAATTACACCTCCACCACATCGTGCGCTACCGTGACGATCCGGCCTGGCCCGATCCGGTATGGGGCAGGGTGGCACCTCAGGCGTACACGGCGGCCGGCCGGCAGGCGGTTCTCGACAGGCTCGGGCACGCCTTGCGTGATGTAACGGTGTTTACCTGCTCGCAATAAAAAACGGTGACTGATAGTCACCGTTACTACTCACTGCGGAACTGTATCGTTATGTGGATCTGAACAGCTAGCCGCAGCGTTCAACCCCCAGGCGCTGACCAGCAACCTGTGCCAGGATTTCAAACGACGAAGTGCTTTCCGTATCGTAGGATACCAGCATGAGGTGCGGGCGACGTTCATTGAACCGTGCCCTGATTACGCCTCTTGCACTGGTGAGTGTCTGCTCGACGTTACGACGACCGCTTTCACCGAGCTTGTTGTCAATATGCATTACCATATCCGTCACGCGCATGGTCTGTACTCCTCCATATGGTTTCTTATTACACCGCCCCTGCTGCCTTCACTGCAGGATTCCATCAAGGCGTCCCTGCCTGTCACTTCCGAGACAGAAAGTTATATAAATCCCATATGATTGTCAATGTATTTATTTGGTAACCTATTGTAATATAATAAAATTATAATATGTACCATATAGTATGAAGGGTAATTTTCCCTTACATTATATAGGGATATGTCGCCGGGGACCGGATTTGGAGAGCAGCTGTCAGGCAGACACGGCGCGCGCCGCACGCTTGCGCTCGTGCTCGAGCAGCAGTTTCTTGCGCAGTCGGATATGGTTGGGTGTGACCTCGACGAGTTCATCGTCGTCGATGAACTCCAGTGCCTGTTCCAGGCTCATGCGCAACGGCGTGGTCAGCAGTATGTTTTCGTCCGTACCGGCGGCACGGATGTTGGTCAGCTGTTTGGCCTTCAGTGGATTGACCACCAGATCGTTGCTGCGCGAGTGGATGCCGATGATGTGGCCTTCATAGACTTCCTCGCCGTGACCGATGAACAGGCGACCACGTTCCTGCAGGTTGAACAGGGCATAGCCAAGCGCCTTGCCCGTTCCATTGGCGATCAGTACACCGTTGTTACGCTGTCCGAAATCGCCCGGCTTGACGGGAGCGTAATGTGAATAGACGCTGTAGATCAGACCGGTTCCCTGCGTGCCGGTCATGAACTCGGTGCGGAAGCCGATCAGGCCGCGTGCCGGCATGATGTAATCCAGCCGCACACGGCCCTTGCCGTCGGGCACCATGTTCGTGAGTTCCGCACCGCGTTCACCCAGCTTTTCCATGACGGTACCCTGGTGTGCATCTTCCACGTCGACGGTAACCTGCTCGTACGGTTCCTGTGTTTCGCCGTCGACCTCGCGCAGGATGACCTCCGGACGGGATACACCCAGTTCATAACCCTCGCGTCGCATGGTCTCGATCAGAATGGCGAGGTGCAGTTCGCCGCGGCCCGAGACGCGAAACTTGTCCGGGTCACCGGTTTCCTCAACGCGCAAGGCAACGTTATGCAGCAGTTCCCGCTCGAGCCGTTCCTGGATATTGCGCGAGGTAACGTACTTGCCATCCTTGCCGGCGAACGGTGAATTGTTTACCTGGAAGGTCATGCCGATGGTCGGTTCGTCGACACTCAGTGCCGGCAGTGCTTCGACACACTCCGGGTGACACAGGGTGTCCGAAATGTTGAGCCTGTCGATGCCGGTAAAGGCGATGATGTCGCCTGCCTGCGCTTCGGCAACCTCGGTGCGTTCGAGGCCGAGAAACCCGAGCACCTGGCCAACCTTCGCGTTGCGTTTCTTGCCATGGCGATCGATCAGGGTCACCGGCATGTTGGTGCGTACCTTGCCGCGCCGGATCCGGCCGATGCCGATCACACCGACATAGCTGCTGTAGTCCAGCGAGCTGACCTGCAGCTGCAATGGACCATCCGGATCGACCTGCGGCGGTGCGACCTGCCTGACGATGGTCTCGAACAGCGGGGTCATGTCCGTGGCCATGTCATCCGCCTCGTAACCGGCGTAGCCCTGCAGGGCCGAGGCATAGATCACCGGAAAGTCGAGCTGCTCGTCGGTCGCACCAAGACGGTCAAACAGGTCGAAGGTCTGGTCGAGCACCCAGTTGGCGCGCGCACCCGGCCGGTCGATTTTGTTGATGACGACGATTGGACTGAGTCCGAGGTCGAAGGCCTTCTGCGTGACAAAGCGGGTTTGCGGCATGGGGCCTTCCACGGCATCGACCAGCAGCAGTACCGAATCGACCATTGACAGCACACGCTCCACCTCGCCACCGAAATCGGCATGCCCGGGCGTGTCGACGATGTTGATGCGGTAATCTTGCCAGCGGATGGCAGTGTTTTTCGACAGGATCGTGATGCCGCGTTCCTTCTCCAGGTCGCTGGAGTCCATAACGCGCTCCGGCACAGCGGCACGTTCGCCGAGCGTGCCGGACTGTGACAGTAACTGGTCAACGAGTGTCGTCTTGCCATGATCGACGTGTGCGATGATGGCGATGTTGCGTAGCTTGTTAATCATGTGGGTATCTGGCCATACAGGGATGTCAAACTGGCTGCGATTATACCGGTTGCCGACGGGCTGGCCAGTCGCATATTCGCGCCGGGAGAGGCGGGATGTCCTCCGAAGCCTTTTTCAGTTCATCGCTGGCCAGCTGCAGTTCGGAATTGAGCTTGACGACTTCCTCGGGTGGGTCGACTTCCCAGAGCGCGTCCATAATCCGGGAAAACAGGTACTAGGCCCCTATGGTGAGAATAAAGACGGGACATGCGATGATCAGGGTCACCGGTTTGGTCAACGCATCGCGTAATTGCTGGCTGATGCCTGCTTGACGTTAGCGACGTCCGCGGAGACACGTTGCTTCACCTGCGCCGTCTCACTGCCTTGTTCCTGGACAATATTCCTGTCCAGCCCGAAGATTTGGCCCGTGGGTCAGTGCTCGATTTCCACTGTGATATCACGGTTCAGCTTGTCATTCTTGACGATCATTGCAAACGG
>JBATGJ010000083.1:0-2188 GCA_049665685.1 Gammaproteobacteria bacterium
ATCCTGCTGAAAGGCGCAAGCTTCTATGCGTCTGATGAGAATATAAATTTCTCTCTCTGGGGGGAGTACAGGATGAAGTGGTGTGGTTTCTCGGGAAGATAACCTGATCCAATTGCAGGTCAGTGAAGCTTGCTCATGCAGCACTTTTTGTATTTTTTACCGCTGCCGCAGGGGCATGGGTCGTTGCGGCCAATCTTGGGTTGTTCACGTACATAGGTCTTTACCGGCCTCCAGTTGCCCTGATCGAATTGTTTCTGCTCCTGTTCCCGGTCTTCCTTGAGCCAGCGTTGCTGGCGGCGCTGGATCTCGACCGGGTCATAGAAACGCCAGGGGTTATCAAAACACTTCCACTCCGGTTTGCCGCCCCTGGAGAAGGATCGGTCGATGTCATCACGGTTGTAGGAGTTACCGAGCCAGGAGTCGGGGTCCTGGAGTTCCACCAGTTTAGCCATTACCTGCCGGTGTCGTTCCCTGGGGTGATCAAGCAGGGTGTGCCCCGCCATGACACGGAATTCCGGGTCTTGAGACTCGTCGACGCAGAGTGAGGCAAGCCAGTCAATTGCATCCTCCAGCTGTGCCGGGCCCCTGTCGCTGGCATCGGCCACGACACATTCGACGGCATGGGACCGGGGGTACCAGTCCAGCTGATTGTCTTCGGCAATCTGCCGCATGGTATCCGTGGTGTACGCGGTTTTGTTGCGGCACAGGGCGGGCCAGTAACTGGAAAGCCAGTCGGTCAGATTGCTATTGCTGTCGAAGGTGATGCGGCGGAACCCCTCAAGCAATGCCCTGGCCGATGCATCGCCGGGGATGAGTCCGAGTATAAAGACGGCATGTAACAGCCCCCACCAGTCGCCATCGTTTACTTCGTTGCCCCAGTTGTAATCGTTTTCCAGATGCTGGCGAAGCAGTTGAACCATGGCCTCCGCCCGGCTGGCACACGCATGCACCACCTCCAGTGGGAGCCGGTCGTTATTGCTGGTGACAAGGGCGAAGAGGGCCTGTTCATCCATGCTGGCCAGCGCATCTTCCGAATGGCCGGGCAGGGGAAATAGTTCGTCGGCTGGTGGCTCGGATTCATTATCAAAATTGAATGATGAATCCAGGTCACCATGAATGTAGTGGTAGATGCTGTGCACGAGATCGGTCACCATTTCCGGTGCTTCCCGGAGTTCTTCGTGACCCGGCTGAATGATCTTGAGCTCCTGACGCAATTCTTCATTGATCAGCGAGTGAAGCATAATGAGCGCTGCACCTGCCTTGGGATGGCAATCATTTTCTTCACGCCACTGCTCCTCGTGGAGTTCCACGGCCTTGAGATAACCGTTGATCCAGTGCTCCGGTTCGCTGTCGTGGTCTACCTGGAAAAGCGCTTTGAACTCATGAAGTGACAGGTCTTCGGACAGAAAATCTACTACATTGAGCACTTCTTCCCGGATGGATTCCGGAAGTGGCTGTTCCCCCGAAATCTCCATGTACAGTTTTGCCAGGTCAGGATCCGGTGTCGTGGCAAAACCGGTTAGCAGGCCATGGAGGCAGGGTGGGTCGATGGACAAGTGGTATTCATGCAGCTGGTCAACCAGTTCATTAAAGTAATCGCTCATCAGGTGCTCTCTTTAATTGCGCTCATCGAAGATTCCCGGATTTTCATGCCTGGATTATAGAATGGAGAGTAGCTGTTGAAAATCTGCGAGTGAAGGGGAAGTTAAAAGTATTCGATATACCGCGGAACAATGCGCTGGCAGCAGAGGTGCTGCTTTCCACTGCGCTCTTGCATTTGCTTAACAGGCACTTCCGGTCCTGGCTTGCCTTCCAGGTTAGCTCTTACCAACGTGGCAAGAAAATCAGTGAAAGGACCTATATTGTTGTTCACACTGGAGCGAATTCCGGGGACAGTATAGAATTCCGGGGACAGTATACTCAATATAAACGCACCCGAACCGGCCGGTTATACGGTGATGAGACATATATAGAAACGGCAGAGAAACGGGCAGGGCGTACGTTAAAGTCCGCACGGCCTGGTCGTAAGAAAAGATCGGACAACAGGGCCTGACAGTATAAATAGGTATACTGTCCCCGGAATACCCTCGGTCGATACTGCTACACTTTCGAAATCCTGGGAAACCCTGCAGGGATCAATCACCCGGTCCATGTTCTACGTGCGGTCGTGCCTTGACGAAACGTGCCG
>JBATGJ010000084.1:0-5649 GCA_049665685.1 Gammaproteobacteria bacterium
GCACCACACCGGCTTGCCCGATACCAGCAGCGCTGCCTGTTCGCCAGCCTCCATCTCCTCGCCGAGGAACATGGTATCCGGCGACAGTCGTTGCAGATAATCGGCCACGCGCGACTGCATCGCGGTATCAGCCTCTGTCAGAACACTGCCATCGCGTTTGCGCCGGCGTTCCACATGGGCGAAGCGCGGCAACAGTTCCTCCCGTGCGGCAGACACGATACCGGTCTGCAGTTCCAACAAGAGCGCTGGTATCTCCATGCCGATATCATAACGCAGTACCCGCACACGGGTTACCCTGTTCAAAACGGCGAAAGCGAGCTACGCTCCGGTCATGCGAAAAATCACTCTGTTGCTGGTCCTGTTGCTCTGCCATGCGGCAATTGCGGACACCGCCTTGCCCCGCCAGACGCAGCGACTGACGGTTGCCGGTGAAGACTGGCTGCTCAGGGTACCGGCCGGTATGCAACTGGAGGTGCTGACCGATCGCCTCGAGCAGCCACGCCTGATGACCTTCCTGTCTAATGGTGACCTGCTGACCGGTTCCCGGTCCGGCCATATCTACCGTCTTGCTCCACCCTATACGCAGCCCGAAGTGCTGGTATCGCTCGACGGTTACCCGCACAGCCTTGCCTGGCGTGCAGGTGAGCTGCTGATTGCCCGCACCGACGGGCTGTATCGAGCACCCTACTCGCCCGGCCAGAAGACCATTCGCGCCGACAGCGTGGAGCTGCTGCTGGCACTGCCGGGGGGCGGCAGTCACAACAGCCGCAGTGTCGCTATCGGGCCCGACGGGCGCGTGTACCTGTCACTGGGTATTACCGGCAATTGTTCGAATGAGTATCTGCACGACGGTTATGCGTTCAACGTCCGGCGTGGCGGCGTGCTGGTACTCGATGAGTCCGGCAAACAGCCGGTGTGGCGCCCCTATGCCGCGGGCCTGCGCAACCCGGTCGGCTTTGACTGGCACCCGGACACCGGCGTGCTGTATGCCAGCAACAACGGACCGGACCACCTCGGTTACGAGCAGCCGCCGGAATATTTTGCACGGCTGACCGACACTTCCTTTCACGGTATGCCCTGGTTCCAGTTCGATGGCACCCGGCTGCAACGTGACGACTGCATCGGCTCGCGACCACCCCGGCCGGCCGGCGAGGTCAGTCTGCCGGTAGCAATCTTTCCCGCGCGCAATGCGCCCATGGGCGTGGCCTTTGTCCCGCCAGCGGCGCTGGATGGCCGCTTCAACGGCAACGCCATCGTGGCATTGCGGGGATCCTGGGGCACCCGGCCCAAGGGTAGCAGATTAGGCAATCGTGCAACCCGCCGACCACCGGCCCTGGTCATGGTGCAATTTGATGGCGACAAGACCGGCGGGGTCGTGGATCTTGTCACCGGTTTCCAGCGTGACAACGGTCAACGCCTGGCACGCCCGGTAGGCGTGGCGTTCGGCCCGGATGGCGCACTGTATTTCACCAGCGACTCGCACCTGGAAGGTCTTTTCCGCCTGCGACCACAAGCCAGATGACAGACGGAGATAGAGACCGGGCATCCTCGCCGCTGCGTGTGCAGCTGACGTCTCACAACCGATCAGTGCAACAGGCTCTGCGAGCCATTACCCGCTCAGTGCTACCCTGATGTCAGCCAACCATGCCACCACATAAAAAACGCAAGCATTGGGGAGCACTCCGGTCCACCTCAACGGCGAGTGACTTCGCTCAATTAATACGGCGTTACCCGCATCGCACCAACCTCGTGGCGGAGGGCGATTCCTGGTTCGCCTACCCCAGCAAATGGATCTTTGCCGGAAAACCCAACAACATCATTAATTACCTGAAAAATATCGAGCGATTCAATTTGCTGCATTTAGCCAGCAACGGCGATGAAGCCGTAGACATGTTATCGGGGGAAAGCAAGTTCAGGCTGCTGAAGAGTATTCACCAACACCGTGTCGACTTCCTGCTATTCTCAGGCGGCGGTAATGACCTGGTAGGCAGATGGGATTTTGACTATTTTTTAAAAAGCAATGTGACCTCGGATGATTTTACCCACTATCTCTTCAAAGGCAGACTGAAGCGGCGGATTACCCAGATCTCGCATGCCTATGAGGATCTGGTTGAATTCTGCAATGAATACTCTCTCAACAAGAAAATAAAAATCGTGACGCATACCTATGACTATCTGATACCGAATCCCAGGGGTGCCGAGTTCTTCGGCGGCCTGTTCAAAATAGACCGGGGCAAGTCATGGATATATCCCTATCTTGTAGATAAGAACGTGCCGGTAAAGCACCATGCACCACTGGTCAGGTACCTGATCGACCGCCTGGCAGACTGCTTGATGAAACTTGAGGCCAGATACCCCGACGCCTGCTGGTGGTTGATACGCGCGGGACGATCGATCCGAACACCGGCTGGTTAAACGAGATTCACCCGAAACCCGACGGATTCAGGGCGCTTGCCGGATTAATTTACGATGCCCTGAACAAGCACCGTCCCTGACATCCAGACTACCGTTTGTGTTGCACCGCCGCTGGTGGCTCAACAACCTAGCGACCGATGCGGTGGCATCCTTATTCTGTTTGCGGGAACAGGTCGCTGATGAAGTTCTCCGGCGTGCGCTCGTAAATGCGGGCGGAGAGACGCAGGACCGAGGTCAGGTAGGCAATGCGGCGGGTCTCGGCCAGACTATCGAGCAGCTCGGCCTGTATGCGGTTACAACAGAGTCCGGGACGGGTGCGCAGATTTTCAGCGAGCACGGCCATGTTGTTATCGTCACCGAGTAATTGACCGAGCTCGTCGAGGGTTCCGGTCATGGCCCGCACTTCATCAGGGGCCTGCTTTTCCAGCATGCGCAGCTGGTGCCACAGATAGCGGGCCTCGAGACGCAGACCGTTACTGTTTTCCGTATCGGGGTCCTGCTCAAGCAACTGGTGCAGTTCCCGGCCACGGCTGTAGACATCACCGATGGCGGATTTCAGCATGGAACGCGTCAGTTTCACCCGATCGGTGCGATCCAGGTTCAGCTCGAGCCGGACAAAGGACGACTCGAGTTCCTTCATATCAAGCCGTTCCCGGTATTCGGCCATGGCCTGTGCATGCCGGCTCTGCAGGGATTGTCTGACCGAGAGGAATTCCTCGGCATTGAGAAATGGCCGGTAGTGGTCGGCCAGGCAATCGAACGTCTCCACCATGACCGCGCTCTCACGCATGTCACTGATCTCACTTGAGAATTCGTCCAATACCCGGTCACAGCGCCGGAATACGGAATTGCCCATAGCGGGCCTGGTGAAGCGCAGCACGGCACGCAGTTTTTCGATACAACCACGTATCTCAGCCACCGCCGAATCCGCATCGAGGGATTCGTCATTGAAGATGCCGATGACGCGCGCGCGCAGCTCGAGATTAATCCGCCGCACGGCGTTTCCGGCCGATTCGCCTTTTTTAAGGTAAAAATCCATCGTACTCCAACTGGCTATCACCCATACTTATTGCAAGGTATATCGGCCAGTCTGCAGCAATTTGTAGCAGAATGGCTGAAAGTACCCCCAGTGAAGGGTGAAACAACCGGTTTTTTACCAGCAGCTAACCCCCTTATCTTCCACCCGCCACCAGGGCGGCCCGTTAAAGCGCCTCGGCAGCACCTCGAAATTCATCCCCCAGCCGCGCCCCAGGATTGCACAGGCTGGATTCACGGGCGGGTGTGATCTTGGGTGAAGACGATATACCTGTGCCGGACAGAGGCCCTGTGGTGGATATATGAAAATAATGACGTAACAAAAAAACATCGACAGGTTGTTATTCAGACGCGGGCGGTACCGGATCGACCTGCCGGGCCGGCCAGTAACACCGGCACCGTCAGTCCTGTCCCTCCGCTTCCAGGCGCCGGCGCAGTTCATCGAAGTGCTTGCGTTCATCCTCGTGCACCTCGGGATAGTGCATGTCCAGCGACTGCAGGGCACGAACCACGATATCCGCAACCGTCATGCGCATGTAGGATTTGCTGTCGGCGGGTATCGCATACCAGGGTGCCCAGGGCCGTGATGTTTCCCGGACAGCGTCCTCGAAGGCCTCCATATACTCATCCCAGTAGCCACGCTCGCGTAAATCGCCGGTGGAAAATTTCCAGTTCTTCTCCGGTTCATTGAGCCGGTCGAGGAAACGCTGGCGCTGTTCCCCGGGCGAGACATTGAGCCAGAATTTAAGAATCACCGTACCGTTCTGTGCGAGGTGCTGTTCGTGTGTACGAATGGATGCGTAACGTTGCTGCCAGATATTTTCATGGTCAACATCTGCCGGCAGCTGCTGACCGCCAAGATACTCGGGATGTACGCGTACGACGAGGACCTCCTCGTAGTAGCTGCGGTTGAACACGCCGATACGGCCGCGTTCCGGCAGGCACTTGCTGGTACGCCAGAGAAAATCGTGGTCCAGCTCTTCAGCCGAGGGTTGCTTGAAGGAGAATACCTGGCAGCCGGCCGGATTGACGCCCTGCAGGATCGAGCGGATCGTGCTGTCCTTGCCGGCGGCATCCATGCCCTGAAACACCAGCAGCAGCGCATGACGGTCATGGGCATAAAACATCCGCTGCAGGCGGTCGAGTTCCGCGACCCGTTCGGCCAGGATGTCCCTGCGTGCCTGCTTGCCGGGTGCGTCATCCGGACGTTTGGTGCTGACATCCTGGCGTCTGAATACTCCGTCAAACGGTACCCGCCATGGGCTATCCGGGGCCTCGAACATATGCAACTCCTGTCGTTGTGGAACTTGCCTAAACTAGCATAATTCCGAGCCGGGCTCATGGCGGCACACCGACCGGTCAATCGGCCGTGTTGCCAGGAACTTTGCCGAAATCCTGCCAGGCGGACGCGAGTGATCTACACTGGTAGCAGGTTTCTTGTATGCCGCTTACCAGGAGGAGCAGTTCATGGAAACACACGCAATCAGCGACGGCTGGCAGCGCCTGTCCAACGGCTTTGATGTCGAATTCAAGCATAACATTCCCTACCGGGTGTCCGACAACGGCCAGGATCTGGACATGTCCGACTCATTGTTACTGGAAGAAATCAAGGCACTTGGCAAACTACCTGTCCAGCTTGGCGAGTGGCAACCGGGCGAGCGACCCGACGAGCACGAGGCACGCCTGTATATCTCCGACAGGGATTTCGCCAGGGTACTGGAACGCCTGGCATGTTCTGCCGCCGTCGTGTTTGTCGACCGTTACCACAAGACAGTCGATGAGAATGATACCGACTGGGACCGGCTGGAGTACCTGAAGGATTTTCACAACGCACTCGACTGTTGCGGTCTGGCGGTCGGGGATATCGAACCGGATGACTTCCGTGACGCCTATATCGATGTCATGCATCGGGAAACGCGCCGCCTGGCGCAGACCTCGGCAGCGCCACCGGTCGAGCCGGAGCAGGACACGTGATCACTTCCTCTGATACGGAACTATGTCAAAGGACTTAACATTATCTCAGGCGCTTGCTTCAGTAAGGCGCGATAACAGCCAACAGATGCGGTTTGAGGTACAGTGCTGCAATGGAAAGTGAGATTCTCTTCGTCGTAATCCTTATCGCGCCATGGGCCCTGGCGCTGGTCGCCTGGCTATTTTATCGTCAACGGCGAATCCGCAAGTCGCTGGACAATTCCGGTG
>JBATGJ010000085.1:0-7352 GCA_049665685.1 Gammaproteobacteria bacterium
ACGAGGTAGAGATGTCTGCCTACAATTTCGAGTACGCGGATGTTGATGCGCTGCTTGGCTGGTTCGATACCTGCGAACGGGAAAGCAACCGCCTTATCGAGGCCGGCCTGCCACTGCCTGCGTATGAGATGGTGCTGAAGGCTTCGCACACCTTCAACCTGCTGGATGCACGCAATGCCATTTCGGTCACCGAGCGTCAGCGTTACATCCTGCGCGTGCGCACATTGTCACGACAGGTCGCCGAGGCCTACTACGCGCGACGTGAATCCCTCGGTTTCCCGATGCAGCATGCAGGGTCAGCGGTATCGTGAGCACCGTGGCGGACCTGCTGGTCGAGATCGGCACCGAGGAACTGCCGCCGAATGCACTGCGGCGCATGCATGATGCCTTTCGCGATGCGCTCGACACCCGGCTCGACGAGCACCATCTGCCACACGGGGTTTGCGAAGCGTATGCCACGCCGCGTCGGCTGGCGGTACTGGTCCGGGACGTGCCGCTGCGGCAACCCGATCGTGAGGTCATGCGGCGGGGTCCGGCACTGCAGGCCGCCTTTGATAAGGACGGCAAGCCCACCAGGCCGGCGCAGGGATTTGCGCGCTCCTGCGGGGTGAGTGTCGACGAACTGCAGCGCCTGGAGACCGACAAGGGTGCCTGGCTGGCATGGCAGACCACCGAGGCGGGCAAGGCTTGCGAGGAGTTGCTGCCGGGCATCGTCGAACAGGCCCTCAAGTTACTGCCCGTACCCAAGCGCATGCGCTGGGGTAACTACACCTTCGAGTTCGTCCGCCCGGTTCACTGGGTGGTGTTAATGCTCGGCAATGACATTGTCGAGGCCAACATCATGGGGCAGGACTGCGGCAACGAAACCCGCGGTCACCGCTTTCACCGCAATGAACGCATCCGCATCGAATCGCCGGCCGACTATGCGGACACGCTGGAGCACGCGGGCATGGTGCTCGCCGACATGGACCGGCGACGCGAGTCAATTCGTGCACAGGTGACCGAAGCCGGCAGGGCCTGCGGTGGCCGGGCCGTCATCGACGAGGACCTGCTCGATGAAGTCACCGCGCTGGTGGAATGGCCGGTGGCCATCACCGGCAGCTTCGATGCGCGTTTCCTGGACGTCCCGGCCGAGGCACTGGTCTCCAGTATGCAGGCCCATCAGAAATTCTTCCCGGTGCGCGCAGACGACGGCAGCCTGATGCCGGACTTCATTACCGTCGCGAACATCGCCAGCAAAGACCCGTCCCAGGTGCAGGCCGGCAACGAACGCGTCATACGCCCGCGTCTGGAGGATGCCGTGTTCTTCTGGGAACAGGATCGCAAACAGACCCTGGCAAGTCGCACACCGCAACTGGACAGGATGACCTTCCAGCAACAGCTCGGCACGCTTGGCGACAAACAACGGCGGATCGCCCTGCTCGCGAGGTACCTGGCCGAAATCCTGGGCCTCGACACACAAACGGCAGTACGCGCCGCCGAACTCTGCAAGTGTGACCTGCTGACAAACATGGTGTATGAGTTTCCGGAGCTGCAGGGCATCATGGGGCGCTATTATGCGCTGCATGATGGTGAGGAGCCGGCAGTCGCCACTGCGCTCGAAGAACAGTACCAGCCACGCTTCGCCGGCGACAAACTGCCCGCCTCGGCAACGGGACAGGTGCTGGCACTGGCGGAACGCATCGATACCCTGGTAGGTATCTTCGCCATCGGCCAGCCACCGACCGGTGACAAGGACCCGTTTGCCCTGCGCCGTGCCGCACTCGGCGTACTGCGAATTATTATCGAATTAAAGCTCGAGCTGGACCTGCGCGAACTGCTGCTGACGGCTGCCGGGCAGTTTGATGAATCACTGGCAGCGGCTGCAGGTGTCGACGATGTATTCGACTTCCTGATGGGCCGCCTGCGCAACTGGTATGTGGATGCCGGTTACGATGTTCACGTTTTCGAGGCCGTGCTCGCACGTCAGCCCACACGGCCGCTGGATTTCGACCAGCGCATGCAGGCGGTGCGCGCATTCCATGCCATGCCCGAGGCCGGGAACCTGGCAGCGGCCAACAAGCGTATCCGTAACATCCTGCGCAAGAGTGATACCGTCATCCCCGGGGCATATGCGGCCGCGCTATTGCAGGAGCCTGCCGAGAAGTCGCTCGCTGCAGCCATCGAGGAACAGGCAAACCACGTTCAGCCAATGATCGAACAACGCGCCTATACCGACGCCCTGCGCAGCCTGGCCGGCCTGCAGGCACCGGTGGACCGTTTCTTCGACGATGTCATGGTCATGGCAGATGAGCCGGCCTTGCGCGATAATCGCCTCGCACTCCTGCAGGGACTGGCCAACCTGTTCCTGCAGGTGGCGGACATATCCCGACTGCAGTAATCGATCCATTAAAAGCAAACAGCGCGGTACCTGAATCATGACTGACACGGACTCCTACAGGGACATGCTGGCCGCGGTGCAGGCCTTTCACGACAAGCACGATTTCAGCAATACCGGCGGCGAGGAACTGACCTACCGCGTGGCCCTGATGGCCGAGGAGCTCGGTGAAATTTCTGCCTGCGTCACCAAGGGCAAGGACCAGGCACAACTCGCCGAGGAATGTGCAGACCTTTTCATCCTGCTGATCGGTACCGCGATCGCCGCCGGCTTCGACCTGGACGACCAGTTCTGGAAGAAAATGCAGAAGCTCGATGCGCGCGAATCCCGCATGATCAGCGGCCGCATCCGCGTGTCCGAATTCCGGGACAGCTGATGCAGCCGGTCATTCTCGGCGGTAACGGTGTCATCAACCAGCTACCTGAAGAAGGCTTTCCCCGGCCAGCCGAATGGCGCCCGATCCGTGGCAGCCTGGAGGCCATTGCCCGGCTGCACCGGGCCGAATGGCGCATCATCGTCGCCTCCAACCAGCCCGAACTGGGCGGCGGGACCCTGAGTCCCGAAGAGCTCGCACGCATGCATGAAGTCATGCGTCGACACGTGGTAGAAAGCGGCGGCGTGATCGATGCCATTTTCTTCTGCCCGCATGCACCCGCTAGCGGGTGCAGCTGCCACCTGCCGGCGCCCGGCCTGTTGCACGACATTGCGGCGCGACTGCACGTGAACCTGGCGGGCCTGCCGGTGATCGGCGATTCCCTGGCCTATGTCCAGGCGGCCCAGGCCGCCGGTGCCCGCCCCCTGCTGGTCAAAACCGGCCGGGGTTTCGGCACCGTCAGCCAGCCGAGCCTGGATCCCTCAGTCCCGGTGTTCAATGACCTCTTCAGTGCCGTGGATTTTCTGCTGCACCCGACTGCGCACACCACGGGACCCTGAAGCATGGCCGCCAGCAACCTGCCCGCCTATGCAATACTCTGGTCACGCTCGCTGGCCTTCTGGCTGGCGTTTCCCGTTTCCATCCTGGTCTATGTCCTGGTGCTGCTGCTGCTGTTTCCGGTCTCGCACCGCCGGCGCTGGGCCATCGTCCAGTCCTGGGTACATTTCGTGCTCTGGTGGCTCAGGGTAACCTGTCGGTTGACACACGAGATACAGGGTCTGGAGCACATCACCGAACAGCCATCCATCGTCTTCTCCAAGCACCAGTCAACCTGGGAGACGGTTGCCCTGCAGGACATCTTTCCACGCCAGGTCTGGGTGGCGAAACGCGAGCTGATGTGGATCCCCGTGTTTGGCTGGGGCCTGGCCCTGATGAATACCATCGCGATCGACCGGGGCAGCGGCCGCGCCGCCGTGGCGCAACTGGTCAACAAGGGCAAGGCACGGCTGGACGAAGGCAACTGGGTGGTGATCTTTCCCGAGGGCACCCGTATCCCGCCCGGCAAGCGGGGACGCTATCGCATTGGTGGCGCCGTGCTGGCCGAGCAGTCCGGTTACCCGATTATCCCCGTCGCGCATAACGCCGGTGAATACTGGCCCCGGCGCAGCTTCATCAAGCATCCCGGTGTCATCCAGGTTCGCATCGGACCACCCATCCGGGGCGATGGCAAGAAGGCCCAGCAGATACTGGACGAGGCCGCCGAATGGATCGAAGGCCAGATGGCAGAGATCACGACGTTGAAATAAAAAACCAGCCACAGAGTACACAGAGATAAAATAACAATCAAAGCCTTAATATTATAGTTTACTAGAATATTAAATATATTTAATACAATTGCTTACATATTTTAAGCAATTACGCTATGCATAAATGAGCTGTATATATGCCTTTTTAAGGCTTTTCTCTGTGTACTCTGTGGCAATTTTTTTGTGTTCAGCTAGACATCCAGGTTGGACACAGCCAGGGCGTTCTGCTCGATGAAGTCCCGGCGTGGCTCGACCTGGTCGCCCATCAGGGTGGTGAAGATGTCATCCGAGCCGACGGCATCCTCAATCTGCACCCTCAGCAAGCGGCGGGTTTCAGGGTCGAGTGTCGTCTCCCAGAGTTGCTCCGGGTTCATCTCACCCAGGCCCTTGTAGCGCTGGATGTGCTGCCCGCGCCGCGCCTCGCTCATGAGCCAATCCAGTGCCTGCTTGAATGAGACCACCGGCTGCCTGCGCTCACCCCGCTCAATGTAAGCACCGTCACTCAGCAGGCCATCCAGCTGCTGTCCCAGTGCGGTGATATGCTGGTACTCAGGACTGGTGAAGAAATCCAGGCTGAAGGCCTGGTCGGTCGAAATGATGCCATGTGTCCATTTGCTCATGCGCGCCGTGATGCCGCCGTTTTCTGCATCCGCCACGATCTCCACCTGGTAGCGTTGGCCACTGATGAGGCCACTGTTGATGAGGCTCACAATCTCGTTGAACCAGGCAGTCAGTGCCGCCTCGTCCCGCAAGGCTGCTTCATCCAGCATTGGCATGTAGATCATCTTATCCAACACATCGGCGTCATAACGTTTGCTCAGACGCCGGATAGATGCCATTACCGCCATGTAATCACGGGCCAGTGTTTCCAGCGCCGGACCACTGAGTGGCGGTGCATCCGGATTGACATACAGCTGCGCCTTATCGATGGCACTGTTCAACAACATGGCATTCAATGCGGCATCGTCCTTGACATACTGTTCCTGCTTGCCCTTTTTTATCTTGTATAAAGGGGGTTGCGCGATGTACACGTAACCGCCTTCAATCAGTTCAGGCATCTGGCGGTAGAAGAACGTCAATAGCAGCGTGCGAATGTGCGCACCGTCGACATCGGCGTCGGTCATGATAATGATGCGGTGATAACGCAGCTTGTCGATGTTGAATTCCTCACGTCCGATACCACAACCCAGCGCCGTTATCAGCGTCCCCACTTCAACCGATGACAGCATCTTGTCAAAGCGTGCCTTTTCGACATTCAGGATCTTGCCCTTCAGGGGCAGGATCGCCTGTGTACGCCGGTCTCGCCCCTGCTTGGCGGAACCACCGGCTGAATCACCCTCGACCAGAAACAGCTCGGACAACGCCGGATCTCGTTCCTGACAGTCAGCCAGTTTGCCCGGCAGCCCGGCAATATCCAGCGCACCCTTGCGGCGCGTCATTTCACGCGCCTTGCGGGCCGCTTCGCGCGCGCGCGCCGCGTCAATGATCTTCGAAGTAATCGCCTTTGCTTCGGTCGGGTTTTCCAGCAGGTACGCCTGGAACCTTTCATTCACCAATGACTCGACAATGCCCTTGATCTCGGACGAGACCAGCTTCTCCTTGGTTTGCGAGGAAAATTTGGGATCCGGGATCTTGACCGACAACACCGCCGTCAGCCCCTCGCGCGCGTCATCGCCGGTGGCCGAGACCTTGGCCTTGCGCATCATGCCCTCTTTTTCCATGTACTGGTTCAGGGTACGCGTCAGCGCACCGCGGAAGCCGGCCAGGTGGGTACCGCCATCGCGCTGCGGGATATTGTTGGTAAAGCAGAAGATGTTTTCCTGGTAGGAATCGTTCCACTGCATCGCCAGCTCGACGCCCACAGAGTCGCGCTCACCGGTAAAGTAGAACACGGTCGGGTGCAGCGGCGTTTTCTTGCGGTTCAGGTGCTCAACAAAGGCGCGGATTCCGCCCTGATATTCGAAGATATCTTCCTTGTCATGATGCTTGTCGGTCAGGCGAATACGCACACCAGAATTTAAAAATGATAGTTCTCTCAATCGTTTAGCAAGTATATCATAATGAAACTCGATACTCGTGAAGACGCTCTCGCTGGGTTTGAAGCGGATCTCGGTACCGCTTTTGCCGGTCTCCCCAACCACGGCGAGCGGTGCTTGCGGCACACCCATTTGGTAGGCCTGGGAATAAATCTGGCCATTACGAGAAATGCTGAGTTGCAGGGTTTCCGAGAGGGCATTGACCACCGAAACACCGACCCCGTGCAGGCCACCTGAGACCTTGTAGGAATTGTCGTCGAATTTGCCACCGGCATGTAGCACCGTCATGATCACTTCGGCAGCAGACACACCCTCTTCCGGGTGGATATCCACCGGTATGCCGCGGCCATCATCGCTGACGGTGACCGAGTTATCGCCGTGCAGGACCACCGCGATTTCATTACAGTGGCCGGCCAGCGCCTCGTCGATGGAATTATCGACCACCTCAAACACCATATGATGCAATCCGGTGCCGTCATCCGTGTCGCCAATATACATGCCGGGCCGCTTTCTGACTGCATCCAGGCCTTTCAGTACCTTGATATTGGATGAGTCGTAAGTGTCATTGTTTGCCATGGTGGCTCCCTGTTTGTCAGCAGATCATTATATCACTTCGCGTATCACGCCGTGTTCCACGTGGAACAGGCACCCCGGCTGCCAAACAGACTGGTCGACTGACTCGGCACGGATGGCCGTGACAAAGACCTGTGCGTGGAGATCTCGCAAGGCCGCAAGAACCCGCGATTGGTGTGCTTCATCCAGTTCGCTGGTCAGGTCGTCAAGCAGGAAAGCCCCGGCGGTCCCCATGACTGACTGCTGGTAACAGACCTGTGCCAGCAACAGGGCGAGTAAAATTGACTTTTGCTGGCCCCGTGAGCAATGCGCGGATACCGGGTGACCGTCGAGCATCAGGTGAAAATCCGCGCGATGCGGACCCTGCTGGGTGTATCCGTGTGCGAGATCCCGGGACAGGCTCTCGGTCAGTACATCTGCCAGATCCTTGTTGACCGGCCAGCCACGCTGGTAATGCAGGCTCAGTTCGGTGTCAGGCAGCAGGCGTTTCATTTCTGCCTGCAGATACGGCGAGAGGTTTTTCAGGTAGTCGCAGCGGAAGGTATTGATGGCCAGCGCTGTCTCCAGCAACTCTGTATCCCAGGCGGTGATTTCACCGGTGGATGCCTGCGCGCGCAGCGCTGCATTGCGCTGACGCAGCGCACGGGTATAGCGCTGCCAGGTATCCCGGTAGCGCTGTTCCACGT
>JBATGJ010000086.1:0-2675 GCA_049665685.1 Gammaproteobacteria bacterium
GGATTGCACTGTATGCGCGATTAATATTCCCAGGCCAGACTCTGCGATACCTGCGAACAATCACTTCCGTCATCCCCGCGAAAGCGGGGATCCGGCGGTAAACTCTCACTCGCTGGCAACCATGGAACCAGCGCATGCCCAACGACTGGAACCACTCGGTCGGGCGCTGCTGACAACGGTGATATTTTTTCAGGCTGGATTCCCGCCTGCGCGGGAATGACCTGAAGGATGTTCAGTCATTCCCCAAAAACAGTTTATAGGCAGGATTGTCGGTTTCTTCCCAGTACAAATAACCCAGCTTATCGAGTGAGGCACGGAAATCCTTGCGCCCCTGTCGTGGCACCTGGATACCGACCAGCACTCGCCCGTAGTCTGCCCCATGGTTGCGATAGTGAAACAGGCTGATGTTCCAGCGCTTGCCCATGGATAGCAGGAACCCGAGCAGCGCGCCTGGTCGCTCGGGGAATTGAAACCGGTAGAGCAACTCGTCCTCGAGCCCCGGGACGCGACCGCCGACCATGTGGCGAACATGCAGTTTCGCAAGCTCGCTGTCCGTCAGGTCCTCGACCGGATATCCATCCTTGCGCAGCGTATCCACCAACTCCAGGCGCTCCGCTTCACCATCCTGCAACTGGATGCCGGCGAATACGTGTGCCTGGCGGGTATCTGCATAGCGGTAATTGAACTCGGTAATCCCGCGCCGCCCAACGGCCCGACAAAAACGCCGAAAACTTCCCGGCTCCTCGGGAATCGTCACCGCCAGCAGGGCCTCGCGCTGTTCGCCGATTTCCGCACGTTCGGCCACGTGCCGTAACCGGTCAAAATTGATATTCGAACCGCTGTTCACCGCTACCAGCACCTGGCCCCGTATGCCTGTTGAATCAACATATTTCTTGATCCCGGCAATCGCCAGCGCACCGGCCGGTTCGACCACCGAGCGACACTCGTCGAAAATATCTTTCATGGCAGCACAGATCTCGTCCGTGGTCACCAGCACTATATCATCGACATATTCCCGGGCGATCCGGTAATTCTCCTTGCCGGCCTGGCGTACGGCCACGCCATCGGCAAAGATACCGACCTGCTTAAGCCTGATGCGCCTGCCGCGCCGCAAGGCCTCGTACATGCAGGGAGCCTCGTCCGGCTCCACCCCGATAACCTTAACCGAGGGCTGCAGTGCCTTGACGGCGGCCGCAATCCCTGCCAGTAGCCCGCCACCACCGACCGGCACGAAGATGGCATGAATGTCACCGTCATGCTGCTCCAGTATCTCCAGGCCAATGGTCCCCTGTCCGGCAATAGTGAGCGGGTCGTCATAGGGGTGGATGAAGGGGATGTTTTTCTCTTCTGCCCGCGCCGCCGCCCAGGCATAGGCATCGTCATAGGCATCGCCGACCAGCTTGATGGTCGCGCCATAGTCCCTGACCGCCTCGATCTTGATCGAGGGCGTGGTCTGCGGCATCACGATCAGCGCCTTGATGCCCAGCTTGCTCGCTGCCAGTGCAACGCCCTGGGCATGGTTGCCGGCGGACGCGGCGATGACACCTGACTTCAGTTGCGCGGGAGACAGGCTGGAGATCTTGTTATAGGCACCGCGACACTTGAACGAGTGGACCGACTGCATATCCTCACGCTTCATCCACACCGGATTATCCAGGCGCCGGGTCAGGCGTGCAGCGGCGACCAGCGGGGTCACCTCGGCCACATCATAGACACGCGATTCACGCATCAGCTTCAGGTAGCGTTTCAGCATGATGCCTACAGTATCAAAAACAAAAAGAGGTCAGTACCTTTTTCGTATACCAGAATAATTGTGCTCGCAGGTTACGCCCGGTGCACGGGCACGCAAGTACATCACCATGGATTATTCTGCGCAGAGCATACCCTGCTCTTACGGTGGCCAGGGGAGCCAGTTATCCTTGTTTCTTGCACGCTGTTGCGTATCATCGGCAGCTATCAGCATTATGGAGAAGAATAATGACGCAGGATGAACTGAAAAGGATCGCCGCCGAGGCAGCACTTGAATACGTTGTCCCCGGCACCATCATCGGAATTGGCACCGGCTCGACCGCCAATCACTTTATCGATTGCCTGGCAGGTATCAAGGGCAAGATCGAGGGCACGGTCGCGAGCTCCAACGCCAGTGCCGAACGCCTGGCCGCGCACGGAATCCCGGTGCTGGATCTCAATTCGGCCGGCGAGCTGTCTGTCTATGTCGACGGCGCCGATGAATCGAACCATTATTTGCATCTGATCAAGGGTGGTGGTGGCGCACTGACGCGGGAGAAAATCGTCGCTGCCTGCGCAAAGCAATTCGTCTGTGTCGCGGACGGCAGCAAGCTGGTCGATGTGCTGGGAACATTCCCGCTACCCGTGGAAGTCATCCCGATGGCACGCAGCATGGTGGCGCGCGAGCTGGTCAAGCGCGGCGGACAGCCGGTCTACCGGGAAGGTTTCGTCACCGACAATGGCAATGAAATCCTCGACGTGCACAACCTGGAGATCATGGAACCGGTCAAGCTCGAGCAGGAGCTGAACAACATCCCCGGTGTGGTCACCAACGGCCTGTTTGCATTGCGTCCGGCCGATGTGTTGTTACTCGGCACCGAGGACGGGGTAAAGAAGCTTACCTGAACAGAAGAACGCGCCTGCAAGGCGCTCCTACACCAATAGAT
>JBATGJ010000087.1:0-19867 GCA_049665685.1 Gammaproteobacteria bacterium
GATAACCTGTTAGCCATGAATCCCGGGGTTCGCCCTGTGAAGGTCCGAGTCCGGCCAAACCCGGGCATTCACGATGTAAAGAAAAACGGCGACCTTACAGGAAGGACACTCAACGGGTACGCTGGCCGCTGTCTGGTAATACCTGCTGCATCATTCCTGCCGGGTTCATTTGCTGAAACTGTTTGCTTCCCTGGCCAAAAGCCTGCCCCAAACCATGGATACTCTTCTCCATTCGCAGCATGGACTCATTCATAGTATGCATACTATTTTGCATGTCACTGATATCCTGTGAAATGGTGCCCACATAATCGGTCATCTCGCTCATTGAGCTGCTCATATCAAACATCAGCTTGACAAAAACAAGTGCGATGACACCCGCGCAGACATATAACAACGCCTGTAATAATTTGCTATCCATTCTCTTTATTTTTTCTCTCTTTCCGACCAGTGGGCTTCGCGTTATTTTAACAGAACATCTGATGAGAGATAACCAGTATAAACATGCACTTCCGACCTGAAGTGGACCTTCGCTTCGTACAGATAATCCCGCCAGTGTGATTCCTGATCGGCGACTATCGGCCAGAACCGGTAATTCCCAAAATTCACATGGATGTTGCGAATGCATCAAAAGTAGTTATCCCACGAAGGGCACAATGAACCGGGGACAATGCCTGTAGCGGGCATACATGATCGACAGCGAAACCCTCAGAGAATGTGCTGAAGTCAACAAGGCTATCACCGGCATCACAATACCTTTCGTTTATATGATAGGTTGTGTGTCACATGGGCAAGAAGGTACAGGAGGCAGTGCATGCGCAAGCAGATAATTACAGAGCACACTCAAGGGTTTTCACCCGCCGAACCACAGGACTGGCTTGACCTTGAACACCTGATCCAGGTAGAGATGACGTCCGAGGACACGGCACATACGATCGAATCTGCATTGGTATCAAACACGGGCTCTGGTTGGCGTGCGCAACTACCCGGGAAGCAGACGATACGCCTGCTATTTGACACACCACACAGGATCAGTCGTATTCAACTGGTATTCCAGGAGGACGAGCTGGAGCGCACACAGGAATTCGTGCTGCGTTGGTCCCGTGGCATTGAGGAGCACCCCGGCGAGATAGTGCGTCAGCAGTATAACTTCAGTCCACCCGGCAATACACGGGAGCTTGAAGATTACTTCGTCGATCTCGAGGCACTGACGATTCTGGAACTTGAAATTATCCCTGACATCAGTGGCGGAGGAGCTCGCGCGTCTCTTGAGCAGTTAAGGCTGGCATAATCCATAAATGTGCTGGAGCAACCCGATGATTGAGCGCATGCCTCCTGGCAGGCGAGGAAATTTACGGAAAGAACATTATGTGGATCCAGACTACGTGCAATCTAAAGTTTCTAATGAACGACTCGACCCCTTTGGTCCTCATGCTTCGCCCGCGCAGCGGGATCCAGCAGTGGATAGCACAAGAAGCCTATACCATGTCGCCCAGCGTTACGGTGGAGGAGTACACTGACATCTTCGGCAATTCATACCTCCGCAAATGTTCGAAGTTAATTCTTTTCAGATCTTTAACTGTCGCTTACATAATCAGTGACTTAATAACTGAAAACAACCCACTCCAGACATACACCAAGTAGTCATGCGCGGCATCACGTACTATGCAAATTTGCATTTAATGTTAATTTTTCAAGACTACTGTTTAATAAACTTTACAATACTGGGTGTATATATTTCTGTTATGTGGCTGTTGATATAATTTAACGCGTTGAATTACTTATAATAGTCGTTTTGGGTACAAATATTGCTGCATTCACCTGCAAATTCGAACATGTAACCTTGATGGAACGCGTGAATCAACCACAAAGGAGTTACCAGGAACATGTCCAACCTACTAAATAGTAGAAATTTATTACCAGCCCTGCTTTACATGCCTCTAATTTGCTGCCAACCAATTGCTGCAACAGCAAGTACAGTGTTTTCAGACAATACTTTCGACCTTAACAACTACATCATCGACACTTACCAATCCGGTGGCGCTACCATAAACACATTTCAGACACTAACTGACGGGAATCCGGGTGCTGCATTGCAGAGCATCATCAGTGAACCGTCAATCAATACACCATTTTTCACTACACAGGTAATTATTAATTCTACCTTTAATTATGATCCTGGTTCACAAGGTGCCATCCAGTCAATCAATGTTTCCGGAGATATTTTTATAAATCTGCAAAATCTTGCGCTACCGATTAGCTTTGCTGCCCCGATAATTTCACAGAATGGCAATTACTATGCTGGCAGTATCGATGCCCCCATTCAGAATAATGTCTGGCAGTCTGGCAGTGAAAGCGGGCTACTTTCGACTGATTTCGTTCTTGTGACAGATCCACTAATGCAGACTAGCGACCCAACGAGTCATCCTGATTTCAATAGCGGTAGTATCGGGTTTGGTGTGGCCATATTTACTTCCAGCGATACCGCAAACCAGCCGGTATGGGATATTCGCATCGATAATCTTTCTTATACTGTAAATGCTGTACCAGTGCCTCCTGCTATATGGCTCTTTGGATCTGGACTGCTTGGACTCCTGGGTGCTGCCAGAAGGAAGCAATTGACCAATAGCTAAACAAGCGGCTCCTTCGGGAGCCGTTTTCATATTAGCTGAATGTCCTGATGTGGCTGCCGGTTCAACCAATCGACGCAACACATGCATTAAAGCGTTCCGCCGGGGTTTGAAAGCCCAACGTTTTTCGCGGTCGTTCGTTTAACTGACGCGCCACCCATAGCAGAAGTACAGCTTCTTGCATTGAATATCTGAGATTACGGTGATAGCTGACGTAGCAGAATGATAACGGACTGAAGGCTGGCAATTCGCGGGAAGCGCAAGGGGGGGGCAGCATGCAGCCGTGAGAATATGCACGCGACAGCTGGAGAAGTGCCGAATCTGCGGAGGCACAGCGGAGGCCATTGCCTGCATTGAAGATCCGGTGATCATTAAGAAGATACTGATGCACTCGGAGGAGCAAGCCCCGACGCGAGCCGCGCTCCTGTTACCGGATAGTTGAGCACCCCCGGTGGCCAGCCTGTTCGTCAGATGCAATAGCGTATTCCTGCTTAGTGTATGTTGCTGCCATAGCAACAGGGTGTCGATTGGCCTGGAGACAGAAATTGGCAGGGGGAAGGGCAAATGACCGGGGTCCATTCAGGTCAGCGCGTCCAATTCAGACAAGATTTCAGTATGATCAGGCTGGAAAGCAGTAGTAGCGATTGCTCAATGGACATGAGTTTTAGCGGAAAGGGCGTTAATCCGTCCTATACCCGCCCGGAAATTAACATGCCCAGGCTGGTAGAGGGTCTCCGTCACTGCGCAAGCCTGACGCTCGGTTGGCCGCGCTGCAGTTTCATGCGACACTGTGGTGCCTGCAGTCAGGCACCAGAAATGACCGGCCCCGAGGGTATTACCCCATGCAGGACAATCAATGAATTTTGATCAATAACTTACTCGTTATACCCGCGCAGGCGGGATATCGAAATACCGACAGAGCAGAGGTTCCCCCAATGATGGTATCAGGCTTGCGCTGGCTCATCTTTCCGGCCGCCATGACGTTCTCACTGGATGCAGCAGCAATCAAGCTCGACTGCAAGGACCTCGGCGACGGCACCTACACCTGCGTGGAGATCAAGGAATCCTACTACCTGTCGCCACCCGCCTCGAAATCAGACCCGGATTCAGATGCCGACCCGGATGCGGCATCCGGGAATCCCTACATCGAAGAGGCCCGGAAACACTGCACCTACCAGAAGCCCCACAGGCGCAAGGGCGGTGGCGGCACCTCGGGTGCCGCGAAAATGGAGGCATTGAAAACCGCACGGGAAGACTATGACCGCTGTATTGTACAGAAGGCCTGGGAACTGAAGAGCGCCGCGGAAAAACCGGTGGAGTGACTCCATTGGAGTGGCGCCTGCCGTGCCTGCAGCAGCAGGCGAATTCAGCTTTCTGAAAGTCTCGCGCAAAGAAAAACGGCGCTCCAGGGATCGCCGTCATTACGGAAAACGGTATTATTTCAGGTCTTGCCGCGTCGCGCGATGCTGCAGAGTCATCCGCAAGATTTCGCTGGGTCAAAGCCCCGACCAACAGCGAACTCAATCAACTCAGCCATACCATTGCCCATCGCCTTGCCCGGTATCAGGAACGTCAAGGATTGCTGGAATGGAATAACCGCTATGCAAGTTTTAAACGGACGTTCACCAAAATTTGGTAAAGGACGTGTTTTGGCCGGAATCTGGCCTTGCGACTGATTCCAGGGGTAGAATGGGCTGTACTTCCGGATCAGACCTTTCTCGGACGTTTAGCGTTTACAGGTCCAAGGCAGGCCATGCACAGGCCGAAACTCGATCTTCCTGCTAGCCAGAAGCGCACGACGATATGCAAGGATGTGATCATGTTGCGTTTGCCGGCTGGCAGGGAAGCGATTCACGGTAGTTTTTGGTGGGATTGCTGACAGCCGGGGCACACATGTCGGCCCTGCGGGTCAAACAGCCAGCCCGCGGCGATTGCCTCTGAGATAACCCCCTCAAACCAAGCGCGGCTATCGCTCACCCGGCGACCGCGGAGTTCTGAATCACGGTGCGCGCCTTGTCGCGTCTCCGGGGTGCGTACGCCCCTGGGATTGCAGATGTCGCAGAAAATAAACGTGCGAATAGCCATTGAACCCTCCTCGATCTCGTTAGCAACGTTACTCCGGAGTCAAGGAGAGTGCCACAGCGATCGGTCAAAACCAACCTGGCATCATCGCACTACTCCGCTACTCCGCTGGCCGCTGGAGCGGGAAGTTTCCCGGTTCATATGGATCAATCGAATCTGACCCCATCGATCTCTCTCTGATAATATGCACGCTTCCGGAAACATCAAGGGTCCTGATGATGGCTGAAGTCCTCATAGAACGAAGAAAGTTTGCGCGCAAGCGTGTGAAGTTAAGTTGTCATATGCAGATTGGCTCTGGCGTGCGGGTTCGCGGTTTTACCCGTGATCTGTCTCAGGAGGGTGCCATGCTGGAGTTCCAGCATTTACCAAGCGTGCAGCAGAATTCGGCACCGAAAACCGGTGACACGGGGTCGCTGACGCTGCACTACCATAAACAGGGCGCACCTGAATCCATGAAAATCGGTTGCCGGATCATGCATACACAGGCCAATCGCATCGGGCTTCTTCTGTTTTATTCGAAGATGTCCGATCTGGACAAGCAGAGTCTGGACATAATTCTGAAGACAGAGTCAGGCAACATATGAGGATGTGTCAGAGCGCAGTTTGTCTGAAATAGCAATGTTCCCTGACCCGGTCGATAAACGTTTTCCGCCTGGTGCGCCAGCTGTACCAAGATTTGCGTGTCGGCGTCCACGGCCTGTTCTCCCATCGTGCTCTGAACCGTCTTGCAATGTATTAATTGCGCCAATTGAATGACCACTTACAAGCATAAGCGGGACGTTCAAATAAATTGTGCGAATGACGTGTTCTGGCCGAACTGAGACCTTTAAGCCGTAACTGGTAGATATTCCTGATGAACTTCCGACAACCCAATCCGCTCGTTTAGCTATTTCTTGTTTAAATAATTACTTGATGGGAACTACCGATCCGGGCGTTGCCGAGGGACTTTCTTTTCCTCATGGTTTCTGCATCGCTATCTGATGGTGTGTGCCAACGACCATTGCGTGATACCGCTAGCTGTTGAAATCGTTGTTGATTAACTTATGTGCATAATGCATTACTTACAGGAAAACAATGGTATTGGCATGGTTTTCGTTATTACCCTCATGCAATTACCAGGCAATGAGCTATCCTGAACTATGTCATCACTTAATTAAGTGGGGCTGCCACGTTCGGCAGTATTGAACCTCCCGGTAACAGAGGGCTTGTCAGTCCATAGCGACAACAAGTGAGCTGACCCAGAATATAACAAGCTGGAGGACATGATCATGAAAAAAATAATTATCGGTCTGATGGTACTGACACTGTCAATTTCCGGAACCGCGGCCAAGGCAGGTTGGCCTGGTGATGTTTACCCCGGCGATACGTTCCATGCCGAACCTTCTGACTTCCTGTTTGGTAATCATATCGATACACATATACAACTCGATTTGAAAACCACGGTCGGTGGATACCCAAAGCGTCTTAGGGGTTCTTTTTACATCATCTTTACCGACGACCAGGGTGAATCACTCGGTATTGACGTGGCATCCGGCCTGCCAATCGCACGCCATCCTCGCGGCACTAATGAAGATCACGATGAGACATGCGGGGTCTCGGAGAAAATTATTTGCGTGGTCGGGTGGCGCATGCGCGGATTGCCGGGCGCAGCGAAGTTTATCTCGCATGACGGCATTAATGGCGATGACCATCCAATCTGGATGGTAAACCGTGCCGAGGAGAAAAGTGCGCCTGCACCGGGCATGGTGATTCCCCAGCCGGGCAGTTACACCCACATGCACTGGATTACGAGAACCAGTACGGACCCAAGGGCCAGCGATGTCCTGGATGAATGTAACAAACAAAAGGCCGGCCAGCTGGAGGATCAGGAGCCGACCGCGGTCAATGAAGTGTGCCAGGGCTGGTTCCTGCAGATCCGTGCCGTGAGGAACTTTGCATTCAAGCACGGTGGCGAGACCATTCCGGTACGTCGGGGGATCGATAATCGCTCTCACCTGAACACAGTAACAAACTATCGATCACCAACAGCAGAACCGATTAGCAAGACACGGGACTAACGGTGTCGTTAGATTGGGCAGGGTCGGTGAAAAACCGGCCCTGCATACAGTGGTGAGGTTAATGGCCATCCAGAGATCCGTTCACCTGCCGCGGTGGGTGGTGCAGTCTGCCGCGAATCCGTCTCCGAACACTTCCCTGTTAGCCAGGAAAATACACGGGGAAATCCCAGTATTCTAACAATAATCCACTATCTGGCGCCCGTATCTCACTGTTATTATTACTATTCGCTGCCACTTCTGCATGACTCTGGATGATTTGACCGCTCCTGTTCCTCAGCCCGGCCAGTATGGCGTTTCGATACCCTCACCTAGGTCGGCCTCGATCAGGCGTCGGCGTACCTCCAGCAACTGCTCGATCAACTGCGGCTCAATGTGTTCATAGGCCGCCACATCCGGGACACGCCTGACCACCACCCCGAGCAACTCGGTTATCGCATTCCCGATCGAGTTTGGACTGATCGTCACGACCAGCTTGTCCTCGTCGTTGCGGTAGATAAGCTGCTTGAAGGCCGGCTGCCAGCGGATGGCATTGGCGTAGGCGGCATCCACGATACAGTTATCGCGAACTTTCTTCGCCGTTTTCAGGAAATCATTGTTGAACAACAGCACGTTCTCGACATGCCCGGGAAAATACAGGTCATCCAGCATCGGCGCATTGCGCGTGGAAACCTGACTGAAGAACGTCCGGTAGAAATCGATAAAGCCCTTGAGGATCTCGTCGTACTCGCCCCAGAAACGGACATCCTCCAGTGCCGCCACCCCACCCTGGATTTCCCAACTCGGCAGGCCCTGCGGGTAGCCGGTCAACTCGATGCGTGAACCGATCTCACCTACCGGCCAGAGTATCTCCAGGTCCAGCGCGCGGTCGAAGAACTCGCGGTAGACATCGTGCATGTAGGTCTCGAACAGGCTGTGCTGGCCGCCGTCCGTGAGGTTCGGATTACTTGGGTCCGCCATCTGTGCGGTGCGCAGATCGTCCTTGTCAAACACCATGAAATGATTGTGCAGCATGCGGATACTGGGCACACCGGGTGATGTCAGTGGCCAGGTCGCATCGAGACTGGCCTCGCCAGCCAGCAACAGGTGTGTCTCCGGGTCCGGATAGTGCTCCACCATGTAATCGATAATGATCTGGTTCATGCGATTCCAGACACGTTTCACATCGTCCGGCACCTGGGTGCGGCGCACCGGCCTGCCCAGCGGGTTGAGGATGCAATTCGAGCTGTTGTAGATGATCGACGTATCGAATTCCCGACTGTGACCCAGCGCTTTGCGGTACAGCAACAGGTTCTCAGGATTGTTCAACAAACCGTTGTTGTGCATCAGATCATTCAGGTTTTCGGTACTGTTGAAAAACTCGTTGGGCGCCATCGACTCTGGCACATCCAGCGGGATGGGCCTGAACGGCGTAACGATTTCTCTTGGTCCGGATTGCATGTCGTTCCTCCTTGCTGCCACCGGGGCGCTTATTTATTTGATCCGGCGCTCCAAATCGAGACCGAGAGGATTATGCGGGTCTACCCCCTCCATGAAAGGCAGGTTCCGTTGTGCGTGAGTCAGCTGGTAGACCAGGCCGATCCAGTTACCGACGATACCTTCGGCGGTATCGTGCCAGGTGTTGTCGATGCGCCCGGCGACCAGTTGCTCAGGAAACTCCGGGAGCAGACCGCCCGCGCCCGGCGCCGTGACCAGACGCTGGTGGTATTCATTGAGCATGGCTTGCTCGAGGGGTTTGAAGTAGTTCTCCGGAAACGGCGGGTAATCACTGCGCTCGCCGTCGGCAAAACGCTGCGCCTCGCGCTTGTACTCCTTCAGCAGAGACACGGTGTCATACTCCGGATGCCCCTGGAAATAGACGACACGGAAACCGTCCGAACTGACAGCAAGATGCACTCCCGCATCCTGGCTCTCAACCAGCACGTGCAGGCCAGCCTCCTGGAACTGCTCGGCACTGATGTCATTAAAGCGTGAATGCGGCACGTCGAACTGTGTATTGACGTCGTTGACCAACGGGTGATCCGTCCGGATCACCCGGTGCGGGAAGACACCCCAGCGCTTGGCAGGCAATGCACGGCGTCTCTGGCCATGCTGGAACTGCATGGCCGCATGGGTGGCGAGGCAGGAACAGAGCACCGAGGTAACGTTCTCCTGGGCCCAGTTGAACACTTCGCGAAGCGGCTCCCAGAATGACTCCTGTGACAGATCGGGATGGGAGACATTGGCTCCGGTAATAATCAGCGCATCCAGTCCCTCCGAGCGCATCCGCTCAAAGGTATCATAGTAGTGCTCGATATGCGCGCGCGCCTGTTCCCCGCGGGGCAGTTCCGGCAGCGTGAACGGGTGCATGTAGAACTGGGCAATCGGATTGCTCTCCCCCACCAGGCGGAAGAACTGGCGTTCGGTCGCGGCCAGTGCCGTATCCGGCATCATGTTCAGCAAGCCGATGTGCAACTCGCGGATGGTCTGGTGCAAAGCCCGGTCCGGCTCGATTATGGTCTGACCTTCCCTGCGCAGGCGCCTGAAGGTCGGCAGGTCATTGTGGGCAACAATCGGCATACGTGCTAATTCTCGGGCTCATCCGCCTTGCGAGCAATGGCGTTATCCACCAGGTCGAGAAAATCCTGCTCATCGCGGACCGTCGCGACCTCGTCCGATGTCACGGTATAGCCATGCGGGCGGGCAATGGCCTCGTAGCGTGGCACGCGCGAATGAAACAGGCGCGGGAATACCCAGCTGCAGAAATCATCCGGCTCAACCTGTGCTGCATACTCCAGTCCTCGCAGCCCCAGATACTCCCGCAGCTGCTCGTCGAGAAACTCGGGTCTATAATACAGCGGCTTGGGACTGCTCTGCGCGCGGCTGATGAGGGCTTTCTCTTCAGCCTCCTCGGTCACCCTGATATACAGGATCAGCGAGTGCCTCACCAGCAGATCGATCACAGACGGTTCGTTGAGCTCACACAGGCTACCCCCGACATCGTTGACGAAATTGTCGTAACCGTAAATCTCGTGCGCCTTGTGAATAAATTCGGGCACGTCCCGCATCGCGGCGATCTCTGCCTGGCGGTACATGGCCTGGCGACGGATAAATTCATCCAGTGGCACGCCGCCCAGTTCAGGATTCCCGAGCTTGCCGACAAAACTCAGCACCGGCCCCAGATTATCCACCTTGATATTGTTCCTGATATGGATCCAGTCGCGCCGCAGCAGGTCGTGCAGGAACGGTACCTGCATCGCCTGCTGTTTGATCAGGTCCATGATCGGCTCATCCAGGTAACGGGTACCAATGCGGTAGTCCCCGGAGTAATGAAACCAGTTATGGTTGCGAAGCAGCATCGACAGGTGGGTCTTGCCTACTCCGGACATACCCAGCAGGGTTACGCTCTTGTTATTCCAGGCATGAAACTCGTCAATAGTGAATTGCATGCATCTGACTCCGGTTCAAGTACCATTGAAATTGTATACGGAAACGCCTTATCGCGTCAGGGTCTGGCTACATGCCCGGCGCCACCCGTGTAACGCCACGGGCAACCCGCCCCTGCGCAGGTCCCCACACGGTTGCCTGACCTGGTGAAGGAGGATAACCCGAACATGGTTGGAGGCAGGGCGTCGGCAAATCGCTGCCGAAGATCTGGCGTAACTGTTACGCAATAGACAAGTGACACTCGCATGTGTTGCTGACAGGCCGGATTGCGCGGTCTGAATCCCGATCATGTTGACGTTGGCTATGATATGTCAATCGGTAAACTTGCCACTTCGAACACGCTCGACCTCCATGATTTCAAGTTCGCGCGAACCGGAGACGATGATATTTTCATCCACAGCGGTATCCAGCGATTCATCATAGCGTTTGAAGGGCACGGTATTCAGGATCACCTTGATGGCGTTCAGCCGGGCCAGGTGCTTGTCGTTTGAGCGTACCACCGTCCATGGCGCATCGATGGTGTGCGTGCGTTTCAGCATTTCATATTTCACATTGGTGAAATCGTCCCAGCGATCCTGCGCCTGTACGTCAACCTCGCTGAGTTTCCACTGCCTGAGCGGATCCGTCTTGCGCCGTTCGAACCGACGCGCCTGCTCCTCCCTGGTGACACTGAAGTAGAGTTTCACCAGGATGGTATCCTGCCTGACCAGATCACGCTCGAAGCCGACAACGCCGCGCATGAAATCATAGTATTCCTTCTCGGTGCAGAAATCGAACACGCGCTCGACCATGGCGCGATTGTACCAACTGCGATCAAACAGCACGGTCTCGCCGGCATGCGGAAACTGTGACACGTATTTCTGGTAGTACCACTGGGTTTTCTGTTCCTCGGTCGGCTTGCCAAGCGCCACGACCCGATAGTGTTTTTCGTTCATGTAACGGGTCACACGACGAATTGTGCCGCCCTTGCCTGCCGCATCGCGACCCTCGAACAGGATGATCATGCGCCGACGGTTATCTTCCAGGTACTCCTGCAACTTCAGCAGTTCCGCCTGGAATGGCTTGAGTTCTTCCTCACGCTGGAACCGCCTTACAGCCTTTTTCGCCTTCGATTTCATTTGGGCATTCTCTTTTTTCAGTTGTTCGTGTTCTTTTACGTAGTCCTGCACACTGACCAACTTGCCGTCCAGGTTAATCTGCTCTGGATTATTTTCCTGGTCCACAGTCACACACTCCTGCAATCAGCACGTCTAGATTTTTAATAATATAGTACGATGAAACAAATACCCTATCACTATCCAGCAACGCGCAAAAGTATACCGCATACAGACCTGTCCGCTATTGATCCTACTCAATAATTAATTACAAGCATGCAGCTGTTGCCGCTCCAGACACATCTTTTCCCCCAGGGATAGGCCAATGGATATATTGACGCCTGCACAAGACGCTGGTTATAAAATCCAGCAGACTATATTTATGTATTTTTTGTGCGTCCTCCCAACTATGCCATTCGTAGATATCCGGGTTTGGCCAATAGTCGCCGTTCAGAAATACAGCGCTGGAGTTATTATCTGAACAAGATGAAAGTCCGGTTTGTGGCTGTTTATTGTCGACCCGAAATCCCTCTAAGATGCAGATTCATACTTGACCGTACCCCTGAACTTCGTTTGGAGCTGGTCAGAGCCCGCCCCGATCCATAAAATATATTGATTCGTCGCCCTCTAGGTACGCCCCTTTTTCCCAGCTACGCTCACTATATCTTCCCTTGCAGGGAGCGGAACAGTGTATGCCACGAACAACCATCTGTGCGCTGTACCCCCTGATAGCCCTGCTGACCGCCTTGCCGGCATGGGGTGCGGACGTGCCACAGGCGCTGGGAACTGATGAGCCAGCTGCCGCCTTTGCGGCCGCCGGTTTCCGGCAGTCCCCGGACAAGACCTGGATTCGGTGCGAGGAGGACCCGCCCACCCTGTCCTATGTTCCCGGTCGTGCCAAGGTCACCGACCTCAACGGGGACAGACACCCGGAGGTCTGGATCACCGAGAACAGCACCTTCTGCTACGGCAACACCGGTAGCGCCTTTGTGCTGCTGACGGGGGACGGGGACGGCTGGCGCACACTACTCGACAAAACCGGCATGCGGCGACTGTTCGACACACAGAGCGACGGCTGACGAGACTGGCGTCAAATATTATTTCTCGGTTTTTCTTTGACTTTGCGAATGCGGCGAGCAGCGCCGATACCTAAAAGACCGAGACCTGTGATACCGAGAATACCAGGTTCCGGTACACTCGCTGTCTCGATCGTCAAGACCGATTGGCCGACATAGAAATCACCAACCAGGGATGTCATTGTAATATCCAGCATACCCGTTGAGTTAATTTGAGCAAGCGCATTGACTTCCAGCTCATTATAAAAAGAGGTTGCCGAGAAAATAATGCCGCCTGTATCGAAATCGAATTAGTCAATTTGGATCAGTATCAACTCCCAAAAGCGATCCCCGTCATCGGAAAACTGAACTGCAATGCTTCCGCTTTCGGCAGTTCCCAGTATAAAAGCGTCATCCGTCAAGTCATGCGTATAGACATATGAATTGCGCCAGCCCACGTATACATTTTGATCAATCGTGTCAACGATTGGAACAGCGTGTGCAACGGTTACCATTAATAAAGACCCGGCAAAGGCGCTGAACTGTACAATTTTCTTAACCACGGATGAAACTCCATAGTTCCCGAAAAAACACGCGCCGACAAAAGATGGGCTAGTCAGGGCGAACCAGTAGCCCCATAGGGGTTATTTCTATTAACTGGACAATTGATTATAAGAATATCAAATTGATCTGGGTCTCCAAATCCTCTGGTACATTGGCCATAAGTACTAGAGAGACTTCCGGGGGACTGCAATAATCGCTGTTTTTGCATGGCTGGTATGTCCTGCTCGTGAATAAACTTGCCGGTTTTGCGGCAACCCAATCCGGACATCCGGGAATACAAATTTATGGGACATCAGCTAATACATCTGTATTCGTCAAACCCAAAACTTGACCTATATCAGTAGCCTCCTGCCGTCATTCAGACTGCCACGCGACAAACCGGTATTCATGGCACAATCACAGGTAATACAAAGCGGACTGTCTGACAGGCCGTGATCACTGGCAAGATCAATTGTCACCGTATATTCGACAAGCGTCATACAGAGTGACAAGTAATACACTACCGACAGGAAATTGGATGTAGCATGATGTATCTGCGCAGTCTTTTACTTTTGGTTCTCCTGCTTGCCACCAGTTGCCTCCGGGCCGAACCCGTTGACAGTGCCGTTTCAGGTATCACCGATATCAGTACGGCCATCAGCCGCGGTTTGCACTGGATCGAGACACACCCGGCCAGCCTGCAGAACGGCGGCATGATTGATCTCATCGACGAGGGGGTCGCATTCTACGTGTTTCAGCAACTGGCCCGGCAGTCCGACGAGCGCCAACAATACGCGACTGCGCTGCAACACCACATGGCTTCGCTGGACGCGCTGCCGGAGTTCTCGCAATGGGTCAGGCAACCACGCAAGCGGTTGCTTGACCATTACCATCTTGTGCTGGCGGCCTGGCTGATGCAGCGTGCCGGTCAGCCCTCGGCACTGCAGGCAGATATTGTTCACCAGGCGCAGTACGCACTGGTAACCACGTCCTCACCATTGCCCAGCATTCCCCTGACCATCGCCGTCTTTCTCGGCCACCTTGGCGAGTCCCCCGCCATTCCCATGGAAAATCTGCTGGACGCCAGCCTTGCTGAACGCATCGCGGGTGGCAACCCCCCCGTGCTTTACAGCGGCAGCCCGGCATCAGCGCAGCAACGGCGTATCAGCCGCCTGCAGGTCTATGCCCTGATCCACGAAGTCATTGCCCTGACCGATTTCGGCCACCTTGCGCCACCGTCGTGGCTGGCGGAACGGCGTGATGCCGTGGTCGGGTTTCTCGGCAATGCGATGCACCAGGCCAGGGCCGAGGGCAACATCGATCTGCTGGCGGAAATTATCGGCAGCCTTTTCTTCCTGGAGGTGCCGCCGGATGAGACCATCCATACGCAGCTACGCGAACTGGTCAAACACCAGCTGCCCGACGGGAGCTGGGGGAACCAGCCCCTCGACCGTCAGAACAAGCAACGCCATGCGGTTCATACGGCAACCGCTGCGCTTTGGGCCTACGGCCATGTGGACCCCGTGCCGCCACCCGGCAGCCAGGGTGATCCGGGTCAGCAGGGGAATCAGTAACGCCCGCCGCTGAGGGCTGCCATGCAGTAGAGGCGATAATCACCTGTCCGCCAGACGCCTGGTCGAGGCTACCCTGGCCAAGTTGCCGCTCTTTCCGATGTGCGTGCTTTTTCCGTGGTGCCCGTACCAGCTGCTGCCTGCCTGTTTGGCTCCGGACTGCTTGGGTTATTCGGGACTGCAAGAAGCAAGAAATCATGGTTACCGTCCCTGCATACTTGTAGCGGCACCTTCGGGGGTTTTTTCATTTGTGCCAAAAGTCGAGGTATGGCCGAAGTTTACCGTACGTAGCATAGCCAATACCTGGCCCTGATAGTTCAGCGAACGGCAAGTTACCGATCTATCCCGGAAGTTCCTGCGACAAGTGCAGGTAATTTCTGCTCAACGGGGAATTCCGACCTGAAGTTTTAATCTGCCAATTCGATAAACGTGAAAAATATCTTGGCAATTGCAGTTGCACGGTATATATAGCGGCTATTAGTGCCTGAAGGTGAGGTAAATTCAAATGGCAAACGCATCGAAAAGCAGGACATCTCTCTGGTACGGCTATCTCAATGCCGGTGCGCGCAGCAGCCCGGTACTGCGGGATGCGCGCCTGGACACGGGTAACCCGAAGACACTTTACCTGTTCAATCTTGTACGCGACGAGATCCTCGAATACGCGCGCGAGATAGTTGAGCAGAAGTTGCGTGAACTCAAACCGGCCGAATCCGGATTCGTTGCGGATCTCGATGCCGGGTATAAGAAAGCACGCCGCAATTTCAAAAGGCACACTGCCAGCATCAGTAACATAACGAAGCGTGCCGTCGCCCTGTTCAAGGAAAAAGTTGATGATCATGATGACAGCGAAATAGGCTTGGACGACATCGACTTATTTATGGATGCCGAAGAGGCATAGGGAATATGGGGTCGATTTTGTCTGATTCTTGTGAAATGGGCGTGCCATACTACCCATAAGAAGTAGATGCCAGCTCTACGCTCCGACCACCACCCGCCTCTTAACCGCCTGGTTTAAATTCCACGTCGTCTGCAAATTTATCCACAACCTGTGCGCGCACCTCAATAGAATAATATTCCTGAAAATACCGGTACACCTCAGGCCGCAACCCAGGCAATTTGCTTAACGTCTGTAAATCAACATCTGAGACCTTTACGGAATCCTGGGGAATGTCGTTTCTGGCCGATCCCGGTCCTACACCAGACGCTTATATAAGATTTCGGTAAAGGACGGGAGACGACCCAACCCAGACGTAGAGAAATTTTGCTTAAAGGTCAGGAAAGTACTGCGGTCTCAATGGGTCGACGCAACACCCACACGAAACCGCGTCCCTGGTTCTCTGCCTCAAAAGGCTATTTGGAGCTAACTGAAACGCCGGCACAATAATTATTTCCGATGATCGAGCGAATATCCCGGAAAAGCAGGTTAGTGCCAGAAAACACTATCTGCATAGGTGATCGAGGCTGTCATTGGAATCGGGCAGTCGGCGTTACCGGCCATAGGCGCTCAGCGTCTCTTTGAATCCTTGGCTATCCCCCTGATTCAATACTATTTTCGTTAAGCAATGACTGTTTCGACAAAGTGTTGCATCGATCGGTTGAGCCGGCAACCCAAAGCAGACATTCGACAATTGGGCAAACAAAGACCTATTCCAACGAAATCTTCCGCCCATCACGCAACTTTAATTGACGAACGTGCCGAGCGTATTCGTACAGTTTCACGCGCGATCGTTATACTTTAGGCGTGCAAATCCACGACCACCACCAACGAGCCATCGACCGCCTGGCTGACGCCTACCGCGACGAACCGCGATTCCGCGGTCTGATCATTGGGGGCTCTCTCGCCAAGGGGTTCGCACGGGCGGACTCGGATGTGGACTTCCTGATTATCGCAACCGATGAAGCATTCGAGCAGCACCTGGCCGCGCGTGACCTGTTTATCAACCGCAGAGACCTCTGTGACTACGACGGCGGTTACGTCGACGGCAAGATCATCAACCTCGCGTTCCTGAAAGACCTGGCTGAAAAGGGTAACGAACCTTCCCGCGCCGCATTCGAGGGCGCCTTTGTTGCTTACTCGCACATCTCGGGCCTCGATGCGTTGCTGCAACGCATCTCTGTTTACCCCGAGGCCGGGCACGATGAGCGTATCAGAGCCTTCTACAGCATGGCTTTCATGCAGAATTGGTTGATCCACGAGGCCGAACGCCACGGCAACCGTTACACCCTGACCCGCGGCGCCAGTCAACTCGCACTGTTCACCGGACGGTTGATCCTGGCACACAACCGCAGGCTCTTCCCTTACCACAAGTGGCTGCCAAAGGCCCTCGAAGCGGCACCGGAAAAGCCCGACGACTTCATGACATGCTTCAATGATTTGCTCGATGAGCCCTGCGGCGACCACGCCACTGCGCTGTTCGGGCGAGTCCGGACTTTCCGGGACTGGGGCGTCAGTGACCTCGAGGCCTACACCTGGTTCATGACCGACGTAGAATGGAGCTGGATGTCTGGTAGGACACCCATCGAAGACTGGTAAGTTCTCTCGTTCCGGGTGGCGGCACCTCTGGCCATTGCAACATCACCATCACTATTGTTATCGACAAATTCCTCGCCGCCGGCGGTTACCAGCCGCCCAGGTTGAACGAGCTACAATGACCGCTATTGGCCGAAAGTCGCCATAGCCGATAACACAGACGCCCATATCAATAGATCCACCGAGCGTTGAGTTTGGGCCCGAAGTCGGACCTATACGGCCTGCTTATATACGCAATTGGTTTACGACAGAGAACGACCCATTCCGGTCCTACACCAACCGCTAATATAAACAGTCGCTTAAAGGCGGGAGACGACCCTTTCCGGACTGTAAGCCGTTTCTTATATTAGAGATGTGTAACAGTCGGGAGACGACCCATTACGGTCGTTTAGTCTTTACTAATACAGTAAGTATTAATAAGTGTTTGGTAATGAACGCCTGCCGGGAGTATCCTTAGCTTATCCAACTAATTATAAATTAGTTATGGGTGTTGCTTTCAGGTAGCTCTATTGCATATATAAACTGAAATATTTTATAGGCTTCATATTATAATTTTAAAGAAGAACGTTTTTTCTGATTTTGGGTGATTACACGATGAGAGTCATAATAATAAAATTATCAGTCATATTGATTTGCTTGTCTTCATCAACAGTAAATGCAAGTTTTATCGATTTCGAGTCAATTTCTGGTATTACTGGGATGACAAACATTCCTGGTTCTGCAGTACCTCTTGCATCACAGCTTTCTAATCAACTTCAATCGTCTACAGGCGCAACATTTAGTTCTGATTCACTCTATGTTGCTGTCGTTAACCTGGGAACTGGTACAACCAGTCCCAGTCTTGGGATCGGTGGGGTTAATACTGCAGGACAACTAAACTATGGTGTACCAATAGTTGTTACCTTTACTGATCCGAATGATGCCCTAATACCGGCTACAACAGATTATGTTTCCATCAGAGGCGACACAGTCCCAGCATCAGGGTCAGCCACACTAGAGGCATTTGACGTTAATGGGGCACTGCTTGGTTCTACATCTGCCAACGACATAGCAGGAGGGCTGACCCTGACACTTTCTATTGCTGGCATCCATTCAATACGTTTGAGCGAAACAGTTGCTGATATTGCTTTCGACGATTTGACTTTTAATGATGTAGCACCGATACCATTACCAGCAGCTATCTGGCTCTTTGGTTCAGGTCTACTGGGACTAATCGGGATAGCAAGACGCAGGAAGGCAGCATAATTAATACACTCAGAGACGGCCCTTCGGGGCCGTTTCTCATTGTGCTGTATGTCCGAGTTTGGCCGGAATGTGACCCAGGGACTGATTCTATATAAGCTTTCTCTTAAAGGCAGGAGGCGACTCAAGTCGGACATTCATGGAGCTGAGCAGTTTTAAAGCGACTCGTCACCCTTGAGGTCTTTCACTTCCGGAAAAATCTCGTGCATTGTTTCGTAAAAAACATCAAGATCTTCCTTGTTGATTCCATCGGCATCGGCGAGCTGGACAATTTGTTGCATGAAATTCATACGTACCAGAGGTATTTTCTTGAGATGAAGATTAATCGTATGAAGATCGCTATGTAAATCAGAAGCAGAAGTTTTGGCGGCCTGATAGAGATGTTCAATTTGTTCGTCGTTGAGTTCGAATTCCTTTTTCATGATGGCTTTAAACTTGTGCTTTTCCTTGCCGACGACATGCGCATCGGCACTGATGAGGTGGTATAGAACCGAGGCTAGTGAACCATGTAGCATCTCGTCATCCGGATGATCGAACAGTTTACTGCCTTCATTTATGGATTCAAACCAGTGTTTGAGTGAATCGAACATACATGAGTCTCCATCATGTTTCTAATACATCTAAATACAGGAAGCATAAATGTGGCATGATCCCGTCGCAAGCATCCGAAGATACATCACTATATAAGGTTTGCATTACATTATAATCAAGAAAAATTTTTAATGATCGGCTGAAATGTCTGTTTCTGGCCGATCCAGGAACTACAGGAACCCCGCATCAGCGGGGTTTCTTTCTCTGGGCTATGTCCGAGTTTGGCCGTTCCAGGAACTACAGGAACCCCGTTCAGCGGGGTTTTCTGTTTCTTGGGAAGGTCCGAAAGTGGCCGGAAAGCGAAGTTCATGCGGCGGCTCGGATGCCGCCATTTTCGTTTAGCGAACTTCCGAGTTTGGCCGATCACGGAAGTACAGGAGCCCCGCATCAGCGGGGTTTTCTTTGCCTATGGAAGGTCCGAGATTGGCCGTTCCAGGAACTACAGGAAACCCGTTCAGCGGGTTTTTCTGTTTCTGGGGAAGGTCCGATTCTGGCCGGGAAGCGACCTAGGGACTGATTCAAAATAAGATTTCTCTAAACGACAGGAGACGACCCGAAGAAGAAATATAGACAATATCGCTAAATGCTAAAAAGCCAGCAAAACCCGGGCATACCCAGCCCACGCTAAATGATAATCCGGATCAGTGGTGCAATGAAATTTGCCAGGGCAGGAGCAGGATAACTAGCGGTTATTCTCCGCGACTTAAATACACTCAACGTCTCATAATCCAGACGTCCTTAAGACCCAGCCTTTCTTTAGCGGTAACCGCATAAACCTTCGCCTCCACCGCTGTTGAGAAGCCGGCTATCTGCACGCGCCAGTATTGCTTACCTTTCACGGTGACTTGTTGCTGTTTCGTTTCGATATCCCTGGACTGGGCCTTTTCCGCGAAGTGGTCTGCATCGGCCTTGCTCGATAATGAAGCAAGATTGATAATCCATTTACCCTCTTTATCCACGCTGGCCGCGGTATATAAGTGCTCGCGGGTGCCCGATTGTCCACCCACTACGCTATCAGTGCCCAGGGTGGTTGATACAGGCACCTTGGATAC
>JBATGJ010000088.1:0-2760 GCA_049665685.1 Gammaproteobacteria bacterium
ATTGCAGCGGGAGTTGCGATTTTTCTCTTCGGTATGCTGTCGCTGGAGGAGGGCTTCCGCGCCTTCACGGGCGGGGGGCTGGAACGGATGCTGCGGCGTACTACCTCGTCCACCGGAAAGAGTCTGATGTTCGGTATCGTGAGCACCACGCTGATGCAATCCAGTTCATTGGTCTCAGTGATTGCAATTTCTTTTCTAAGTGCAGGACTCATCACCCTGGCCGCCGGTATCGGTATCATCTTTGGCGCAAACCTGGGTACCACGACGGGGGCATGGCTGATTGCCGGCTTCGGACTCAAGGTCGATATCGCCGCCTATTCGATGCCGCTTCTGGCGTTTGGCGTGATCCTGATTTTTCAATCTTCCAAACCACTCAAGGGCCTCGGCTATATCCTGGCGGGCCTGGGTTTCCTGTTTCTCGGCATCCACTACATGAAAGGGGGTTTTGAGACTTTCAAGGAGACCATCAACCTGGCCGAGTATGCGGTGGCCGGGTATCCAGGGCTGCTGTTGTATACGGCTATTGGCATTTTCGCCACCGTAGTGATGCAGTCGAGTCATGCGACTCTGGTATTGACGATCACCGCACTTGCAGCCGGCCAGATTACCTATGAAAATGCGCTGGCGCTGGCCATCGGCGCTAATATTGGCACTACAATCACCGCGATACTCGGCTCCATGAGCGCCAATGAGGGTGGTAAACGGCTGGCTGTGGCCCACCTTATCTTCAATATGGTGACCGGCGTTATCGCCATCGCGTTCATCTACCAGCTGGTCTATGTGGTAGAAGGCTTATCGTCAGTCGTAGGGATCGCGAGCGACGATTACACCCTCAAACTGGCCGTCTTTCACTCGGTGTTCAACCTGATCGGTATCATCGTGATGTTGCCGCTGCTGAATACCATGGTTGTCGCCCTGGAGAGACTTATCCCGGAAAAGAAGCCCGAAGTGGACCAGCCGAAATATCTTTCCGCATCTTCGTCAGAATTCCCGGGCACGGCGGTGGAAGCGGTCCGCATGGAGACCCTGCGGGTATACGAGGCAGCGCTGCGTATCATCATCAATGCACTCGGCATGAAAAATACCGATGTGCTCTCCTCGGTTGATCTGAAAGAAACGGTTGCAGCGCAGAACCAGATTCATCTGTTTGATATCGACGCGATGTACGAAAGACACATCAAGGCTATCTACAGTGCTATTGTAGCCTTCATCAGCGATACGGCGTTTTCCCGCAGGGAAGAGCAGGCGACCGAACTGCAGTGGCTCAGGGAAGCCAGCACTTGCCTGGTGGAAGCGGTCAAGGATATCGTTCTGCTGCAGGGGAATATGGTCCAGTATGTGGGCTCTGATAACCAGAAAATGCGCGAAGTGTACAATCAACTCCGGGTACAGCTCGGGCTAATCATTCGTGACCTCGAAGAGCTGCGCGCCAAGGAAGGTGGAGTTGTCGAGGTTCTTTCACTGGACGCACTGAAGCTGCTTGCTGATGATGACCTGCAGCGCATCAACCAGACCATTACCGAGCTGATTGGCACGCGTGCCATCACCCCGGCCATGGGTTCATCGCTGATTAACGATAGCGTGTATGTGAATGCTATCGCCATGAACCTGATCCGGGCTGCGCAGACCCTGTTCGTGGCGGATGTGCACGATCTGACCCAGGCGGCCCATGATGTTGTGCTGGATAAGAGCGATCTCACAAAGCTCAGTGCATAGACAGACACGTAGAAAACATACAGGTAAGTATCTTGCGGAGAAGTTTCGATGAAGAGAAAAAAACTGCTGAATAAACTTGCCGATTTACTAGACATGAAAGGGCGCAAGCAGCGTAAACACCGTGACGAGTTGAATGTACTGCTCATAAAACTCAAGAAAAAGAAGGTCGATCTGAAGCAAGAGTTGCGGCAGGAAACAGACGGGCACAGACAGAAAAGACTGGAGAAGGAACTCGATATTGTCGAAGCTCAGTATGTTAAAGGGTTGGAGGCCCTGCAGGACCTTAAGACACTGTGATGATATCTGCCTGCAATCCGGCATGGATTGTCTGTTTTTTAAACGGTGTCGTCATTAATGTTGTTACCGGGTGTGCCTGTGAACACGATTAAAATGTTAGTAAGGGGTGTCGCCGCCGGTTTTATAGCCACGTGTGTATTGTCTGTATTCATACTTATCAAGCAATGGTTGCCTCAGCTCGATACCATCACAGTGATGGACAGTATCGCCCGCGAGTTTGCATTGACCGCCGGTTTGCCGACACCGTTTGCCGGGTGGCTGTGGCATTTCATTATCGGATGCATGGTGTGGGGCTGGATGTATGCTGTCATGGAACCGATTCTTCCAGGTCGCCGACCCGTGTCGAAAGGCCTGTATTTTGGAGCAATGGTGACACTACTGGTCTGGTTTGCGGTGTTGCCTTTGGTAGGCGCAGGCATGTTCGGCTTGCAACTCAGCATGATACAACCGCTTGTATCCATGGCCCAGAGCCTCCTGTTCGGTTTGGTGCTGGCTGTCACATATGATTGGTTGTCGCATACCTGGCCCGGCAGCTGAATGATTCAATAAATAAATGGAAAAAAGGTATCAGAGCACATCTCCTACTAATATAAGAAGGAAATGTGCTCCGACACCCATTACAAGTTCAGCTTCATAGACACTGTTTTTGATCTTGCCGGTTCCCTTGGGGCCTGACTCTGCTGTGGATTTCGACTTTTTGCTTTTTGCCACAGCGTTAATTGCTTCCGCTTGATTTGCGGGTGATGA
>JBATGJ010000089.1:0-8995 GCA_049665685.1 Gammaproteobacteria bacterium
CCAGGCCCCGGCCCCTGCGGCAGGCACCGAAAAGTAAAAAAGAAATCGCCCGACCTCCGGGTCGGGCGATGACTTATTCAGGCAGAATATTGATATAAATCTTACAGATAATCACCCACAGCCGCGCAGGCCGTTCTGCCCTTCTCCCCACTCTGCCGAGCAGCAGGCCACCCGCCCGCAACGGCCAGGCCCGGTTGCGCCTGGCGTGCATTGCCTGGCTGATTTGATAGAGCCTGTGTGGCGGCTTGCATTGCGGTCAGTTCAAGGCAAAGATAGCAGCATATACCCGCCTAACCCTTTACGGAGAGGAAAAGCAGATGCAACGTCTCGCTGCTGTACTGTTTCTGATTGCGGTTGCACCGCTGCAGGCCGAGGTGGTCGGCAAGGTTGTCAGTTATGAAGCCGGCGACACGGTCATGCAGGGCTATCTCGCCTGGGATGATGCCATTGATGGCAAACGACCCGGCATCCTGGTGGTGCATGAATGGTGGGGCCACAATGACTATGCGCGTAAACGTGCCGAGATGCTGGCGGAACTCGGCTACGCCGCCCTGGCCGTGGATATGTACGGTGACGGGAAAACGGCCGATCACCCGGAAGATGCCGGCAAATTTGCCGGTGCCGTGCGCAAGGATCTTGCCCTGATGCAGGCACGCTTCAATGCGGCGCGTGACTACCTGAATTCACAGGCAATCGTCAATCCTGAGGACAATGCGGCAATCGGCTACTGTTTTGGCGGTAGTGTGGTGCTGTCCATGGCCCGTGCCGGGGCCGATCTCGACGGTGTGGTCAGCTTCCACGGGAGTCTCGGCGGCCTGCCAGCGGTGAACGACAGGGTGACGGCCAGGGTGCTGGTCGCAAACGGCGCCGATGATACCTTTGTCAGCGCAGAATCCATCGCGGTATTCAAGGATGACATGGACGTGGCCGGGGCCGATTACACCTTCATCAACTATCCCGGCGCCAGGCACAGCTTTACCAATCCAGGGGCAAATGCCTTCGGCCAGCAGTTCAATCTGCCGCTGGAATACAACGCCGAGGTGGATGCGGCTTCCTGGCAGGCAATGCAGGACTTCTTCAAAACGCTTTTCAAGTGATATCTGCGTATGCCTGGACAAGACAGTCATCCAGACCGCAAGCGGCGGGCCCTGTTTAAGGCCATCCTGGCATCGAGTGCCGCACTGGTGCCGGGTTTTGGCTGGCGCCGGTTGCTGGCGGACAGCACAGCGCTGTCTACTGCTTCACCCTACGGAAGTCTGCTGCCGGCAGACGACCACGGGATCCGTCTGCCGCGTGGATTCAGCGCACGGTTGCTGGCACTGTCCGGCAAGCCGGTCGCTGCCACCGACTATGTCTGGCCCTATGCCCCGGACGGGGCCGGGGTGTTCGCCGCCCCCAACGGCTGGGTGCTGGTCTGCAATGCCGAGCTGAACGCCGGCCAGGGCGGGGCCAGCGCGCTCCGCTTCTCTTCCCGCGGTGAAATTATTGATGCCTATGCCGTGCTGAGCGGTACCACACGCAACTGTGCCGGCGGTACCACCCCCTGGGGCACCTGGCTGTCCTGCGAGGAGTTTGCCGATGGACAGGTGTGGGAGTGTGATCCACTTGGACAGGCAGCGGCCACAGTCCGCCCCGCACTGGGCCGCTTTGCCCACGAGGCCGCCGCGGTTGATCCGCAGACGGGGCATGTCTATCTCACCGAGGATGACATGCACGGGCGTCTGTACCGCTTCTGTCCCGACAAACAGGCTGACCTGTCGTCCGGGCGTCTGGAGGTCGCCGCCGTGGACGCCGGCCGGGTGCAGTGGCTGGCCGCGAGTGCGGAGCGACCCTATCGCGGCGACGATGCAGCCATTTTTCACCGTGGTGAAGGCGCCTGGCTGGACGTACGCACCCTGTATTTTACGACGACCGCCGATCACCGCGTGTGGGCACTCGATGTGGATAACGGACAACTCGAGCTGCGATATGACGGTGTGGCCGCGGGTACCGCCGGCGCATTGCGCGAACCGGACAACATCACGGTACACGCCGGGCACGGTAGCCTGTTTGTCGCCGAGGACAGCGATGACCTGCAACTGGTGTTGTTGACCGGGCGCAACGGTCGTCAGGTCGTAGCGCCGTTTTTACAGCTGGTCGGACACAACCAGTCCGAGTTGACAGGCCCGGTATTCAGCCCGGACGGTCAGCGCCTGTATTTCTCCTCACAACGCGGCCGCGATGGCCGCGGGATGAGCTTCGAGATCAGTGGACCGTTCTGAAGTCAATCACACTGTATATTCTATATACAGTTGACCTATGTATAATTGTCGGGAGATTGGGCCAGGTGATATAAAGCCCTGGCAGGCGTGATATTCTGCAACTCGACCGCACTGCATTTGATTGGGGGATGTATGCTATCACCGGGTGAACCCGCACCGGCAATTGAACTGCCGGACGCTGACATGAACATGCGCAAGCTGGCGGAATTCGCCGGCTCATGGGTGGTGGTGTATTTCTATCCAAAGGACGACACTCCCGGCTGTACCATCCAGGCCAATGAGTTTACCGACCTGAGCGATGCTTACCGGGATGCCGGTATTACCGTGCTTGGCATCAGCCCCGATGACTGCTTCAGCCACCAGGCGTTCCGGCAGAAGTTCGGCCTGAAGCTCATCCTGCTGGCCGACGTGGACAAGGTCGCCTGCAATGACTATGGCGTCTTCCAGGAAAAGGAGAAGGACGGTGTGAAAAAGATGGGCATCGTACGCTCATCCTTTATCGTCGACCCGAAGGGTGTGCTGGCCTATGTGGAATACGGCGTTTCGCCAAAGGACCATGCACAGAAGCTGCTGGACTTTGTACGCAGCGCAATAGCGTAAATTCCGGCGTCGTTATTGCCGCATGAACGCACGGTATGAGCATGGCGGCGGATCAGTGTCTCAGGCCTCATACCCCAACACACTTGCCAGCCATCGCTCCGCTTCGCTGACTTCCATCCCCTTGCGCTTCGCGTAGTCCACGACCTGGTCTCTGGCGAGCTTGCCGGTTCCGAAATAACGTGCCTCGGGGTGGGCGAAATACAGGCCGGAGACCGACGACGTCGGCAACATGGCGTAATTCTCCGTCAGGGTCATGCCGGCATGGATGTCCGGCTTGATCAGCTCCCACAGAAGGGCTTTCTCGGTGTGATCGGGACAGGCGGGATAACCGGGCGCGGGACGGATGCCGCGGTATTCTTCCTTGACGAGTTCCGCATTGCTCAGGCTTTCGGCCGGTGCGTAACCCCAGAATTCCTGGCGCACGCGTTCATGCATGCGCTCGGCAAAGGCCTCGGCCAGCCGGTCGGCCAGTGCCTTCAGCAGGATGCTGTTGTAGTCGTCGTGGTCGGCCTCGAACTCGGCGATCTTGTCTTCAATACCAATGCCGGTAGTGACGGCAAAGGCGCCGATGTAGTCTTCAGCCCCGCTCTCCTGCGGCGCAATGTAGTCTGCCAGTGCCAGATTCGCCCGCTCGCGACGGTGTGAAAGTTGCTGACGCAGGGTATGCAGGACGGTCAGCACCTCGGTGCGTGACGCGTTCGTGTACAGCTCGATGTCATCGGTGACCGCATTGGCCGGGAAGAAACCAATCACGGCGCGTGCCTGCAGCCAGTGCTCGCTGACAATGCGTTTCAGCATGGCATTGGCATCGTTATACAGGCGCGTGGCCTCCTCACCGACTGTGGCATCATCGAGGATCTGCGGGAACTTGCCCGTCAGTTCCCACGCCGTGAAGAACGGACTCCAGTCGATGTAGCTGACGAGTTCGGCCAGCGGATAGTCGTCGAACACCTTCAGACCTGTGAAGGACGGCCTGGGGGGTGTGTAATTACTCCAGTCGTTCCCGAACCTGTTGGCACGTGCGGCATTCAGACTGAGCAGGTTGCGGTCCTGTTGCTGGGCCGCGCGCTGTTCGCGCAGCTCCTGGTAACGCGCCTTGGTGGCCTGGATGTATTCGTCGCACCTGTCCCTGCTCAACAGGGTGCCGGCGACACCCACGGCGCGCGAGGCATCCGGCACGTAGACGACCGGCCCGTGATACTGCGGGTCGATTTTTACCGAGGTATGGATCTGTGAGGTGGTCGCACCGCCGATGAGCAGTGGCAGTTCGAAACCAAGGCGCTCCATTTCCCTGGCGATGTGCACCATCTCGTCCAGCGACGGTGTGATCAGCCCGGACAGGCCGATGATGTCGACATTCTTTTCCCTGGCCGTCTTCAGAATGGTATCAGCCGCTACCATCACACCGAGGTCGATCACCTCATAGCGGTTACACTGCAGCACCACACCGACAATGTTCTTGCCGATATCGTGCACGTCACCCTTCACCGTCGCCATCAGGATGGTGCCATTGGTTTCCATGGTGTCGCCCTTTTCTTCTTCCATGAACGGCAACAGCCAGGCGACGGCCTTCTTCATCACGCGCGCGGACTTGACCACCTGCGGCAGGAACATCTTGCCGGCACCGAACAGGTCGCCGACCACGTTCATGCCGTCCATCAGCGGACCCTCGATCACATGCAGGGGCCGCGCGGCCGCCTGCCGGGCCTCTTCGGTATCTACCTCGATGTGGTCGGCAATGCCCTTGACCAGCGCGTGCTCGATGCGCTTGTTGACGTCCCAGGAGCGCCATTCCTGCTCTTCGACCTTTGCAATATCCTTGCCGTCACCGCGGACTTGCTCGGCAATGTCCAGCAGGCGCTCGGTGGCATCCTCGTGGCGGTTGAGTATTACGTCCTCAACACGCTCGCGTAATACATCGGGGATGTCCTCGTAAATGGCGAGTTGCCCGGCGTTGACGATGCCCATATCCATGCCGTTTTTGATGGCGTGGTACAGGAACACGGCATGGATGGCCTCGCGCACCGGGTTGTTGCCGCGAAAGGAAAACGACACGTTGGACACGCCACCGGATATCAGGGCATGCGGCAGCTTCTGCTTGATATCGTGTGTGGCGTCGATGAAATCCTTGCCGTAGTTATTGTGCTCCTCGATGCCGGTCGCGACGGCGAAGATGTTCGGGTCGAAAATTATATCCTGCGGCGCAAAGCCGACCTGCCCGGTCAGAATGTTGTAAGCGCGCTGGCAGATCTCGAACTTGCGCGCACGGGTATCGGCCTGACCCTGCTCGTCGAAGGCCATCACGATGGCGGCTGCGCCATAGCGCCTGACCAGTTCAGCGTGCCGGATGAATTCAGCCTCGCCTTCTTTCAGGCTGATGGAGTTCACCACGCCCTTGCCCTGGATGCACTTGAGGCCCGCCTCGATCACCTCCCACTTGGAGGAGTCGATCATGATCGGTACGCGCGAGATGTCCGGCTCGGCCGAGATCAGGTTGAGGAAGCGCACCATCGCCTCCTTTGACTCGAGCATGCCCTCGTCCATATTGACATCGATCATCTGCGCGCCGTTTTCCACCTGCTGGCGAGCGACATCCAGCGCGGTCTCATAATCGCCCTCCATGATGAGGCGCTTGAACATGGCCGAGCCGGTGACGTTGGTGCGCTCGCCGACGTTGACGAACAGAGTGTCCTTGCCGATGTTGAATGGCTCCAGCCCGGACAGCCGGCACTGGATATCGATATCCGGAACAGTGCGCGGCGGGTGCCGGCTGACGGCATCGACAATCGCCCTGATATGCTCTGGCGTGGTGCCGCAACAGCCACCGACGATGTTGATGAAGCCGCTTTTTGCCCAGTCGCCCAGCTCCAGGGCCATCTTTTCCGGTGACTCGTCATACTCACCGAACTCGTTTGGCAGACCGGCATTCGGGTGCGCGGAGACATGCGTGTCCGCAATGCGTGCCATCTCTTCCACATACTGGCGCAACTGGTCGGCGCCGAGTGCGCAGTTCAGACCGATGGAGACTGGTTGTGCATGATGCAGTGAGTTGTAGAACGCCTCGGTCACCTGCCCGGTCAGCGTGCGGCCCGACTGGTCGGTGATGGTGCCCGAGATCATGACCGGTAGGCGTGTACCACTGTCTTCGAAGTACTGCTCGACAGCGAAAACCGCGGCCTTGGCATTGAGCGTGTCGAAGATGGTCTCGATCAGGAGGATGTCGGCGCCGCCCTCGACCAGACCGCGGGTTGACTCGATATAGGCATCTACCAGCACATCGAAGCTGACATTACGAAAGCCGGGATCGTTGACGTCGGGAGAAATCGATGCCGTGCGGTTGGTGGGTCCGAGCACACCGGCGACGTAACCTGGACGGCCCGGGTGCCCGGCGCAGAATTCATCGACGACCGTGCGCGCAAGTCGTGCCGCGGCCACGTTGATCTCGTAGCTCAGTTCCTCCATGCCATAGTCGGCCATGGCCACGCGGGTGGCATTGAAGGTGTTGGTCTCGATGATGTCGGCGCCTGCCTCCAGGTACTGGCGATGAATATCCGCAATAATCTGCGGCTGCGTCAGCACCAGCAGGTCATTGTTGCCTTTCAGATCGCTTGGCCAGTCGGCAAAGCGCTCACCCCGGTAGTCGGACTCGCCCAGCCGGTGGCGCTGGATCATGGTGCCCATGGCCCCGTCCAGGAAAACAATGCGCTCGCGCAATAATTCTTCGAGTTTTTGCATGCCTATCAATCAAATAGCTAAAAAATCATGGCAGTCTAACATGGCCGCGGAGCATAATCGCCTGATCTCGAAGCGAAAATCATGCACAGGACGGCAGGTAATGAAGCGATGCCATAAACACAAAATATTGTCATTAGTCAATACCAAAGCACAATATATGGGATTATAATGGCAATAATTCCTTAGCTGTCGGAGAGTTACCTAAACTTAGTATATGGCTGCCACTCCGATGAAAAACCGTCGCGCCGGGCAGCGAGTGATCGCACTGCTCATCGGTGTGCTGTTACTGCCACTTCCCTCACCTGCCCAGGCCATGGCGGACGACATGTTCAGCGTCATGTTCCGCATGATGCTGGTCATGGCCAATGTCATGTCGAATGCAATGCTCGGCAACAATAATAACTGGGGTAACAACGGGGGCGGACTCAATTCATTCAACATGGGGATGTCGGGCTATGGTGCACCCATGAACAGCTTCGGCGGCGGCCCCTGGAACAGCTTCGGTGGTACCCCCTGGAACAGCTACGCATCACCCTGGGGCGGCTCACCGTGGAGCAGCTATGGGTATTCACCCTGGGGCGGCACTCCGTGGGACAGCTACGGCTATTCACCGTGGGATGCGCAGGCCAACTGGCAGGAGGTACCGCCACCCAACTCCACCATCACCCTGCTGGAAGGCCGCTGGTTCGGGCAATCGGGCGAGGTCCTCGAGATCAGCGGCGAGCGTTTTCTGTTGCGCGCAGACGGTGGAAGTCTCGGCGGCAGCGTGCGTATCAAAGGCAACATCATGAACATGTACAGCCCGCAAACCAACACGCTGACGCGCTACACCTTCATGTACAACCCTTCTGAACTGGTGTTGAACGACGGCCGTGGCGTGCTGCTCACGTTCCGCAAGCACCCGGCCGACGTCGTGCATGTTTACTGAACGGTCCCCGTATGCGGCATGGCCGGGGACGCTCAGGCGGTAATCTGTGTCGTGTCGCCCATGTAGCGCTGCAGGACTGCAGGCACGCGTATTGAGCCGTCAGCCTGCTGCCCGTTCTCCATAATCGCTACCAGGGTACGACCCACGGCCAGGCCTGAGCCATTCAGCGTATGCAGCAGTTCCGGCTTGCCGGTCTCCGGGTTGCGCCAGCGGGCCTGCATGCGGCGCGCCTGGAAGGCCTCGAAGTTGCTGCAGGACGAAATCTCGCGGTATTTCTGCTGCCCGGGCAGCCACACCTCCAGGTCATAGGTCATGGCCGCGGAAAAGCCGATGTCGCCCGTGCACAGCGCCACCACGCGGTAGGGTAGTTCCAGTAGTTGCAGGATGGTCTCGGCATGTCCGGTCAGCTCCTCGAGCGCGGCACAGGATTCGTCCGGACGCACCAGCTGCACCAGCTCGACCTTCTCGAACTGGTGCTGGCGGATCATGCCACGCGTGTCCTTGCCATAGGAACCGGCCTCGGAGCGGAAACACGGGGTATGTGCGGTCAGGCGCACTGGCAGCTGGTCGGCCTCGATGATGGTGTCGCGTGCCAGATTGGTGACCGGCACCTCGGCGGTCGGTATCAGGTAATAACCGGCTTCGTCCGTCATGCGAAACAGGTCTGCCTCGAACTTGGGTAATTGCCCGGTCCCGCGCAGGCTGTCCGCATTGACCAGGTACGGGACATAGACCTCCCGGTAACCGTGCTGCTGGGTATGTGTGTCCAGCATGAACTGGATCAGTGCACGGTGCAGGCGTGCGAGCGGGCCCTGCATCACGCAGAAGCGGGAACCGGTCAGCTTGGCGGCCGTTTCGAAATCCAGCTGTCCGAGCGCCTCACCGAGGTCGACGTGGTCCCGTGGTTCGAAATCGAACACCGGCCGTTCGCCCCAGGCACGGAGCTCGGGGTTGTCCTCTTCACCCGCACCCATTGGCACCGAGGCGTGCGGGATATTGGGAATGCCCATCAGCAGGTCGTTCAGCTCATCTTGCAGCATGCCGAGTTCGTTTTCTTTCGACTTTAACTGTTCACCCAGGCCCTCGACCTCGGCTAGCAATGGGGCAATATCCTCGCCGGCGGCCTTGGCCTTGCCAATGTTTTTCGAACGCGTGTTGCGCTCTGCCTGCAGCGCCTGGGTTTCTACCTGGATTGCCTTGCGACGCTGTTCCAGTGTCTGTAAGGCGGCGATATCGAGCGTAAAGCCGCGGCGTGCCAGTTTGTCGGCCACACCGGCCAGATCGGCTCGCAGGAGTTTGTGATCAAGCATGTTGGTCCCTTTACTTCAGTCATTCCCGCGCAGGCGGGACAAATTCGTCTGGAACGAATATGGACGACCGCAGGTCGGCCCGTAGGGCAGGATACACGGATGTATCCTGCAATCCAGTCGTAAGTTAAGGCGTGGTGCCGGCAACTGGTGCAGGCCCGAAT
>JBATGJ010000090.1:0-1778 GCA_049665685.1 Gammaproteobacteria bacterium
CGAGGATCAACATGGCGGTGTTAGCGCCGTGGTGCATCACATCAGCCAGCAGATTGAATGCGCGCTAACACCTCCCCCGCAGACACCGCTGATCCCGTCAATACCGGTGCCGGCCGAGCTGTTCTGACCCCGTAAAAGAGGCGTCGTAAAAAGGGGGGGCAGACCACGATTCTCAGCAAGCGGAAAACATGATTCGTCCCCAGCAGTCCCATAGCGGCGTCGGCATAACCAAATAACAAGAACTGGTTACGCACAACCTCGAGCACAATCCGACGATTCATGCGACGTCCCACTCCCGTGTCATTGCTTGCCATCGGCTCGCATCCACCGCGGACAATTGCCCGGGACGGATCGAGTTTAATCAGATAGTCGGCAGCAGACCGAACCATCAGATATAAGATTTGGCAATTTATTACAGATCAATCGTGGTATCGACGCTGAGTTTCAGCCACACATTCACTGGACCCCGCCTCCTGTTGCCGGTATTGGCGGGGGGCCATGCCAGCCCAGCGTGCAAATGCACGGCTGAAACTGCTGGGGTCCCTGTAGCCGAGCCGAACAGAAACCTTGCCCAAGGGTATTTGGGGATTTTTTAGCTCACGGCAAGCCTGCGCAAAACGTACCTGGGCGACGAACTCACTGTAATTAACACCTGACTCTGCCAGTCTCCGTTGCATGGTTCGCACGCTGATACCGATTCTGGCTGCAGTTGACGTAATTAAAGGATAGCCGTTTGGCAGCAAGTCAATGATGACCTCCTGCATCGCAGACAGTAGCTCTTGCCGCGTAAACTCTCGATTCATTTTTCTCCGGATATAACCGATCTGCCACTTCAGCCTCCATGAGAGTATTAATAATTATCCATTGGATATCAGGCCATCATGCGCCAACCAGGGTTTGCGGCCGTCATTCAGGTTTGTGTTAGTCAGGTACCGACCAGCCAAAACCGGAACGGAGCGATTTCTGGTCAAGCGGGTCTTTGTATATATGGCGCTCGACCAGAACATGCGCAGGGAGTTCAGCAACCTATTGATTGCATGACATATGAAATGCATACAGATACCGTCGTATAAACGCCGGTTAGCACAAATTACGTAAGCGGAAAAACGTGGTCTGCCCGCATAAATCCAGGTCATTGCGCTGCCGGGCTTGAATGAGGCTTGCCATGTTGTCACCATCCGTCGTGGCCCAATGGTCAAACAGGCGAACTTATGTTTTCAGGCTGCTTTCACAGTACCGTTTACGCTGCTGCCCGTGCGGATCGTGTCAGGAAGATTCAAGGGCGCAGGCGCGGCAGCCAGCGCCGCTTGTGCCTTGATGCCGGCTGGCTGCGGATCACGGCACACAGTCTGCTGCTTGCTGTTGCCCTTGGCGGCTGCACCAGTCCACCAGCGCGGATCGAGGCAACGCCGGCGCCTCTTTACCACGTTGAACCCGCCACCCTGCGTGCCATTGATAAACAGATCCTTGCCGCATCCGTGTTTGCCAGGCACGAGTCCGGGGCCCATGCACGGATTGCCATGGACGAGTGGCGCTGGCGCGTGCGGGCGCGCATCAATGATGTGTTTATTCCCTGGTACGCCGATTACTGGACACAGCAATGGATTGCCACCCGGGTAGCCTGGTACAAGCTGGCGTACACCGAAGGGGAAGCCACCCCGGAGGAGCGCCTGGTCGGCTATCTGCAGGAACAGTTCTATCCCCGGGTGCTGGAGCCGGTCAGCGACTTCGTTGATCCGCACGCCGTTATGGATGAAACGACCGACAGGTATCTGCAG
>JBATGJ010000091.1:0-8043 GCA_049665685.1 Gammaproteobacteria bacterium
CCGTAGTTAAGTTATCAGTCACTTGCACTTCACTGGCAGTTCAAGTTAGCACAAAACTAGCACAGCCGTTTTTGCTCACTGAAATTTCTCAAGTGCTGCATGTGCCAATTGTCGCGTGAATTAGGAATTCGCCACCCACAGGGTTATTTGGTGCCATCTATTGGACTGCTGAGACTGTCGTTTCTCCAAGTCACCAGGCAGACAATTACATGGTAATGCCGCGTCCTTTTTTGTATCTCTCGCGGGTTATTCCCGCTGCTGATCAACGCGTGATTAAGAAATCGCCACCCATACCCCTTGTCAACTTTAATTCATACGGTTTCGAAACAACCACCCCGCCAGTGACAGTGTCACCATGGCAATAATCGCCATGGGCCAGTACTGGTTGAACAGCAGCTCATAGGAATCCCCTTCAAGGAAAACGCCGCGTAGAATCACCATGAAATAGCGCATGGGATTGATCAGGGTCAGTTGCTGCACGAGTTCCGGCATATTGGAAATCGGTGTAGCGAATCCTGACAGAATGACCGCGGGCACCAGAAACAGGAAGGCGCCAAGGATGCCCTGCTGCTGGGTAACGGCGAGCGATGAAATCATCAGGCCGATACCCACTGCCGACAGCAGGAACAGGAACATCCCGAGGTACAAAGCCCCAATGCTACCGCGCAGCGGCACCTCAAACCAGAACACCACCACCAACAGGATGAAGGTGCCCTCGATTAATCCGATAAGTATGCCGGGGATGGACTTTCCAATCAGTATTTCCACCGGCCGCAATGGCGTGACCAGCAACTGATCAAAGGTACCTGCCTCGCGCTCACGTGCCACGGATAAACCGGTGACGATTGTAGTTATAACCAGCGCCAACAAACCCACTATGCCCGGAATAATGAACCAGCGTGACAACAGATTTTCGTTGTACCAGGGACGTATTTTCAAGGCGGCGGGCGGTCCCGGACGGCCATGTTGCCGGGACCAGTCAATATTGAAGTCGATAAGGATGCTGCGCAGATAACCCAATGCCAGCATCGCTGTGTTGGAGTTGCGACCGTCGATGATCAGCTGTACAGGCGCAGTTTTTCCACGCTTGAGGTGTTCGCTGAACCGTGGCCCCAGGTGCAGCACCATCAGCGCGTCCTTGTTATCGATCAATGGCGTGATCTGCGCATTGTGATCGAGATACCCGACCAGTTCGAAGTGTGGCGAGCCGGTCAGGCGCGCGACCAGTTCACGGGACGGCGCACTACGGTCTTCGTTGTAGACAGCAATCGGGATGTTATTCAGGTCGAAGGTCGCGGCATAACCGAATACCAGCAACTGGGCGATCGGCGGGCCGATCAGCACAATGCGGCTCTTCTTGTCTCTGAGGATGGCCAGCAGCTCCTTGACGGCCAGCGCGACAATACGACGCAATGTGATCATGCATCCAACCGCTTCTGCATCTTGCGCCGTGCCAGACCCAGAAAAATAACCATCATCACCGCCAGCGCGGCACTGTTACTCAATATAATCGGCCAGATGTCACCGGCCAGGAACAACGTCTGCAGTATCGCTACATAATATCGGGCCGGAATGATGTGGGTGATGACCTGAATCGCTGCCGGCATAGAACTGATCTGGAAAATGAAACCGGACAAAATAAACGCCGGCAGAAAAGTAATGATGATAGAAATCTGGCCTGCCACGAACTGGTTTTTGGCAACCACCGAAATCAGCAGCCCCATACCGAGCGCCACCAGCATGAACAGCGCCGAGGCGGCAGTCAGCGCCCAGAAAGATCCACGCAACGGCACGTCGAATTGCCACAAGGCCATGGCAACACTCAGCAGCATACCACCCATGCCGAGGACGAAATACGGTACCAGCTTGCCTATTACCAACTCGCTGATACGGATCGGCGTTACCATCAACGCTTCCATGGTACCGCGTTCCCACTCACGCGCGACTACCATGGAAGTTAGCATGGCACCGATCAGGGTCATGATCACGGCGATCAATCCGGGCACCAGGAAGTTACGGCTGCGCACCGCAGCGTTGAACCAGATACGCGGCTCCAACGCGACCGGCAACGACAATTCGACACCCCGTGAACGTGCATAGCTGAACAACCAGGCCTGCCAAACACCCTGGATATAACCTTCGGTGATACGCGCCTGGTTGGCATCGACACCATTGACGATCACACCGATCGGCGCGTCGCCCTGTGACAGCAAGCGCTCGCTGAAATCATTGCGCAGCCAGACGATACCGAACACGTCGCGCATGTCGAAGGCCTGTTGCGCGGCCTGTATACTCACGAATGGCTGCGGATCAAAGTACTCGGAACGCTGGAAGGCACCGACCAGGCTGGCGCTATTGGCGTCCGACTGCTCCACCACCATCGCCAGCGGGATGTGCCGTGCATCCATCGATACCCCGTAGCCGAACAGCAACAACAGCACCACCGGCATGACGAAGGCAATAGCGATACTCGAGGGATCGCGCAGGATCTGCAGGCTCTCCTTGCGAAGCATGCCGATCAGGCGCATACGTGAAGCCGCAGCCGCTTTCACGCCGCGGCCACCTTGCGTTGTTCGTGCGCCTCGATCAGGCCAATGAACGCGTCTTCCATGGTCGGATCCGGCTGCTCCTCGCTGCGAAAGCGCACCTTCATATCTGCCGGCGTGCCCTCGGCCAGTACTTCGCCTTCGGCCATGATCACCAGCCGGTCGCAGTAGTTGGCCTCATCCATAAAGTGAGTGGTCACCAGTACCGTCACCCCCGATTCGGCGAGTGCGTTGATGCGCTGCCAGAACTCGCGGCGCGCCAGCGGGTCGACGCCAGAGGTCGGCTCATCCAGGAACAGGATATCCGGCTCGTGCATGAGCGCGGCCGCCATTGCCAGACGCTGCTTGAAGCCCAGCGGCAGATCACGACTGCTGGCATTGGCATAGTCCGCCAGTTCAAACACCTCCAGTGCCCAGGCAATGCGCTGTCTGCTGCGTGCTCGATCGAGACCGTAGGCACTGGCAAAAAAGCGTAGATTCTGCAGCACACTGAGATCGACATACAGCGAAAACCGCTGTGCCATGTAACCCAGCCGGCCACGCACACGCGCCGCCGCATGGCGAAGGTCGAGCCCGGCCACCTGCACCTCGCCGGCCGACACCGGCAACAATCCGCACAGCATGCGGAAGGTGGTGGACTTGCCGGCCCCATTGGCGCCCAGCAGGCCGAAAATCTCACCGCGCTGCACGTTGAAGCTGACACCCTTGACGGCGTAGAAATCACCGAAGCGGCGCTGCAGATCCCGAACTTCGATGACCGCACCGTTTTCAGCTGCAGCAAGTGGCGCCTGCCGTGATTCACTCACCAGCGGAGTGTGGTCAGATGCCTGATCGCCCTTGAGTGTGGCGATAAAGGCATCTTCGAAAATCGGTTCGGCCGGTTGAGTGTGTAATGCGTCGCTGTCGGCGGACACGGCAGACAGGTCCGGCAATCCCGGGGTTGCAGTGACGATGCGTACCTGCTCGCCTTCGATGATGGCGTCGACAATGCCCGGCACGGCACTGATGCGTGCCTGCAAGGTACGCTTGGTGAGTCCGGGGTCAGTCACGCGGAAGGCCCGTCCGCGCATCGGCTCACTGAAGCTTTCCGGGCTGCCCTGACCCAGGCGCCTGCCCTCATGCATCAGGATAACTTCGTCGCAACGCTCTGCCTCATCAAGATACGCGGTGCTCAGCAGCACACTCATACCCTGCTCCTTGACCTGTCGGTAGACGATAACCCACAACTCACGCCGCGACACCGGGTCGACACCCACCGTCGGCTCGTCCAGTAACAACAGGCGCGGTGGACGCACCAAGGTACAGGCCAGACCGAGCTTCTGCTTCATGCCGCCGGAAAGACGGCCGGCCAGCCGGCTCGTGAACGGCGCCAGGCCCGTCATATGCATCAGTTCCTGATAGCGTGCAGAACGCTCGGCTTTGGCAACCCCTTGCAGATCGGCATACAGGTCCAGATTCTCCTGCACACTCAGGTCTTCATACAGACCGAAGCGCTGCGGCATGTAGCCGACTGACGACTGAACCTCGAGCGGGCACTCGATCACGTTGATGTCCAGTGCCTGGATGTGACCCTCATCGGGCCACAACAACCCGACCGCCAGCCGCATGAGCGTAGTCTTGCCGGCCCCATCAGGACCAATGAGGCCGGTCACTTTGCCCGCCTGGATGCTGATGTCGACTGACTGTAACGCCCTGACGGACCGATCTCCGGTCGAAAAGGTCTTGCTGACACCCTCGAAGATGAGCGCCGCTGCTGCCGTCACTTCAGCCACCCCCCGGCTTCGCGCAATCGGGGGCGGCATGCACGGGCGCCGGTTTCGGCTGGTCGAGCGGGATGGAAACTGTGGCCGGCATGCCCAGGCGCAGCTCATCCTGCGGGTTACACACATAGATCCTCAGCTGGTAGACAAGGCGGGTACGCAGCTCGGGCGTTTCCACGTTCTTGGGCGTGAACTCGGCAGTCGGTGAAATAAAACCGATCCAGCCCGGATAGGTCTTGCCAGGATAACTGTCCGTGGACACATCGGCCGACATCCCCGGCGCCAGTTTGCCCAGCGCGGTTTCCGCTACATAGGCCCTCACCCACACCGGGTTGGTCAACGCCAGCGTAAATACCGGCGTCTGGGGAGATGCCATATCACCGGGCTCGAGGATACGGTTACGAATAACGCCGTCGGCCGGTGCATACAGTTCAGTGTCTTTCAATACCTCTTGCGCCAGCGCCAACTGCGCCTCATCGGCCCTCAACATGGCCCTGGCCTCATCGATATTTTCCACCCGCGGCCCTTCGACCGCCAGCGCCAGTGTCTCGTCTGCCACCTTGAGATCGGCCCGGGCTGTATCCAGGCTGGCTTGCATATCATCCAGCACCTGTTTGGAGACAGCCTGTTGTTTGTAAAGTTTCTGTGTGCGTTCGAACGTAACCTTCGCGTCGACCTGTTTCGCCCTGGCAGCGGCGACCTTCGCCCGAGATTGACGCACCTCCTCCGGCCGGCTGCCGGCCTCCAGCCGTGCAACAACCGCCTTCTGAGCAGCCACCCGGGCCTCTGCGACGGTAACTTCGGCCTGCATACGTGGCTGATGCAGGGCAGCCAGCAATTGGCCCTTGCGTACCCGGTCACCCTCCTGCGCAAACAGCTGGTCGATATGTTCGCTGTTATTGAACGCCAGGTCGATTTCGCGGATATCCACGTTGCCGTACAACACCAGCAAGGTTTCATCCTGCCCGTCACGCTTGCCGGCATACCACCAGCCGCCGACGCCGATGGCCAATACCAGCAATAACGCGAAAAAGCGCAGCGCCTTTTTCTTATTCATTATCCTCTCCCGTCTCTGGCGAATTATTAATTATCACGTGAAAACCGTGACTCAACCCGTCTTGCTCCTGAAAGCAATCGCCCCTACCCTGCTCCGCCATGAAGGATCTACTGGTACTCCTCGTACATCTATTAACCACGATTGCCAAACTCCTGGGCCCCGGTGGCACGAAGGCCATCGTCGCTGACAGCCTGTTGATGAAACAACAGCTCCTGGTTATCAGTCGCTCCCGGCAACGCGCACCCAATCTCTCTGCACTCGACCGATTCCTGTTAGGTTTCTGGTCGCTCTTCCTCAATCCACATCACCTCAGGCGGGCTGCCATCATTATCCGGCCATCAACGCTGTTGAAGTTCCATAACCTGCTTATGCTCCACAAGTATCGACTACTGTATTCATCAGCTGGCAGTCAACGAAAACCCGGCCCCAAAGAACCATCACCAGAACTCATTCGTGCGATCATTGAGATGAAGCAGCGTAACCCACGGTTTGGCTGCCCACGAATCGCACAGCAGATCAATAAGGCCTTTGGTACCAATATCGATAAAGATGTGGTGCGGCGCGTCCTCGCCGCACATTACCGGCCAGACCCTGGTGACAATGGGCCATCGTGGCTGACTTTCATCGGTCACGCAAAGGACAGCCTCTGGAGCATTGACCTGTTCCGCTGCGAGTCCATTCTATTAAATAGCCACTGGGTGCTCGTGGTCATGGACCATTTCACCCGGCGCATCATCGGTTTTGGTATCCATGCTGGCGATGTCGACGGTATCGCCCTTTGCCGCATGTTCAACTCCGCTATCTCATCCAGAGGTTCCCCAAAATATCTCAGCTCTGATAACGATCCGCTCTTCCTATATCACCAATGGCGTGCGAATCTGAGATTTCTTGGTGCCGACGAGGTCAAAACTGTCCCCTATACACTGCTATCGCATCCCTTTATTGAACGTCTGATCGGGACCCTTCGCCGAGAATACCTTGATCACACTCTGTTCTGGAGCGCAGCCGATCTGGGAAGAAAACTGGAAGAATTTCGACAGTACTACAACACTCATCGTGTGCACACTGCGCTCGAAGGTAATACACCCTCATAAATCACCAGCGAAACCAGCATCCGCCGCACGGATCTCAACCAATTCCGGTGGAAAGCTCATTGCCATGGGCTTTTCCAACTACCCGTAGCCGCCTGAATAACAATTCGCCGTGCACAGGGGAATTGTCCAGATTCCGACCCTGACAGTGGTCCAAAGAAGCAAAGAAGTTGTCGGAAAACTGTCGGAAAATGAAAAAGGGTTAGCAGGCAGCACCCGATAACCCTTTGATTGAATGGCGCGCCCGGAGAGATTCGAACTCCCGACCGCCTGGTTCGTAGTTAGCAAGCCGATTGCTAACATTTTGTTTTTAAACATAGATTACTGGAATGCCCGTTGCCCATTTTGCCTAACAATGCAGGACGATGCATAACTGAATCCCGCAAAACTCCCGCACACAATCTGCGCGGAAAATCCTGAGCATTCACCTTTCCGGCATCATGATTATCAATTCGTCAAATGCTACCTTCACGCTGGTACTGTCGCTGCCAGGTCGATCCAGGTCATGAACCATCCCGGTCAATCTCTGGAAGACCATTAAGCCAGATTAAGTAAACAGGCCTGCAATCGTACTCATTGGAAGAAACATGCGCAGTTTTTGGTCCGGGAGGGCTATGAATTCATAGTGCTCGTAAAAAGACCGTGATTTCTTGTCTTTTGGATCGACAACAACGGCAAAAGAGGCGACATCCGTCGCAGCCTGGAAAGCGCGCCTGAGAGCGTCTATCAGCAACAGTTCGCCATGTCCCCTTCCCTTATAGCGCTCGTCTACCGCCAGCCTGCCAAGGAGCGTGGCGGGTACGTCCGGGTATCGGGGAAGCTTCTGCCCTGTTTTCTCCGGCAGGTCGTCGAGCAGAATGCTGGTCGCCGACAGGCTGTAATAACCAATGACTCGGTTGTCTCCACTCTCAACCAGCACAAAGGGCGCAGAAATTTGCCTTCTTGCCTCCTGGGACGCTCTCTCTTTGATATATCGGTCCAGTTCCTCATAGCCACAAGAAAAAGCCGCTCGATCGTGTTTTTTAGCGAGCGGCTCTATCTTTACGGGAGGGTGTTCCGGAGCTTTTTTATCCGCCACTCAGCCCTCCATCAAAGAATGGTATCGTTCTGCGGCACGCTTCAGCCGTGATCTAGGGGCCGGGGGTTTCAAAAGTGCGTTAACAAAGGCCTTTGTGTCGCGGGCCGTCAGGGAAATCAATTCATGTTCCCTGATCGCTTCCTGTGCAGCCTCTTGCGCACTGCGCACGACAAACTCCGTCAACGATCTCCCCTGCAAATCAGCGGCGTGCTCAAAGAGCCGTTTTTGTTCAGGGCTAATGCGCGCTTCCAACCGCGCCACCTTCCCCCGGCGGCGGGCTGCTGCTTTGGCAGGCTTCTTCCTGGTAACTGGCATGGTCGCTCTCCAAAAAACAATTTCTAGTCTGTATTGTACGGCAATATGCCGTACATTGCAAAACATAATTGCGAGCAACAAACATGGTGTTGCGACCGATCACCCACGCCTCCAGAATGCGTTCGTTTTCAGGACACACCGCACCCCAGGCAACGCACACACGCAAGAAACCCGGTGCCGGTTTGTGTAATCACGG
>JBATGJ010000092.1:0-3838 GCA_049665685.1 Gammaproteobacteria bacterium
CGCGGTCGTCCGGCAGGTGTGAAACCCAGCTGCTCATCAGGTCCAGCACCTGCATGCCGTCTTCGAGGAAGCCTGCATAGATGCCGCTGACCTGCCGTATGGCCATCGCATCCAGGTGCTGCACCAGGCGCGGTGCCGAATAAAACACAGCGTCCTCGCGTTCGTCCAGCCGTGCAAACGGCTGCCCGTCGAAAAAGTGTCTGTTCTCCGGCTGCACGGCTTCCAGTCCGGCCCCGGCATCGAGCAGGTCCATGACCACATCATTGCAGCGCCCGCCATGTTTCCCGGCGCTACCGAGGCGTTTATCAATACGCGCCGACACCGTAAGCGGTATGCGTGCCAGCGCATGGTTGAGGTCAAGCGTGACCTCATCACCCTCGATCGCAAGCACGCGCAGGGGCTGCACATTGCCCGCATAGATCTCCGGCAGGCCGGCGGCAATGTAGCGTGGATAATGGCGTCCGGCCTGTAACTGAACCGGTGGGCCGTGCCTGCGCTGCAGCTTGAGGGTGCCAGCCTTGACCGTGTGAATATTCGACTCGCGCCAGGCAGGTACCAGTTCGCCAGCAGGGAATTCCTCGCTGACCCACTCACCCTTGCTTTCCGGCAGGCGCAGTGCCAAGGTGCCCGGAAAAATATCGCGCCAGAAATTGATCTTGCCGGCATAGCGTCGGTTGCGATGGGTGACGTTGTTGGCCTGCCAGTCGATGCAGATCTCGACCGCGGCCAGTTCGGCACTCGTGCTCATCGATCCGCCGCCTCCGGGCTCAGTTCGATGTAGAAGGTGGACATGATCTTTTCGGCCGGTTTGCGGGTTTGGTGCGTGCTGCGCAGGCGGGCCTCCACACGGGCCGCGTCGATTACGCGACGGTTGACAATATCCGGATACAGGCGGTACTGGCGGGCGAGTTTGAGCGGTTGTACCCGCGCATGTTGTTCGAACTCACCGCGCACCGCCGTATCCATGTCCGGTAATAGCAGCTGCCAGGGTGCCTGCCAGCAGATGAAGTCCTGCACCAGCTGTGCATGCTGTGCATCGTGGCCCTGTGTCTGCAGCAGCCGGGACGGGAAGTCGCTCCCGGGCAGCACGCGGCCGGTCAGGGTCTCCGGCAGGTTGATGCCCCACAGGCCCGCGCCGCTGCCGTCATCATTGCGCCGGAACAGCTGGGCGGCCGCCGTGTCGGTGGTGCGGCTGTTGATATACCGGGCCAGGTAGTCGGCCACCGCCCCGGGGGTGTCATGGTTGGCAACCAACTGCTCGGCCATACACGAGGTGAAGGTCTGCCGGCAGTCCTGCCCGGGGCGCCACCCGAGCGATTGCCGGGCGTCGATGCCGTGCTCATCCAGGGCGCTGTCGATCAGTGCCAGGGGTTGTGCATCCCGGTCGAGCAGCCAGAGCTCGAAGCGGTCCAGCAGCGGGAAGGGCGCCTGGTCGCAGACCTCGAGCAGGTGCTCGTAGACCCGGGTGCCCATGGCCTCCATCTGCAGAAAATCATCGGACGGTAAGATCGGTCCGCGTGTCAGTCCGCGCCGCGCCGACCAGGAACCGTAGCGAATGTCACTGATCTGCGGTTTTCTCTCCGTGTCCAGTCCCTGCAGCAAGGCCTGGTTGCTGACATACAGGTCCCAGTGACTGCCGTCGGCCGTGACGGCATCGGCGGACTGGTAACTGATATAGCTGACGATACCGCGGAACGGATTCAGCATGCGTTGGGAGTAACAGTGAAAAGTCATTTCACGTTGGATGCAGCCAGGTCCTGATTGTTCACGCACATCGGAAGCCTGGATAGGGCATCGACCTCCACACACACGCTTCCACACTCAACATAGTATCCTACACCATCCGGAACGCATCATGCCCCTGATCAAACTGACAGATTGTTCGCTGGCCTATGGCCATCACGCCCTGCTCGATGGAGTTTCCCTGGAGCTCTCGCCGGGTGAGCGCGTGTGTCTGCTGGGCCGCAATGGGGCGGGCAAGTCCTCGCTGCTGCACATCATCAGTGGCGAGCGCAGCGCGGACGATGGTGAGGTCTGGCGGCAGACCGGGGTCCGCGTGGCCGCACTGGCGCAGGATGTCAGGCTCGAGTGCGAGGACAGTGTGTTCGACGTGGTTGCGGCCGGTATTCCGGAGCAGGGGCGACTGCTTGCCGAATATCACCACGCCGCCACCGGGCTGGCAAAGTCACCGGATCCGGCCGCCCTTGACCGCCTGGCCACGCTGCAACAGGCGCTCGAGGCCGCCGGTGGCTGGCAACTGGAACAGCGTGTCGAGACGGTGCTGTCGCGCCTGCAGCTGGATGGCGATGCCCGGTTTGCAACGCTTTCGGGTGGTTGGCGGCGACGTGTCCTGCTGGCGCAGGCACTGGCGTGTGATCCCGATGTATTGCTGCTCGATGAGCCCACCAATCATCTCGATATCGCGGCCATTCGCTGGCTGGAGGAATTCATGCTGAATTTCACCGGTGCCCTGCTATTTATCAGTCACGATCGCGCCTTCGTGCGGCGTCTGGCCGGGCGTATCCTGGAACTCGACCGGGGTGTATTGACATCCTGGCCGGGTGGTTACGACGATTACCTGCGTCGCAAGGCGGAACAGCTTGAGACCGAGGCGCGCCACCATGCGCTGTTTGATAAAAAACTCTCGCAGGAAGAGGCATGGATTCGCCAGGGCATCAAGGCACGACGCACGCGCAATGAGGGCCGGGTGCGCGCTTTGCAGCGCATGCGCGAGGAACGGCGCCTGCGACAGGAGCGTTCCGGCCGTGCGGATATGCGGCTCGAACAGGGCGAACAATCCGGTCGCATCGTATTCGAGGCGGACAACATCAGTGTGCGGTTTGACGACCACTGGGTCATCCGCGACTTCTCGACGACGGTGTTGCGTGGTGACCGGGTCGGGATCATTGGCCCCAACGGTTCGGGCAAGACCACCCTGATCAGGGCATTGCTCGGCCGCATTGAAATCGATAGCGGTCGCGTGCGGCAGGGTACCCGCCTGCAGACGGCCTGGTTTGACCAGCAGCGCGAGCAACTCGACCCTGACAAATCAGTCATGGACAACGTGGCCGACGGTAGCCAGCGTGTAACGGTCAATGGACGCGACCGACACGTGGCAGGCTACCTGCGTGATTTCCTGTTCCCGCCCGAACGCCTGCAGTCGCCCGTCAGTTCCCTGTCCGGCGGCGAGCGCAATCGCCTGTTGCTGGCGCGCCTGTTTGCACGCCCGGCCAACCTGCTGGTCATGGACGAACCGACCAATGACCTTGATGTCGAGACCCTCGAACTGCTCGAGGAACTGCTCATGGGATTCAGTGGCACGCTGCTGCTGGTCAGTCATGACCGCGAATTTCTAGATAATGTCGTCACCAGCACCCTGGTATTCGAGGGCGATGGCAGTATCGGTGAATATGTCGGCGGGTACTCGGACTGGCTGCGTCAGCAGCAGCCAGTTGCAGAAGCGCATGGCAAGCGCTCGCCGTCGAAGCCGGTGGCCAGCCGGGGTAAACCTGCCGCTAAAGCAAACAAGCTGTCTTACCGGGACCAGCGAGAACTGGAGGCCCTGCCCGGACGGATCGAGTCACTGGAGGGGGAACAGCGACAGCTGCAGCAGGCGGTCAGTGAGCCCGGCTTCTACCAGCAACCGGACGCGCAGGTAAAGGCCGCCCTGGCGCGGCTGGAAACAGTCACGGCCGAGCTTGAGACCTGTTACGCACGTTGGGAGGCGCTGGAGTCTGAATTGTCAGGTTAGCATTTGCCCCGCGTACCCGTTACCAGAATCGTTATCGATTAAAAAATCAATTTGCCACGGAATTACACGGAAACGGTACTTCAAGGT
>JBATGJ010000093.1:0-15306 GCA_049665685.1 Gammaproteobacteria bacterium
CCGTCGCGGACTACGGCGCCGACGATGCATTCCCCATTGCCGATATCGATGACATCCTGCCGGGCCTCATGGAAGACCGCGAGCAGGTCTTTTACACCATGGGCGCGCGACCGGAATTTGATAAAAGTGTCATGGAATGGGTGAACCGTATTCGTCAGGGTAGCCGGCGCGGGGCACGGACGCCGGACAAGTTCATCGCACTCGAGCATCTGCTGCATGATATGCGACTGTACAAGAACCGTGCCGAGGTCAGGGTTATGCGCAAGGCCGCGCGGGTGGCATGTAGCGGACACGTGCGCGCCATGCAGGCCTGCCGTCCGGGCTTGTACGAATACGAGATCGAGGCCGAGTTACTGCACGAGTTCCGCAGTGCCGGCATGGTGCCGGCCTACCCGAGTATCGTTGGCGGTGGTCAGAACGGCTGTATTCTGCACTATACGCGCAACAGCGACCGGCTTAAGGACGGTGACCTGTTGCTGATCGATGCCGGTGCGGAATATGACTGCTACGCATCCGATATTACGCGGACCTTCCCGGTTAACGGTCGTTTCACCGCGGCCCAGAAGGCGCTGTATGACGTAGTGCTTGCCGCACAGAAGGCCGCCATCAGGAAGGTACGGGCGGGTAATCACTGGAATGCGCCGCATGTTGCCGCAGTCAGGACGCTGACGCGAGGGCTGCTCACGCTCGGCATTCTCAAGGGTCGGCTGCCTGACCTCATCAAGAAAGATGCCTACCGGCGTTTTTACATGCATCGTACCGGGCACTGGCTTGGCATGGATGTCCATGACGTCGGTGATTACAAGGTTGGGGGTGAATGGCGCGTACTGGAGCCGGGCATGATGCTGACCGTTGAGCCCGGACTGTACATACCCGCCGGCAGCCGCGGCGTGGCGAAGAAGTGGTGGAATATTGGTATCCGGATCGAGGATGACGTGCTGGTCACCCGTGATGCCCCGGATGTGCTGACCGAGGCTGCACCGAAGACGGTGGCCGAAATCGAGGCATTGATGGCGGCAGCCTGATCCCGCCACCTCCTGTGCCATGCAATGAAACATTACGATGTCATTATCAGTGGCGGCGGCATGGTCGGTGCCGCGCTGGCCTGTGCCCTGTCCGGCCAGGGTATGCGCATTGCCGTTGTCGAGGCGACGCGCCGTGAGGTCAGGGAAGAAGCGGGCTATGATGAACGGGCCATCGCGCTGGCCTGGGGTACCCGCTGCATCTTCGACGGGCTGGGCCTCTGGAACGAACTGGCCGAATCGGCCACCGCCATCCACAGTATCCATGTTTCGGACCGTGGCCGTCCGGGTATGGTCCACATGGATCGTGAAACCGAGGGCCTGCCGGCCATCGGTTATGTAGTGCCGGCACGTGTGATCGGCAGTGTACTGGATGCGGCCGTTGCCCGTGCCGACGATGTCGACGTGTACTGTCCGGCCGCGCTCACCGTGATGAGTCGCACCGCCACATCCGTAAGCGTGCAGCTCAACGAGGGCGATGAGGTCACCGGATTGCAGGCATCCTTGCTGGTGGCAGCCGACGGGGCAGACTCAACCCTGCGCGCGCAGGCCGGCATTGAATGCCAGGTAACGGATTACCGCCAGACGGCGATCGTGTCCAATGTCACACCCCAGTTGCCACACAATAATATCGCTTATGAACGATTTACCCCCGAGGGACCGGTCGCGCTGCTGCCCATGAGCTAACAGCGCTGTGGTGTGGTCTTGACCGTGGCAACGGACCAGGCGGATGCCGTCATGGCGCTGGATGACGCGGCCTTCCTGACGCAGTTACAGGCACGTTTCGGTCAGCGGCTGGGCCGGTTGCGGCGTGTCGGCAGGCGTCAGGCCTGGCCGTTGCGACTGGTGAGTGCGACGGCCAGCGCGGCCGAGCGACTGGCACTGGTGGGCAATGCCGTGCATACCCTGCACCCGGTTGCAGGACAGGGTTTCAACCTCGGTGCGCGCGATGTCGCGGTGCTTGCCGAGGTGCTGGTCGATGCGCGGCGCCGGGGCGAGGACCCTGGTGCCCCGGCAGTCCTCTCACGCTACGGCACGTGGCGGCAGCGGGATCACAGGAATGTCACGCTGTTTACCGACGGCCTTGCACATCTGTTTACCCTGCCGCTGCCCGCGCTGGGTGCGGTGCGCAGTGCGGGCATGCTGGCGCTCGACCTGTTCCCTCCGGCCAAGCGTTTGCTGACACGCTTGACCATGGGTCGCTCGGGTCGTACCCCGCGGCTGGCGCGCGGGTTGCCGTTGTGAAGAAAAGCGCTCTGTAGGGTGCACTTTGTGCACCATTACGCCGGGCGCATTATCGGTGCGTGGAACGCACCCTACAGCTTCCTGCAGTCGTGCGCGGGAATGACGGAATCTGCGCCGGAATGACGAGGTATTTGAGGCGACGTGGCAGCTTATGCACGATCATGACGTAATCATCATCGGTGGCGGTATTGTCGGCGCCACGCTGGCCTGCGCCCTGGGTCAGTCCGGCATGCGGGTTGCGCTGCTCGAGGCACGTGAGCCGGTTATCAAAGTCGGCAGCGATCCGCGCGTCTATGCCATCACCCGTGCCTCGGAGCAGATCTTCCGCTCGCTGGCAGTGTGGGAGGCGATTGCAGTACAACCGGTGTGCGCTTTTACCGACATGGAGGTATGGGATGCCGCAGGCGAGGGTGTCCTGCATTTCGACTGCGCAGAGCTTGCCGAACCCTGGCTCGGCCATATCATCGAGCCGGGTATTATGCAGGCCGCGCTGCAGGACAGGCTGAAGCTGCTTGCAGGCGTCGATGTGTATTGCCCGTCCGTGTTTACACAGATCGATGTCGGTGCTGACCAGGTAATCGTGACGCTGGAAGACGGACACCACCTGTCCGCACCCTTGCTCGCCGCCGCCGATGGTGCGCGTTCGCCGGTACGCGAGCAGCTCGGCATCGGGGTCCGTCGTCACGATTATCACCAGACCAGCCTGGCGGCACGGGTGCAGACGGCCCTGCCGCATGCGAATACTGCCTGGCAGCGCTTTCTGCCCGGCGGGCCGCTGGCATTCCTGCCGCTGGTCGACGGCTGGAGCTCCATTGTCTGGACGCTGCCGCAAGACGAGATCGAGCGTATCCAGGCACTCGACCCGGTTGCATTCCACCAGGCGCTCGGCAGTGCATTCGACTATAAACTCGGCAAAATTCTCGCTTCGGGGCCACGCCAGGTCTGGCCGCTGGTGCGGCAGCATGCCGTGCACTATGTGCAGGCACGGGTGGCACTGCTTGGCGATGCGGCCCACGCGATCCACCCGCTCGCCGGCCAGGGTGTTAACCTCGGCCTGCTCGATGCCGCGGTGCTGGCCGGGGTGGTGCTGGAGGCGCGCGCAGGCCACCGGGATACGGGCAGCCTGCATACGCTGCGCCGCTATGAGCGCTGGCGACGCAGTGATAACACGCTCATGATGTCGGCCATGGACGGCATCAACCGCCTGTTCAGCAACGCAAACCTCCCGGCCGGCCGGTTGCGCAGCGCCGGACTGTCGCTGGTAGGTAAAAGTGCAGCGGTCCGGCACGCCCTCATGCGCCATGCCATGGGCATTGCCGGCGATCTGCCGGCTCTCGCGCGGCCGCATTAATTTTCAGCTGCGGCGGGAACTTGTAAATACCCACTGGGCCGGCCTGGCGATCACACAGGATCTGCTGGCCCACGGAAGCAGACTGAAATACAGAAATCATTTTACGGGTAATCAAGGCGCACACAGGGATCAAAATAGCGCGGAATCCGCATAAGGACACAGAATTCTATTTTTTAAGTCGCTAATTGTATTGTGTTTTTTACGATTGGTCCCGTGGTCGACGATTGTCGACAGGGCCCTGTCCCCAACCGCAGGCATCCAACCTTATATATGGAACTCGGTCGCGGGCGAGGGTATATTTACGCCTCAACGTAACGCTCTTGCGGGAGAGAGTTCCAGCAGCTCGTGACTGGAACCGCCGAAGGCGCAACACGCCCGGAAACGCTCAGGCAAACGGACCGCAGCAGACGTTGACTCTGGAGAGCGACCGCACGGCGGTCCACCGAAGGGGATATGCACCCGCTGATCGGGGGCAATGACTCTCTCAGGTTACCGGACAGAGGGGCGACGGTTGGCCACTGGCTGCCGTCGCCCTTTTTTATGCGCCCGGATTGAAAAGGGTCAGTACCCTTTTCATGTGAATGCCCCGGACACTACAACGGACAACGCTGGCAGGGGTGCTGACCCCTTGTTACGGAAATGACGAACCATGGGACAAAAGACTCCGCTCTATGATGAACATGTGGCTGACGGCGGCAAACTGGTGGATTTCGCCGGCTGGGATATGCCGATCAATTATGGCTCACAAATCGAGGAACACAACAACGTGCGCAGCGATGCCGGCATGTTCGATGTATCGCACATGACGGTTGTCGATCTGACCGGCGCACGCACCCGTGAATTCCTGCGCTACCTGCTGGCAAACGATGTCGACCGCCTGAAGGACAGCGGCAAGGCTCTCTACAGCTGCATGCTGAATGAAGACGGCGGCGTGATCGATGACCTGATTGTGTACTACATCCGTGATGACTTCTACCGCATGGTCGTCAATGCCGGAACCCGTGACAAGGACCTGGCCTGGCTTGAGCAACAGTCGGCGGCATTCGAGGTGGCAGTGACCGAGCGGCCACAACTGGCCATGATCGCCGTGCAGGGCCCCAATGCGCGTGACAAAACCCTGCCGTTGCTGAGCGACACGGCGCGTGCATTTGCCGGCGATCTGAAGCCCTTCTTCGGCGCCTTTGACGGCGACTGGTTCATTGCGCGTACCGGCTACACCGGCGAGGACGGTTTCGAGATCATCCTGCCCGCGGATGAGGCACCGGCATTCTGGAGCAAACTCCGTGCTGCCGGCGTCCGGCCGACCGGGCTGGGTGCGCGCGATACGCTGCGCCTCGAGGCCGGTATGAACCTGTACGGTTCGGACATGGATGAAACGGTCAGCCCGCTGGAATCGGCACTCGGCTGGACCGTTGCATGGGAACCGGGTGACCGCGATTTTATCGGGCGCCAGGCCATCGAGACTCAACGCCGGGCCGGCACGCAACACAAGCTCGTCGGCCTGTTGCTGGAGGACCGCGGTGTATTGCGCAATCACCAGAAGGTGGTTGCCGGTGACGGTGAGGGCGAGATAACCAGCGGCAGTTTTTCACCGACCCTGCAGCGTGCCATTGCCTTTGCACGGGTACCGAAAGATACCGGCGAGACCTGCCAGGTGGATATCCGTGGCAAGCTGTTGAATGCCAGGGTGGTCAAGCCACCGTTTGTCAGGAATGGCGAAGCGCAGATCGACCTGTAATACGACCGGCACACGTTTTCTAATCAGGACAACCAGGAGCGAGGAAATCATGAGCACCATTCCCGTTGAACTAAAATATACCAAGACCCACGAATGGGCACGATTGAACGATGACGGGTCCGTAACCGTGGGTATATCCGACAGTGCGCAGGACCAGCTTGGAGACATGGTATTCGTCGAGGTGCCGGAGGTGGGCCAGACGGTGTGTGCGTCGGATGCCTGCGCCGTGGTCGAATCGGTCAAGGCGGCCTCCGATGTTTATGCGCCACTTTCCGGTGAGGTCCTGGAAGCCAACGAAGCTCTGGCCGACGCGCCGGAGACGGTTAACCAGGATGCCTACGGTGCCGGCTGGCTGTTCCGTATCCGGCCCAGCAACGCCGCTGATCTTGACCTGCTGATGGACAGCGAGGCCTACGCGGGTTTTCTGGAGGCAGAGGAACACTAGAGAACCCTGAACGTTTTCGTCATGGCAGGGGTCGAAGCCGGGTAGCAGTTCTGGCCGGCTGCTCAAGCTGGCTGGTTTGCTGCACCTACCTCGCGATGACTGGATATTTAACCTGAGACAGCGATAGAAGACGATGCCCTTTATTCCACATACAGAGACCGACGTCCGGGAAATGCTCGACACCATCGGTGTCAGTGACATAGAAGACCTGTTTGACGAGATCCCCGCCAACCTGCGCACGGGCAAACTGTCCGGTGTGCCGGACGGGTTGAACGAGCAGGAGATTACCCGGCTGATGATCGAACGCGCCGAACAGGATGGCCGGCCGTTGTGCTTCATGGGTGCAGGTGCCTACGACCATCATGTCCCGGCCGCTGTCTGGGAAATCACCACGCGCGGTGAATTCTACAGTGCCTACACGCCCTACCAGGCCGAGGCCAGCCAGGGTACCTTGCAGCTGATCTACGAGTACCAGACCATGATGGCCGGCCTGACCGGTCTGGATGTCTCGAATGCCTCGCTGTACGACGGCGCCTCGGGTCTTGCCGAGGCCATCTTGATGGCCATTCGCGGCAACCGCAAGTCAAAATCGAAGCGTGTGCTGGTGCCGACCACGGTCCATCCGTACTACCGCAGGACCGCGCGCAGCATTGTGCACAACCAGGGAATCGAACTGGTCGAGCTGCCCTACAGCCCGGAAGGCGGCCACACACTTCCAGAGACGCTGCAGCAGTATGCGGGTGAAGACATCGCCGCACTGGTCATCCAGCAGCCGAACTTTTTCGGCATCCTGGAGGATGTGGATGAGCTCACGAATTGGGCGCACGACAACGGCGCACTGGTCATCGGCATCGCCAATCCCGTCGCCATGGCGCTGTTGAAACCGCCGGGTGAGTGGGGCGAGCAGGGTGCCGATATTGCCTGCGGTGAGGGGCAGCCGCTGGGTGTTCCCATGATGGCCGGTGGTCCCTATTTCGGTTACATGTGCTGCAAGCAGGCGCTGGTCCGGCAGATGCCGGGGCGTGTCGTTGGCCGCACCGTCGATCGTGACGGGCGGGAGGGATTTACCCTGACGCTGCAGGCACGCGAACAACATATCCGCCGCTCCAAGGCGACCTCGAATATCTGCACCAATCAGGGATTGCTGGTCACCGCGGCCACCATTCACATGTCGCTGCTCGGTGCCGAAGGGCTCAGGTGCGTTGCCAGTGCCTGTCACGCAAATACGCAGAAGCTGGTTGCGGCACTCACAGCGAACGGCTGTGTCGAGCCGGTATTCAACCGCCCGTATTTCCACGAGACGCCACTGCGATTCTCGTTACCACTGGCAGGTGTCATGCGCTCACTGCATGCACATAATATCCTGCCGGGTTATGACCTGTCCGCCGACTATCCGGAGCTGACGGATACCCTGCTGGTATGTGCGACGGAAACACGTACTGATGCGGATATCGAACTGTATGCAGAGCACCTGAACCGCGTGATCGATGCGCAAACGGCGGCAGGCTGCCCGGTAAAACCGAAGATGGCATGAAAAATCGCAGTCATTCCCGCCTCCGCCTCCGCGGTGACAGGCTCCGGCGAGAATCCAGTGGTCAACAGGGCGTGCACCTGGATGAACAGACTCCCGGGGAATATGCGGGTAGTAAAGACAACAACTGGTTTTTACCTCGATAAACAACACTGTTTGAAAAGGGGAATAAAATGGCAAAGGTAACTCTGGACGGGAATGAATGCAGTACCAATGGCGAACTGCCTGCTGTGGGCAGTGCGGCGCCGGATTTCCACCTGGTCGACGGCAAGCTGAGTGACATACGGCTTGCGGACTACAGCGGCAAGCGGGTGCTGATGAATATCGTGCCGAGTCTGGATACACCGACCTGTGCGATCTCCACGAAGAAGTTCAACGAGCATGCGGCGGACCATGAGGATGTCGTCGTGCTGGTGATATCCGCCGATCTGCCCTTTGCGCAGGGGCGTTTCTGCGGTGCGGAAGGGATCACGAACGTCGTACCGCTGTCGCTGATGCGCAGTCGTAATTTTGCCAAGGACTATGGCGTGCTGATCACCGATGGTCCGCTGTCCGGGATCACGGCACGGGCCGTTGTCGTACTGGATGCGGATCACAAGGTTGCCTATACGCAGCTGGTCCCGGAAATCGCCGACGAACCGGACTATGCGGCGGCGCTGGCGGCCTTATAAAGTTTAATTGGCTGGCAGGATGTAACAGTCAGGTTCCTTCTCCCCCAGGGAGAAGGTCAGGATGAGGGGATCAGAATCGGCTGATTCCTTATTTGATCCCCTCTCCCCGGTCCTCTCCCGGAGGGAGAGGGGGTGACGGTTTTAACAAAGAGCGTATAGATATGCTGATATTCGAACATTCGCGTCCCGGACGCCGTGCGCAGGCGCAGGCGCCGCATCAGGCTGAAGAAGTCACGGGTATACCTGCGGCGATGTTGCGCACTAGTGAACCATTGTTGCCGGAAACGTCCGAGATGCAGGTGGTGCGCCACTACACACGCCTGTCGCAGAAGAACTTCTCCATCGATACGCAGTTCTACCCGCTGGGCTCATGCACCATGAAATACAACCCGCGGGCCTGTAACCGGCTGGCGATGTTGCCCGGGTTCCTGGCGCGCCATCCGCTGGCGCCGGAATCCATGGGCCAGGGTTTCCTGCGCTCCATGTACGAGCTGCAGGAGATACTCAAGGAAGTAACCGGCATGCCGGCAGTGTCGATGACACCCGCGGCCGGCGCGCAGGGTGAGTTTACCGGCGTGGCCATGATACGTGCCTACCATGAAGCCAACGGCGATACCGCGCGCGACGAGATTCTGGTCCCGGATGCCGCGCATGGCACCAATCCCGCTACCGCCGTCATGTGTGGTTACAAGGTGCGCGAAATACCGACGGATGATCAGGGCGATGTCGACATGGCGGCACTTAAACAGGCCGTGGGTCCGCAGACGGCCGGTATCATGCTGACCAATCCGTCCACGCTGGGTGTGTTCGAGCGGCGCATCGAGGAGATCGCCACCCTGATTCACCAGGCCGGCGGTCTGCTGTACTACGATGGCGCCAATCTTAATGCGATCCTTGGCAAGGTGCGCCCCGGCGACATGGGCTTTGACGTCATTCATATGAACCTGCACAAGACATTTTCCACACCGCATGGCGGCGGCGGACCGGGCGCCGGCCCGGTCGGTGTCAGCAAGCGGCTGGAGCCATTTCTGCCGCTGCCGATCGTGGGCATCGATGGAGACGACTATTACTGGATTACCGAAGACGTGTGGCCACAAAGCATCGGCCGCCTGTCAGCCTTCATGGGCAATGCCGGCGTCCTCATGCGCGCCTATATCTATGCCCGCATGCTGGGTGGTGAGGGCATGCATCGTGTTGCCGACTACGCCACGCTCAACGCGAATTACCTCATGGCCAGGCTGATGGAGGCGGGATTCGATGTCGCCTTCACCGGGCGCCGGGCAACGCATGAGTTCATCGTGACACTCAAGCGTCAGCACAAGGAGCTGGGTATCACGGCAATGGATTTCGCCAAGCGTCTGCTGGACTATGGCTTCCATGCACCGACCACGTATTTCCCGCTGCTGGTGCCGGAGTGCCTGCTCATCGAGCCAACCGAGACCGAATCAAGGGAAGAGCTGGACGGTTTCGTGGAGGCCATGATCAAGATCCAGCAGGAGGCGGAAAACAGTCCGGACCTGCTGAAAGAGGCTCCGCATACGCAGCCGGTGCGCCGCCTCGACGAAGTGCGTGCCGCCAAGCAGCTTGACCTGACATGGCAGCCGGTGGCGAATGCCTGAATAATGAATGGCGCCTGCCAGGCGCTCCTGCAGCTTATTGATAGCCTGTAGGTGCACATCGCAGGGCCGCTGTCGGCATCCATGCCGGTCGCGGCACTCGTACATCCCTGTACATCGCGCAACACAACTGGAATGAATACAGGAAAATTATATGTCTGCACTGATTTGCGGTTCCTTCGCCTACGACACCATCATGGTGTTCCATGACCAGTTCAAGAACCATATCCTGCCCGACAAGGTGCATATCCTGAATGTGTCTTTCCTGGTGCCTGACATGCGCCGTGAATTCGGCGGCTGCGCCGGCAACATTGCCTACAACCTGAAACTGCTCGGTGGTGACCCGTTGCCGATGGGTACCGTGGGTATCGATTTCCTGCCGTATGCAGAATGGATGGACCGTCACGGTATTGACCGTCGTTACGTTCGTATCGTTGAGGGAACCTATACCGCACAGGCATTCATCACCACCGACCAGGACGACAACCAGATCACGGCCTTCCACCCCGGTGCAATGGATCTGGCCCATCTGAACGACGCCGGCGAGGCGGACGGTATCACCGTCGGCATCGTCTCGCCGGACGGTCGCCAGGGCATGCTTGATCATGCGGATCAGTTCGCCGCAAGCGGAATCCCGTTCATTTTCGATCCCGGCCAGGGCCTGCCCATGTTCGACGGTGAAGACCTGAAGCAGTTTATCGACATGGCCAGCTGGGTCAGCGTCAACGACTATGAACTGCAGCTGATGCAGGATCGTACCGGCCTGTCACCGCATGAGATAGCCGAGCGTGTCGAGGCGCTGATCGTGACACGGGGCGGGCAGGGCTCGCACATCTATACGGAGGACCAGCGCATCGATATCCCGGCTGCACCGGTGACGGCGCTCAATGATCCGACCGGCTGCGGCGATGCCTACCGGGCCGGCCTGCTGTTCGGCCTGATGAATGATCTGGACTGGGAGACGACCGGGCGTATTGCCGCACTCATGGGTGCGATCAAGATCGAACAGCACGGTACCCAGAACCACAGCTTCACGGTGGAAGAGTTCGTCGAACGTTACCGGGAATGTTTTGTTGATGAACTGGTAATGAAGAGACCCTGATACCAGCGTTTGGCTTGCTTGAGCACGGCGACAACAGACATCCTGCGGCCGGATGTGTGTTTACCTTCACCGTCCTTCCGGCGGCAGGACGTAACAGTCTCGCCGTAACTGTCCTTGAAGGGTACCGGTTTCATGCGTTTGGCGCGCCGCCGTTCAAATCTGTATTTTCTTGATTTATTTGCCATTAAAGATCCGCATCGCAAGATTAACCGTTACTTCAGGGTGTTTCCGTTATACCAGTAAGGCTAGCCTAATTTTAGTGGGTATGTGCTTGCGGTTAAATAATACCATTTAGCTAATCACTATTTATAGGCGATTATTTGTTGACGTGTTTGATGTAGCGCGGGTGATCAATCTGCTCGAGCTGCATGAATGTGCCATCGATGCTGAAGCTTGCATTGCTTCCCGCAACTTTCAGCGTGCAACGGGTGTCCCCGTGCCAGTCAATCGGTAAGGGTGCGTGGTCACGATAAGTGAAAATATTGTTGACCAGGTCGCCGCCACTGATCTCGCACGGACACTCGGGCAGTTCGCCCGTCAGTTCGTTTTCCCCGATGGTCAGCTTGACGGCCTGTGTCCACAGGGAATCCTGGAAGGTACTTTCCATTTCCTGGATGAGATTGACCCGTGAGAAAGCCAGCGTGATCGAATCCCCCCTTTGCTCGATGGATTCAAGCTGCGCCCCGGGCAGCTGCAGGATCATCTTCGTGTCACTCATGCATACTCCATTGTCTGGTCAAGCTGTTGTTCAAACTCGCTCAGGCTGGCGATCGGGGCAGTGCAGGTCATGCCGTTGCAGATGTAGGCCTGTGTGTGGCCTGCCGATGCGCGGGCACCCAGTTGATCGGGCAGGGCCGTCACGTCGTCCGGTATCGCCAGCGTACAGCGGGCCGGTGCATAGGGGCGGGCGGCTTGCTGGCGCCACTCCTCGAGCTCCGTGCCGCGGCCACGGATGATGATTGCCTGATAGGGAAACAGCGATTCCTCCAGTGCGACCAGCAGACTGGTATGCCCGTGTGGCATGGACTCGATGCCTGACCAGACAGACTTGAGTGTGCGTTCGGCAGCCTCCAGGTAGCGGGCCTCGCCCAGCAGGTGTCCGAGGCGTCCGAACACCTTCGCGGCGATACCGTTGCCCGAGGGTGTTGCCTCGTCATGGTTGGGTTTCGGGCGCTGGATCAGCTGTTCGTGATCATCCGAGGTGAAGAAAAAGCCGCCGGCCGGGTCACTGAAGCGGGCCAGCACCCCTTCGGCCAGTTCGATGGCGAAGGCCAGGTCAGCATCCCGCCAGCGCACCTGCAGCAATTCAAGAATGGCGTCGATCAGAAAGACGTAATCATCCAGGTAGGCATTCAGATGTGCGCGGCCGTCCTTGTAGGTGGCCAGCAGGCGACTGTCCTGCCACAGCGTGTTGCGGATAAAATCCAGCGCGCGTTCGGCCGAGGTAATCCAGCCTGGTTCGTCCAGGTAGCGGCCGGCAATCGCCATGCCGCGTATCATCAGGCCATTCCAGGAGGTCAGCACCTTGTCGTCGCGGCCCGGACGGACGCGCTGTTCGCGTGCCTCGAAGAGCATTGCGTGCGACCGGGCCAGGGCCTGATCGACGGCCTCGTGACTGATCGAGAATTCTTGTGCCAGCTGGTCGCGGGTGCGATAGACGTGCAGATGCCAGTGGCCCTCGAAATTGGCGGCACGATCCAGCCCGTAGCGCCGTGCGAACACCCGGTAATCGTCTGCATCGAGCAGCGCGCGTACGCTGTCCGGCGTCCATACATAAAAGCGACCTTCCTCGCCCTCCGAGTCGGCATCCAGGCTGGAGTAGTAACCCCCCTCGGCTGCCTGCATTTCCCGCATGACCCAGGCAGCGGTTTTTCGGGCGGTACGTTCAAACAGAGGATGGCCGGTTGCCGCATGGGCCTCGCCGTACAGGGCCAGGAGGGCCCCGTTGTCATACAGCATTTTCTCGAAATGCGGGATCATCCAGTGATTGTCGACGGAATAGCGATAAAAGCCGCCACCGAGCTGATCGAACAGGCCACCGCGCGCCATTTTCTCCAGCGAGAACACCGCCATGTACAGGGCGCGACGGTCGATTGTCTCGCCGCTGCTGCGGCTGCGCGCCCAGTGCCGCAACAGGCGTTCGATATTCGTCGGGTGGGGGAATTTCGGCGCTTCACCGAAGCCGCCATCGGTCTCGTCGAAGTTTCGTTCCAGCACCTGGCGGGCGCTGTCCAGTGGTATGGCATTGATTGAATCCGAGGCCGTCGCCTGACTCAGCTCCTGCAGTGCATTGACCAGCGAGGTGTTCTGAGTCCGGATCTCGGCCTCGTTGGCGGCCAGGTATTCATCGATGCGCAGCATCAGGTCGCGAAACGACGGCATGCCGTGCCGCGGCTGGTTCGGAAAGTAGGTGCCGGCAAAGAACGGCACGTGATCGTCCGGTGTCAGGAACACCGTCAGTGGCCAGCCGCCGGGCCGCTGCGTCAGCAGCGAGTGGGCGGTCTGGTAGATCTTGTCGATATCGGGCCGTTCCTCGCGGTCCACCTTGATGTTGACGAACAGCCGGTTCATCAACGCGGCGGTTTCCGGATCCTCGAAGGATTCATGTGCCATGACATGGCACCAGTGACAGGCGGAATAGCCGACCGACAGCAGGATCGGCTTGTTCTCCTGGCGCGCCTTTGCCAGTGCCGCCGGCCCCCACGGGTACCACTCGACCGGATTACCCGCATGCTGCAGCAGGTACGGACTGGTCTCGTGTGCGAGGTGGTTGCTATAGTCGCCAGGCGCTTGCATCAGTAGCTGTACATATCTTGTGCGAGGGCAATGTACTATAGACGATGTGTACGGGGGTGTCTGCATGTGGCCGTGACTTACACCCACATGTGATGGGGAAATACATGGATCTTTCAGTAGTGATTCCGGTATACAACGAGGGCGGGAGCATCCGTGACCTGATCGCTGAGACGAGCAGGATCTTGCAGGGTGTCATCGACTTCGAAATCATCGTGGTGGATGATGGCAGTGACGATGAGACGGCCGCCGTGCTGCAGGGATGCCGTGCCGAACCGCCGCGGCTGCGCGTCTTGCGGCATGCGCAGCGCAGCGGGCAGAGTGCGGCCCTCAGCAGCGGTGTCCGTGCGGCCCGCGCGGGCTGGATCGTTACCCTGGATGGTGATGGCCAGAATGATCCGGCTGACATCATGCGATTGTTCGCGGTCATGGACAGCAGTGCCGACCAGGTCATGCTGGTTACCGGGCAGCGACTCAAGCGCCGTGATAACACCCTGAAACGAATTGCCTCGCGCGTTGCGAATACGGTACGTGCACGGGTACTGCAGGACAGGACGCCGGATACCGGCTGCGGTATCAAGCTGTTTGCACGCGAGACCTACCAGCGGCTGCCGCAGTTCGATCACATGCACAGGTTTTTGCCGGCGCTGGTGCAGGGGCTCGGTGGTGAAACCCTGTCGGTCGTGGTCAACCATCGCCCGCGTCGCGCGGGGGTGTCCAAGTACGGCGTTAGGGACCGTCTGTGGACCGGTATTATTGATATGCTGGGTGTGTGGTGGCTGAAACGTCGCTCCCTGTCACACGCTGTAACGGCAATCGAACAGGCGTGAGCATCCAGCCTCTCATCCTGCGTGGTTTGCTGATGGTGCTTTTACTGGTATTGCTTTCCGCGCTGCTGGGTGATGTGCTCGACCGTAACTGGATCGATGTGTATATACGCGGGCAGGGACTTGCCGGGCAGGCCATGTTCATAGCTGCGACCTGCCTGCTGATGTCACTTGGCCTCTCGCGCCAGCTGGTTGCCTTTCTTGCCGGCTACGGCTTCGGTTTCCTGCCCGGTTTGCTGCTGTCGATGATTGCAGTGACCACTGCCTGCCTGCTGACCTTCAGCGTGGCGCGGCTGCTGCTGCGGGACTTTTTGCTGAGGTATTACAGTGCGCGCATTCACCGGATCGACTGCTTCATCCACCAGCACACGTTTCCCGTCACTCTGCTGTTTCGCCTCCTGCCCCTGGGCAGCAACTGGCTGGTGAATATCGCCGCCGGCGCCTCGGATGTGCGCAGCGTGCCATTCTTTCTGGGCTCCATGCTGGGCTATCTTCCGCAGATGCTCATTTTTGCACTGGTCGGCAGTGGCAGTCGCATCGGCCAGTTCTGGCAGATCGCGCTCACCATGGCGCTGCTGGTTGCTGCGGCAGGACTTGGTTACTGGCTGTATGGTCGTTATCACCGGCAGGGCTGGCTGGTCACCACTGAATCCGTGTCAGATTGATGCAGCGATTGGGGGTCTGGCCGGTCTTGCTCGTGTTGTGGCTGGTGGCGTTGCTGGCCGGCATCGGCACGCGTCCGCTGGTACCGGTCGATGAGCTGCGTTACATCGCAGTTGCATGGGAAATGTGGCAACGCGGTGAATTCCTGGTGCCGATCCTCAACGGCGAGCCCTACAGTCACAAGCCACCACTGTTTTTCTGGTTGATCCATGCCGGTTGGTGGCTGTTTGGCGTAAACGAATGGACGGCACGGTTGCTGGCGCCCTTGCTGACGCTGTTGTCACTGTATGCAACGGCAGGAC
>JBATGJ010000094.1:0-6566 GCA_049665685.1 Gammaproteobacteria bacterium
AGACGAAAACGCCCTGGTCCATTTCGACCTCGATGGCGCGTGCCCACTGTTCGGCTTCAGCGCGTGTCTCAAAGGTTTTGGATTGCAGCGGCTGGCCCTTTTTCCGGACCTGGGCGTGCCATTGGTAGGTGCCGCGCTTTCTGAAGGATGCCATTGCCACACTCCGCTCGTTCGCGAACGAGTGTGACAACGCTGTGACAAATAATCAGTTGTTAACCCATACAGGGGGTGTCGTGGTTTTTAACCGATTGATTTGATTGGTGGGCGATACTGGGATTGAACCAGTGACCCCTGCCGTGTGAAGGCAGTGCTCTCCCGCTGAGCTAATCGCCCGTTACATGTGAGTGATTAGAGTATGGATTTGCGCCAACGGGGTCAATGTATTCCTGGTTTACGGACAGTCTGTGGGAACTCGGTTTACGAGCGGTTATCAAACCTGTAATCATGGCCAACGCCCATTGTCGGCAAATAATCCCGTCCCGGGCAGCCACTCATCCGGGCCGGTATCCGGGTTGGCCGCAGGAATGCACGGTCCGGGCGCCGGTACAGTCACGGTTTTTATGGACTTTTGTAAACCATGCGCGTTTTTTTCCTCTACGCCGGCCATGCGTATTAAGATGATAGATGGCATACCCTCTAAGGCTGGAGATGCTATGAGGCACAGCAAGTTATTCATGACGGCAGGACTGCTGCTGGTGGTCTATGCGGCGGCTGCAGACGACCGGCAGTTGCTCGAGCGCCTGCGCACCGATCATGCGGTCATGGAGGCTGCCGAGCAGGATTTTCACGAGCGGCGGCAGCGTGGCACTCTCAACGGTGTGGAGGCCGCTGATTACGCCGCCTATGTCGCCCGTTTGCATCGCCGGGTCGCCGTGGACTGCATGGAACTGGCCGAGGCGGGCTTGCCGCTGCCGCCCGACCTGGGTTGTTCCACGCTGCTGCCACCAGTGCTTGCCCCGGCTGCCATCGACCAGGCGGGAGAACAAACCGTGGATGAACAGATCGCGGGTCTTGATGCGGAGTTGTCTGCCGGCCTCGGTGAGTTTGATGAAATGCTGTTGCGTGAGCAGGAACGCGTCCGCGCGGCCACGCCCATGACGGATGCCGCAGGCGGTGCCGGTGGCGGTGCGGACGGTGACGGCATGGTGGCGGGTGATGGCACGGCGGCAGGTGAAGGCGGTGGTGACGATGAATCCGGGGCGCCGTCGGAGGGTGGCGACGGCCGTTTCAGCGAGGGTGTCGGGGCGGGCCCCGGGGCACAGCGTCAGGCTGGCAGACCGGGCACACAGCCGGATATCCCGGACGGCAGTGATGATGACGTGGTGGCGCGGCAGCTGCGCGAAGCGGCCGAAAAAGAGACCGACCCCGAGCTGAAGAAGAAGCTCTGGGAGGAATACCGCAAGTACAAGCAGGGCACACAATGATGCAAGCCATCTCCATACGCAGGCTGTTGCCGCTGTTGCTGCTACTTGGGCTGGTACACGGCTGCAGTACGTTTGGACCGGCACGCACCGTCGACGGCAAGGTACCCCTGAACAAGGCCGTTACCGAGTTGTCCGAAGCGCAGCTGCTGGATGTCTGGGTGGAACTGTTCAATCCGGGTGAACTTCCGGAAGACAAGGACGAGGCCATGGGACTGTCCATGGATATCCGCGAGGCCGAAGCCCGTTACCTGCCGGAGCAACTGCGCACGACCATGGAAAACACCGGTTACTGGGGCGCCGTGCGCCTGGTACCGCAGAACACCACGGGCAGCGAGGTGCGGGTGCGCGGTACTATCCTGGAGTCCGACGGCGAGCAACTGGTGCTGGATATACAGGCGCTGGATGCTACCGGGCGCGAGTGGTTCAAGCGCACCTACCGGGAGGAAGTCGAGTATGCGCAGCACCTGGCCAGTGGTGCGGACAACGAAGAGGCATTCCAGTCGCTCTACAACACCATTGCCAATGACCTCGCCGCGTTCCGCGCAAAGCTGGATGCCGCACAAACCACGACCATCCGCCGTACCGCGGCGCTGCGATTTGCCGTGGACCTCGCACCGGATGCCTTTGCCGGCTACCTGGAAGAAGACGCCGACCAGTTCATGGTCGTGCACCTGCCGTCGGCGGACGATCCCATGTATCACCGGGTACTGGCGATTCGCGACCGGGACTTTTTACTGATCGATACCCTGAACGGTCATTTCGATAATTTCACGCGGGAAATGCAGACGCCCTACACGCAGTGGCGCAAGGCGCGCAGCGAAGAGGCCGCCGCCCTGCGTGAACTGAAACGCGATGCGCTGAAGCGCAAGCTGCTCGGTGCGGCGGCCATCCTCGGTGCCATCGCCATCGAGGCCACGACCGACAGTGGCAATAGTGGTTCCACTGTGCTGCGCGACGCCATGGTGCTCGGCGGTGCCTATGCCATCAAGACCGGTTTCGACAAGTCGTCGGAAACCGCCATTCACCGCGATGCCATTGTCGAGCTGGACGAATCCTTCTCCTCCGAGGCCCGGCCGATGGTGGTCGAGGTGGAGGGCGAAGTCCATGAACTCACCGGTTCGGCCGAGGTGCAATACGCCAAGTGGCGTGCACTGCTGAAACGCATCTATGCCTCCGAAACCGGCCTCGCCGGTTCCTGACCGGGGCGGGGGAGATGGGTGCGCGCCAGCAGTCCGGGGTGACGGATACGCCGGTCTTGCAACCGCCGGCGCAGTCACCCGTTGCGGCTGAACCCGACAACCATCGCTGGCTGTGGGCCACGCTGGCCGCGTTGCTGTTGCTGGGGCTCGCCGTGATCTTCGCACTGCCGCGACTGGTCGGGCCGCTGCACGAAACCACCGTCCCGGCGGAGCCTGTGCCTGCTTCGGACGACAGTGTCGCAGTGCGTGACACGGTGCAGCAGACACTGCAGGCCTACCTCAAACTGCGTGCCAGGCTGGAACTGGATAATGCCGGGGCCTGGGGTGAGCCGCACTGGAGCGAGGCAGCTGCCCGGGCAACCGCAGGCGATCGTCACTTCGCGCAGCGGCAATTCGCGGCGGCGGGCGAGGATTACCAGGCAGCGCTTGAGGGGCTGCAGCAACTCGACAACAACCGCAACGTGATCCTGACGACGGCGCTCGGGGAGGGTGCCCGCGCGCTGGCGGAGAATGATGTGGCAACCGCCAGTGCCCGCTTCAATGAGGTACTGGCGATAGAACCGGACCATCCGGCGGCAACCCGCGGCCTCGCGCAGGCGGACAGCCGCATTGCTGTACTGGATCATATGACCAGCGGTGTCGCAGCAGAAACACACAGCGATCTCGAGGTGGCCCGGGCCGCTTACCAGCAGGCTGCAGAGCTGGATGCAGACTATGAACCGGCCCAAACGGCGCTGCAGCGCGTGACAGGGCAGATGAATGCCCGCGACTTCACTGCGGCCATGACACGGGTGCTGGCCGCACTGGATGCCGGCAAGACGGCGGCGGCCGGCAAGGCGCTGGCCGAGGCCGAGCGCCTGCAGCCCGGCAACACCGCGGTGCGGGATGCCCGTAAGCGTCTGCAAGGCATGCAGGTACAGTCCGGTCTCGGCAGTCTGCGCCGCCAGGCGGCCGCGAAGGTCATCAGTGAAGACTGGCCGGCCGCCGCTCAACTCTACCGCAAGGCGCTGGCCATCGACCCGGCGGCCGGGTTTGCGCGTGCAGGACTGGACCACGCAGAGGAGCGGCTGAAGTTGCATGCGCAATTCGACCACTATCTCGATACGCCGGCGCGGGTGTACTCCGCCGCGCCGCTGGCCAACGCCAGGCAGTTGCTTGCCAGTGCCCGCGAGGCGCCGCCGGATGAACCGCGGCTGGCAAACAAAATCACGGCGCTGCGCGACCTGGTAGACCGTGCCGGGACACTGGTTACCGTTACGCTCAATTCGGACGGTGTGACCAGTGTAACGATCCACCGCGTCGGGCGTCTCGGCCAGTTCAGCACCCATCAGCTGGAATTGCTGCCGGGTGATTACACGATTGTGGGCAGCAGGCCGGGTTACCGTGATGTCCGCAAGGTGATCGCGGTGCGTCCGGGTGTGCCCATCCCGCCGGTGGTGGTGCGCTGCGAGGAAGGCATTTGAGTCGCGTCTATTTTATCCAGGATATGCACGGGGAACGCCGGCTCGACGAACTGGCGATGCCACTGCCCATCGGCGGGTCGGAGTGCGGCGGTATCGTGCTGCCCGGATTGCCGGTCAGCGCGATCGTGGCGCATATCGGGCTGGATGAAGGCCATGCCTTCATCCAGCCTGCTGCCACGGATGTGCAGCTGTTCCACAACCACGAGCACCTGACCGCTTCGAGGTGGCTGAAGTCCGGTGACGTCGTGGAGGTGGTTGACTCGGCCATAAACTGGAACGTGCAGGGCGACCAGGTGAACATCAGTGTGCAGGCGCGGGCCACCGCGCCGGTGCTGGTGCCGCCGGCCAGCCCGCCACCGGTGAACAGGCGGACCCTGCCCGAGGTGACGCAACCGAACGCACCCGCACGCGATCAACGTATCCTGCGGCGGGTGATCGCGGGTGTGTTCGTGCTGTTGCTGCTGGCGGTGGCGTTCGTGCTGCTGGCCACACCGGTTGCGGTACGGATCACGCCGGAGCCGGAGCGCTACTCCCTCGCGGGCTTCCCCCCGGCCGTTCCCTTCGGGGGACGTCAGCTGGTCCTGCCTGGCCGTTACACCGTCACTGCACAACGCGCGGGTTACCGCGTGCTTGAGCAGATCATCGAGGTCCCCGCCGGCGGGTTCCAGTTGTATGAACTGCAGCTCGAGGAACTGCCCGGGCAGGTCAGCATCGTGCTGCAGCCGGGTGTGCCGTTCCGGCTGTTCGTCAATGACGTTGCCGTGAAGACCGATGACAACAACCTTGCCGAAATACCGGGCGGGACGCACCGCCTGCGTATCGAGACGGACCGTTATCTGCCGGTCGGGGAGACACTGATCGTGGCCGGCAAGGGCCAGGCACAGCAGGTTGCGCAGGTGCTGCAGCCCGCCTGGGCAAGCGTGCGCATCGACAGCTGGCCAGCGGGTGCGGCCGTGCAGGTGGACGGCATACCGCTCGGCGTGACGCCACTTGAGACCGAACTGCTGCAGGGTGAGCACAGCCTGCAACTGACGCTTGAAAAACACAAAGACCTGATAATCCCTGTGCAGATCGAGGCCGGTACCGACCGGGTGCTCGATACCCTGCAGCTGCAACCGGCCGATGGCCGGCTGGTACTCGGCAGTGATCCCGCCGGTGCCAGCGTGAGTGTGGACGGGGTATTCCAGGGGACCACGCCGGTTACCCTGGCACTTGCCGCGGGTGTCGAACATGAGCTCCGCCTGACCAAGCCGGGCTACCGGCGTTATGACCAAACACTGCAGCTGGCAGCGGATGAGGAGCAGTCACTCGATGCTCGCTTGCAGCCGCAGTACGGCATCGTGTTCGTGAGCGCGCAACCGGCGGATGCCACCCTGCAGGTGGATGGCCGGGATGCCGGCAAGGCCACGCAGCGCCTGCAGCTGACAACACGCCAGCATACCCTGGTGATCAGCAAGCCCGGCTATGCCTCCGAAACCGTCACCGTCACGCCACGCGTCGGTACCAGCCAGAATATGGATGTCACCCTGCAGACGGCAAAACAGGCAAAGGCCGCACAGCAGGCTGCTGCCATGCCGGCCGTCATCACCAGTCCCGCCGGGCAGTCGCTGCGGCTGCTGCGCCCGTCGGGCAGTTTCCGCATGGGCGCATCGCGGCGCGAGGCCGGACGCCGTGCCAACGAGAGCGCGCGCCAGGTGCGACTGGTGCGCCCCTTTTACCTGGCAAGTCGCGAGGTGACCAATGCCGAGTACCGGCAGTTCAGTCCGGCGCACAGTTCGGGGTCAGCCGAAGGCGTGAGTCTCAATGCCGATAACCAGCCGGTGGTGAATGTCAGCTGGGATGCGGCGGCCCGCTACTGCAACTGGCTGAGCGACCGGGCGGGATTGCCGCCGGCCTATACCGAGAGCAATGGCCGCATGCAGGCGGTGTTGCCGCTGTCGACCGGCTACCGGCTGCCGAGCGAGGCGGAATGGGCCTACGTGGCACGCCGCTACACGCAACCGTCAGAACAGCGTTACCCCTGGAGCGGCAGTTTCCCACCCGTGGCCGTGGCCGGCAATTTCGCCGACGCCACCATTGCCGATACCCTTGCCAACACCGTTCCGGACTACAATGATGGTCATCGGGTAGCTGCGCCGGTGGGGAGTTTCCCAGCCCGCCCGGCGGGCTTTCATGACCTGGGTGGCAATGTGGCCGAATGGATGCACGATTACTATGCCGTGTACCCGGGGGCGGCCGATACACCGGTCACGGACCCGCTGGGCCCGACCACCGGCGAGCACCACGTGGTGCGCGACTCGAGCTGGCGGCAGGGCACGATTACGGAGCTGCGTCTGAGTTACCGCGACTATAGCCGCACGGCGCGTCCCGATCTCGGTTTTCGCATTGCACGCTACGCGAAGTAGGTGCGGTTTATGGATGGCGATGGTTGGTGGATAAATCGTGCCAAAGCAGGGTGCGCTGTGCGCACCGTTTTAAAT
>JBATGJ010000095.1:0-3173 GCA_049665685.1 Gammaproteobacteria bacterium
GGCGCCGGAACTTCCATTCGCCATAGTCGGCAACATCCGCGTACATCGCCCAGACCAGGGCCGGCGTGGGCCCCACCAGAAAGGTCCCCACGATGTTTACCGCCATCAGCGTCCAGTACTGATCCGGCGGTATCAGAAAAATGAGCAGCATCGACACTGCATTCAGCAGGCTAAGCCAGATCATCAGTGATTTCTTTTCGAAATAATTAGTGAAAAACTTGGTGCTGGCAACGCCAAGAATCATAGCCGCCATGCCGAGAGTCATGAACAGCGTGGTACGGTCCATAAACAGGAAATAGGGCGTTCCATCGTCGCCAACGTAATATTTGAAAAAATGCACCGTCACCGCACCCTTCATTGCCACATTGGCTAAAGTAAAGATCGCAGCAAAAAACAGCACGTTCCAGGGACGATTCAATATCAGCATCTTCAGATCGTTCTTTATATTTGCTGTTTTATCCTCCACAGGATGAACCCGCTCTTTGGTTACAGCGAAGGTGTACCAGAACAGGGCGATGGAAACGACAGCGAACAGCGCCATCGTGGTACTGAATCCCTCTGCTTCGCTCTCCGCTCCGAAATACTGGGTCAACGGACGCACCAGCATGGATATCAACAGACCCCCGCCGAAGGCGCAAACAAAGCGGTAGCTCGCCAGGACGGTCCGCTCTTTCGAGGAAGGTGTCATGACACCCATGAGCGCCGAGTACGGAACATTAATCGCCGTATAGATCATCATCATCAGGGTGTAGGTCACCCAGGCATAAACCAGTTTTCCCGAATCGTTCAGATCGGGGTTGGCAAACATAAGGTATCCCATTACTCCATAGGGTATGGCTACCCACAGCAAGTAGGGTCTGAACTTCCCGTATCGCGAATTGGTACGATCGGCGATAATCCCCATCAGCGGATCATTCACTGCATCCCACAGTTTGGTTACGAAGAACATCGTTCCCACTGCCGCCGCCGGGATACCGTACACATCGGTGTAGTAGTAGAGCAGGAAAATACTGAAGGTCTGGAAGAAGAAATTCGAAGCCGTGTCGCCCAGGCCATAGCCCAGCTTTTCCTTGAATTTCAGGTGATTGTTATTTTGCGCCACGGCCTATACCTCCTCGACTGCCATCGGTCCGGACACGGTAGCCATCACCGGGATTCAATAGCCCGACACGCGTCGGGGTCCTGTCACATCGGTTCATTCAGCAAACAACTGACTCCTTGCCAGCACCACTTCGATCCGGCGGACACGGCCGCTGCGCATGAACAGTTCGGTACTGGTCACGGCTGGCAGTGCCAGATCTGCCAGGGTCTGCTGACTGTCATCATCCAGGACAACGGTCACTGCCGGTCCGGCGGAATCATCCAGGCGATAAACAAATGGCACCTGGCACCAGGTAAATGCCAGCCCCGATTCCGGCACGGTCAGTTCCTGCCACTCCCCATCGACATCGAGGAAGCGAAAGGCCCGCGAGCTGGTGACAAACTCGCGCGCCCGCAACAGGGCCGGCACGAACTGCACCGCACCGCCGCTGACGCGCACACCCAGTTCGCCGAAACGGGTCAGGACCTCTTCCTTGACCTGGCCGGTCATGCCCGGCTGCTGCGCACCGGCATGTTTGGGGGTATGGGAATAGGGGTCCGTCGGGAAGGCCCCGTATTCCGCGGGGGTCTTGTTGAATCCGATGCCCTTGCGAACCCGGTAGTAGAGGCTACCCAGGCGATGGCAGGTTTCTTCATCCGCACCCTGCGTCAGCGCAGCAAAGAAGTTCTCCTGTACGGCCAGCAGCAATTTGGAGACCATGTGCCAGTAGACGCAGCCCAGCCCCTCGAAACCGAACATACCGCCGGAACGCCCGGTGAATGCCGCGTGGTTGAATACCTGCTCATAGAGTGCCAGCAAGGGTTGACGTGCTTCCTCAATGTCTGCACCGTAAGACGGCACCAGCGTATCCAGCTGGTCATTGAGATCGCCCGCATTGTTGAAGTCCGCATTAAAGCGATAGCACCCGTCTGCATCACGCACGACGATGTGGTCTTCTTCCTGTTCCAGCATACGCTTGAGCAGCGGGATCGCCTCTATCGCTTCAGCCGGTATCCGGTTCTTCTCCAGAAATTCCGGCAAGCGACGATCCGGATATAACATGAAGGTTTGTTGATCGGCCCGGTAAATATCACTCTCGAACAGGGATTCGAGCACCTCGACCGCCTGCACCGGCGCAATAGCCCCGGAACTGAGTGCGGCCACCTGACCTTCCAGCATGGGATAGAGCGTGCCGATTTCGACGGCCTCTGATTTGATATGCAGCAGGTTATAGGCGTGGTACAGGCCATCTTCGCGCACGTTACACTGGATGCTGTGGTTGATCGCTGCCAGGGCATCATCAAGCATGGCGGTGACCTGGTCCATGGGCTGGAGCACTTTAGCGGTGAATGACTCTTGCCGGTAGACGGTCTGCCGGTAACGGGATGCCGCCTGTCCGAGCGCGACCAGTAACTGGTAGCGCTGCCTGGCGCTAACCGGTCCGCTTTTCAGATGCGGGCGGACCTTGCTCAATGCCGCAGCGGTTTCAGTCAGCCATACGTCCACTTCCCGGGAGAGGCTGACTGAACCCGACTCCTTTGCGAGCAACTGTTGCAGGAAGGTAATGTAACGGCGCATGTAGTACAGGGTTACCATGGAGAGCCCCTGACCAACCAGCGCATTGTTGGCATCGTTCCATTCCGGGCGCTGGGTGTTGAGCCAGATGCCGGCATCGATAACGAGGTTGCACAGTTTGCACAGCAGTGTCACCAGCAGCTTCTCGAGCAGGTTGACCTGGTAGACTTCGCCGTCGGCATCCTCCACCAGTTTGCCATCGGCACCCTGGTATTCCACCCGTTGATCAATCCGCTCTGCCAGCTCCAGGTCATACTCGACGGTGCTCTTGGCATTCGCCAGCAGGGCATCAAACGGCTTGATCCTGTAGGGCACGTTGGCATAGCTGAAGACAGGCTGGTGCAGCAGGGCGCCGAGGCGCTGCGGGTGGAACCGGTTGGAGAGCTCCAGCAATTTCAGAAGGTAAATGATCTGGTGGTCGCCCCAGTAGCCGATATAGCTCCACGGGTCATCGGGCTCCTCGACCTCCCAGTCGATGCCTTCCTTGGTAATACGGTATGGGTTGTAGCCATCCACT
>JBATGJ010000096.1:0-3734 GCA_049665685.1 Gammaproteobacteria bacterium
AGGTCATGCAGGGCATGACCTCACGCGCGGGCAGGGCTGATACCGAAATTACTTGATAAAGAGCATTTCGCGGTACTTTGGCAGAGGCCATTGCTCATCGGCAATTTCTGCCTCCAGTGCATCGGCATGTACACGAACCAGATCCATCAGGCCACGTATGGTCGTGGCACAGTATTTCATGTGCTCGTCCGTGCTGGCGAAGTCTTCTTTAAGAATGGCCTCGGCAAGTTTGGCCGTTGTTGCCATCATCGCATTGGACTCCATGGCAATGGTTTTGGCCGTCGAGTTATCCAGCTCGATACCCATGCCAGCGGCGCCGGCACTGGTTTCTGTAAGATCGGACAGGTAGGCCATGGCAGCCGGGTAGATGATGGTTTTTGCAATATCCACCACCAGCTTGGCCTCGACCGCGATGGACTTGATGTACACCTCGGTATACACCTCGTAACGACTTTCGAGTTCGACCTCGGAAAGCACGCCAGTCCGGGTGAAAAGGGATTTAATCGGCTCCTGCTTCATGTAGGGAAGGGCATCAGCTGTGGTCGGCAGGTTCAGCAGGCCGCGATCCTCGACCGCCATTCTGTGCCATTCCGCCGAGTAGCCATCGCCACCGAATATAGCATTACCGTGCTCGATCATCAGTTCCTTGAGCACCGCGACTACTGCGGCAGGCTTGTCGGTGCCTTTCGCAAGTTCGGCTTCGAGTTTTTCCGCGATCCAGTCCAAAGAATCCGCCAGCATGGTGTTCATTGCAATCAACGGGCCCGAGACAGACTGCTGAGAACCGACTGCACGGAATTCGAAACGGTTGCCGGTGAAGGCAAACGGTGATGTACGGTTGCGGTCACCGGCGTCCTTGGCGAACGGGATGATCTGGGAAAGCCCCAGATCCATAATGCCGCCTGCATCGGTGGCATCCAGCTTGCCGGCCTTGATCTGCTCGAAGATATTCTCGATTTCGCTGCCGAGATAAACGGACAGAATCGCCGGTGGTGCTTCATTCGCACCGAGGCGATGATCGTTGCCGGCCGATGCAATCACCGCGCGCAGCAATGGTCCGTAAATATGCACGCCGCGGATGACTGCGCCGCAAAACAGCAGGAAGTTGAGGTTTTCATAGGGTGTTTTCCCGGGATCGAGCAGATTGCCCTGGGTGGCGTTCCCGATTGACCAGTTGACGTGTTTGCCCGATCCATTAATACCGGCGAACGGTTTTTCGTGTAACAGGCAAACAAAGCCGTGTTTTTTCGCGGTATTCTTCAGCACTGTCATCAGCATTTGCTGGTGATCGGCGGCCACGTTGGCGGCTTCGAAATAGGGTGCGATTTCAAACTGTCCCGGGGCAACTTCGTTGTGCCGGGTCTTGGCCGGAATACCCAGGCGGTAGAGGTTTTCTTCCACCGCTTCCATATAAATCTGCACGCGCTCGGGAATGGTGCCGAAATAATGATCATCGAATTCCTGGCCCTTTGCAGGTGGCGCGCCAAACAGGGTGCGGCCCGCCAGCAGGAGATCGGGTCGCAGTGCGGCGAAGGTGGCATCGATGAGAAAATATTCCTGCTCTGCACCGCAGCTCGAATTCAGTGGTGCGACTTCGGTTTCTCCCATGAGCTTAAGCACTTTGGTTCCCGCAACATTCATCGCAGTATTGGAACGCAACAGCGGGACTTTCTTGTCCAGCGCTTCACCGGTCCATGAAACGAACACCGAGGGGATGCAAAGTGTAGCGCCGTTCTCTGTTTCTAGAATGAAGGCCGGGCTGGTGGGATCCCAGAAGGTGTAACCACGCGCAGCATTGGTCTGACGGATGCCGCCGTTGGGGAAGGAAGAGCCATCGGGCTCGCCCTTGGTCAGCAGGCTGCCGCTGAATTCTGTTATCGCCTTGCCGCTGGCATCGGTCACAATAAAACTGTCGTGCTTCTCGGCGGAGGCGCCGGTGAGCGGGTAGAAAACATGAGCGAAGTAGTTGGCGCCTTTCGATATGGCCCAGGTTTTCATCGCGGCGGCGACATCGTCAGCGACATCGGTACTCAGCGGTGCACCGGTTTCCATGGTTTTCTTCATCGCCTTGAAGGCGCTTTTAGACAGTGCACTTTCCATCTTGACCAGGGTGAATACGTCAGAGGCCCAGATTTCTTCAAGCGATTTTGGTTTAGCAGCGGTTATCGGTTCACCTGTCGTAATTTCAAAAACTGCCTGCGCGCGCGCTTCACTTCGACTCATTTCAGATTCTCCAGTATCGGTGTTCGGTTAAACAGCGTTGACTAACACAACCTGAGCAAGAAGCGCGCCAATAGTCATTTTTCTGATGCCGATGCAGGCAAGGCACGCAAGGCATTGTTAACGAGTCGGATTTAAAGTTGGGAGTGCACGCCTGGCTGCGAACACACTAAAAGGGGGAGAGGCATATTTGTGCAAATTTGGTGCATGCCATGCACGATTCTGAACTTAACGGTCCAAAACCGGGCGTTTGTATATAAGGTGTCAGAGCACACTTTTTCCTAATATAAGCAGAAAATGTGCTCTGACACCTTTTTCGGGTGCTAAAAGTCTCGTCAGGGAAGTTGCTGTTTTTCGTTAGGGGCTATGCAGGGGGAAGACTCCCCCTGCACCCCAAAAAAGAATCAAATCAATTAACTGGGCAAAGCATCGTATGTCAGTGCTTGCGGCGACGTGCTACACCGACCAGCCCTACAAGACCGGAACCGAACAGCCAGACCGCAGCAGGTACCGGTATGACCTCGACCTCAGCCTGAAAAAATTCGAGGTTGTCGTAAAAGACGGCCGAGCCGTTGTAGTCGGTGGAGGTGGCGACAAAGCCGAAATTCACGGTATCTCCGGACACGGCGCCATATTGTGACAAATCCAGATCGAGAAAATATCTGCCCCAGGTGTCGGGCAAGTTGGTGGAGTCGTTGGTCACAAAGGCCTTATCGTTTCCGGCTGAATCCAGCAACTGGACGTACGCAAATGCGCTGCTGTCGGCCTCGAGGTTGCCGATTTTTGCGTCATAAGCAAACCTCCAGACGTCGTCGATATTGCTGGTAGAGGTTGTCTGTGTCTGGAACGTGGAGGCTGAGATGTAATATTTAGGCATGCCAGGCGTGAAAGGCACTACAGTCTGGTCAGGGTTGTTGTAATCGGTGTATTTGTTCAATACAACGTTACCCTGAGCGTCGCCGCCCTCTCCAGTCGCGACGCCCTGGATGGAGCCCGGGTCACCATTCGCTGCTTCAAAGGGACCGTATGAGTAAGCAATGTTTGCAGGACCCAGGTTGGGGTCAGTCTCATATGCAATGCCGAATATCAGCCAGCCATCTGCCTCAAGATCATTCGGTGGAAATCCCTGATTTGGCGTCATGTCCTCGAAGTCCTGGCTGTAGGTCCTGAGCGAGGCGCTACTGGCAGGTGCGAAGGCGACTGTAGCCGCCAGGGCCAGCGCGGTCAGGCTGGATTTACATACGTTGTTGCGTGTCATGGATTTATCCCTTGTTGTTTTGTGGGTAAAGCCGCCAGGGGTATGATTCGCTCGTGAATCGCCAGGTCAAGTCCACACCTGATTATCACAACAACCTCGCAAGCGGTGCTATACAGCTTGCAAGACCAGTACCAGCTTTCATATCTTACTGATTATATGAGAATATCTCTTTAATCATGAAAAGCGCACGGGCTGCTGAGTACCACTTTGTAAGCTATCCCGACAACGTCGTGCTGTTGGCTCCGCAAGGCATTTA
>JBATGJ010000097.1:0-1941 GCA_049665685.1 Gammaproteobacteria bacterium
AACAGGTGCAGGGCCTGCTCTCGCGTTACGACATGGATGGCATCACCGCGCTTATCAACCGCATATCAACCGACGTTTGAAACCGGGCTGGCCTTGGCAATCAGGGCCAGTCCTGTTGATGTCCCGTGCATTGCAGACCTCAGTGAACCACAGTCCGGTCACTGCCGAAGTCTTCTGCAACTGATCTGTGGAGCACCGGCTACTAAACACCTGTGGTATTAACCCGCAGTGGCTCACTCCTGACCCTGCATCGCGCCCAGCAGGTGCAGCAGGCTGGTAAACAGATTGTAGATTGAGACATACAGGGTCACGGTTGCCATGACATAGTTCGTCTCACCGCCGTGGATGATGTTGCTGGTCTCGTACAGTATGAGTGCGGACATCAGCAGTACGAACATGGCCGACACCGCCAGCGCCAGCCCGGGCAGTTCGAAGAAAACAGCACCCAGGCCGGCCAGGAATGCAACGAGGATACCCACCATCAGGAAGCCGCCCAGAAAGCTGAAGTCCTTGCGGCTGACCAGGGCATAGCCCGACAGGCCAAGGAAGACAACGCCGGTGCCGCCGAGCGCCGTCATCACGAGCTGGGGCCCGTTGGCCAGACTCATATAGGCATTGAGCAGTGGCCCGAGGGTGTAGCCCATGAAGCCGGTCAGGGCGAATACCATCGCCAGGCCGACAGCGCTGTTGCGATACCTGGTTGTCAGGTACAACAGGCCGAAGTAGCCGACCAGTGTCAGCAGCAGGCCGGGATGTGGCAGCCTGAGGGCCATTGAAATACCCGCAGTGACGGCACTGAATAACAGCGTCATCGCCAGCAACGCATAGGTGTTGCGCAGCACACGATTGGTCGCGAAGGTGCTCGCGCGGGTATCGATTGTGCCACTTGTATAGGTGTTCATTTCAGCATGCCTCCATGTTGCGAGTAACGTTGATTTGGAGTCTCTATGCGCTGCCGATCACAGGCCCGGGGAGGGCTGATGTGCCAGCTGCATCGCCTGGTGGCGTCGTCTGCTGTTCATCAGTGACAGGCGACGAAGCACGGTGCGTGCGGCGCGCCCGGCGGCGCGGTCAATGGCGGTGTACATGTCCGGCTGAACGTCCTGTATCACGATAGCTGGCAGGCCGTCGAGGCATACCTCGATGAGGCAGCGTTTATCGACCCCACCGCGCGGTCCATTCAGGTCTGACAGCCTGACGTGCACGCGTCGCGCACGGCCGGATACCCGTGAAAAGGTGAAGCCAAGACGGCTGTGCACATGTTTCTCGAGTGCATCGGTCAATGAAAAACCGTGGGCGTGAATGGCAATCTGCATGGTTGTTTCATCTCTCTGTTGTCATCGGTTTCCTTGTTAACATAACGGCATGTAACCGGGAGATGAAGTCGGAATGTGCCGGAAAAAGACTCGGAAAAACCGAACGAATACAACATATCTTCAGCTTTTGTGTGTGCTTTCGCTGCAGAAAACCTGTAGTGCTACACCAGCGTGCAACCCCGGGATGGCGCCACTAACCAGTCGGGCTAAAGGGTTGGTCACTAGCAGGGCTGGTGCAGACCCACTGTATGTTCAACGGTGCCGGGAAAGGCAATCCGTGGTGGCAGGGCCGGTATTTCAGGGCTGGATAAACAACTCGGTGCGGGCGGCTTCGGTGATCGCAGAAACTGCCGGGTGCTTGATCCTGCGCTCGGCAGAAATGGCATAGAAACGTTCCTTGATTTCTTCTGTGCGGCCGATGACACGCACACCGTACTTCGCGACTACGTCATCCTCAACGGTCGTGGGCGTGGTAAAGATACCGGCATTCGCTTCACCAAAGGCCTTCATCAATGCGCGATCCTCGAACTCCGCAACGATGACCGGCTTGATGTCATGACGCTCGAACCATTGCTCGAGGCTGCGTCTCAATGCACTGCTGGCTGTCGGCATCAACATCGGTGCG
>JBATGJ010000098.1:0-2353 GCA_049665685.1 Gammaproteobacteria bacterium
ACCATAATGTCTTGCCGATGAGGCAGGTGAGCACCACCGTGCCCGAGAACAGGAGGCTTGTGAAAACCTGCACGCCGAGCCGGCTTTCGCCAAAGACCTGGAAGATTACCCCGTAGATCAACGGGGGCAGCGGCAGGTCTGTCCATGCCGGGATATCGTTGCCCCATGCCGAGAGGAAATATCCAACGCCGTGGAGCTCGAGGTACTTGGCCTGCATAAAGTGTCGTGCAGCGTCAACGATGACTTCCGGCTGCTGCCACAGACCCGCCGTAACAAGGAATGCTGCCGTGGACAGTAACGGCACCGACCACCGGCCATGCCAGGACAACCTCGAAATCCCGTAGGCCAGCGCAATGGCAGCCGTGAGCATCAGGAAAAGTGCGAATGGTGCGACGCCGTTAAAGACCCACCACCAGCTGGTCAGGCGATTGTCGTCCAGGGTGCGCAGGTTATACAGGCCAAACAGCGTCGCCAGCGTGCATAATGAGATCAACACCACCCACAGCGGGTCTTCCCTTTGCTTCAGGCCAAGCCACCCGCCGCCGATTCTCAGCACATCCGCGAATGCACTGAACGCAGGATGCCGCCAGGCCAGCGTGCCTTCACGCATTACGACTCCGCATGCTTGCTTCTCCCCCCGGCCCGGACGCAGGCTGCCGCGATGCGCCGTTATCGCCCGCCGCCCGTGCCTGATATAACTGTACAATCAATCTACTTCGGAATTGGATGGCAAACCCGGACCGTGCCGGCCAGACGGGATAAACGCATCCCGCCTGGCATGACAGGGCCGGTGTCGGTTTACAAGAGTGGATATGACCTATTTCTTGGCCTTCTCGAGTTCCGCGACCTTTTTCTCCAGGCTCTTGATCTTCTTGTTCACACCGTCGAAGTTGAACCACTGCTCGTCCTCGACCGGATAATCCAGCGTGGACCCGTATATACGCCATGAATCATCCCAGTTCGCCGGGTCCTTGAAGCCGAGCGCCCGTAACTGCAGGTAGGTCATGGTCGAGCGGGTGCCTGTCTGGCAGTGGGCCACGACGCGCCTGTCTTTATCCAGGTCGCCAAAGGCCTTCGCGGCAGCCTCGGGATCGAAGTAGGCAACAGTCTCCATCTTGCCGGTCTTATTGTTTTTCTCCTTGGGCAGTGTGTCGAGATGCGAGACATTAATCTTGGTGTTGGGTATGTGGCCACCCCGCAGCGCGCGGATGTCTTTGCCCGAGTGCTCCTTGGACGTTCTCGAGTCGAGCAGCTGCGTTTCCGGCTTCTTGCCTTCGGCAATCGCGACGATCTCATCGGTGTCGCTGTAGCGGGAGGGCACAACATTGGCCTTGAAGGTGGTCTCCGCCAACTTGACCGGCTTGTTATCCAGCCGGTTGCCGGCCTTGCGCCAGGCATCGATGCCGCCATTGAGGACGTGGGCCTTGTCATGGCCAAGGTACTCCATGATCCAGAAGGCCGCGGTGGCATCGGTCATGGTACCCAAGCCGTCATAGTAGAAGACCACGTGGGTGTCGTTACTGATCCCCACCTTGCCGAACAGCTTTTCATACTTCGAGGTATTTACGAAGACCCGCGAGGTGGCGTCCCGCAGTGCCTTCTTGCAGCGGTTCCCGAAACTGATCGCGCCCGGGATGTGTCCCGCGGCATAGTCCTTCAGATCACGGCAATCCACTGCGACCCAGTTGCCCGATTCCATGCCCTTCTTGAGTTCATCCGCACCGACGAGAACCTCGGGATTTGCCCATTGCGCCGCCGTGGCAGTACCACCCCAGGCGATCAAGGCGAACACAAGCGTGCGCGCGACATATGCTATCGATGTTCTCATTCTCTTCTCCTCCAGATTATTTTCTAGTTCACGCCCTTCTCCGAATGTTTGTCACACATCGATAGTGAGTGTGACGAAACGGAGTTTCGCGTGGCCCCACACAAATCTTGAGTCTGTTGTTTTTTTCCCTGGTATCCAGGTGCCTGCTTACCCGATTAATTGTAGTTGAAATTTACAAGCATGTTATATGACGTATCTTTTACGCTCTTTATTCCTGACTATCAATTGGGGTAAATGGTTATAAGAACAAGGGTTACATAGTCCATCAAACGGCGAAGCGAGCTACACCCTCTCCACTGTTTGCCCTGATTCAAACCATGCTGCAGCAGTTGCAGCGGTCGATTTTAATCTATTATCCTATAGCTAATTGCTGATATTCTAATGCCTGACATGTCCGCCATGCGGTCCACCACTTCACTGCCGGAACGAGTGATCGAAGAATTCCGTCCGCTGCCTGAGCGTCCATGCTCCGACACGACCGTGGTCGATCCAGCTTCGCCGAGCACAGATCAACGCGAGGCAGAC
>JBATGJ010000099.1:0-13943 GCA_049665685.1 Gammaproteobacteria bacterium
CTGCGAGCTTCCCTTCAGCAAGCTGGAGAAGTTGTGTCAAGACTTACCCGGGCTGCAGCGGCAACTGCTGAATGTGGTCGGCAGGGAAATCACCACGGACCAGCAAATGCTGATGTTGCTGGGCAAGCGCACTGCAGAGGAGCGGCTGGCCTCGTTCCTGTTGAGCCTGTCGTCACGCTACAAGCAGCGCAACCTGTCTGCCACCGAGTTCAACCTGCCGATGTCGCGACAGGACATCGGCAACTATCTGGGTCTGGCGATCGAAACCGTCAGTCGCCTGTTCGCACAGTTTCAGGACAGGAGATTACTCAAGGTCAACCGCCGACAGATCATCATTCTGGACAAGGATAGACTGAAGGTGATGGTCGAGGGTTGCGTCAGGAAAACCATCGACACGGCGTTATAGGGACGGGCCAATGCCGAACGCTTGCGTGCTTATCGCAAGCGCACCGTGTCGCTAAATCACTTTAGAGAAACGCTTGCCGCCGCTCCTGCCCTGCTGCAGGTAGTGGTCAAACACCATACAGATATTGCGCACCAGCAGGCGTCCTGCCGGCAGGACGTGCAATGAATCCTGGTTGATGCTGAGCAGACCATCATCCCGCATCCTGAGTAATGCCTGATACTCGACGCTGAAGTGCTGCGTGAAGTCAATGCGCCACCTGGCCTCCAGGGCATGGATATCCAGTATGAAGTTGCACATCAGCTGGGTAATGATCTCGCGGCGCAGCAGATCATCCGGCTCCAGCTCGATACCGCGTTCCAGCGGCAGCCTGCCCGCATCCAGTAATTCATAGTATTGATCCAGGTCACGCACATTCTGGTGGTAATTATCGCAAACGCGACCGATGGCCGACATACCGATGCCGATTAGGTCACAGTCGGCATGGGTCGAGTAGCCCTGAAAATTACGGTGCAGGGTGCCGTTTCTTTGTGCGACTGTCAGTTCATCATCCGGTTTGGCAAAGTGATCCATGCCGATATAGACATAACCGGCATCGGTCAGCAGGCGGATGGTTTGCTGCAGAATATTCAGCTTGTCCTGGGCCGATGGCAGATCTGCCTCGTTGATGCGTCGCTGTGGTTTGAAGCGTGTCGGCAGGTGAGCGTAGTTATAGACAGCAATGCGATCCGGGCTCATCTCGATCGTGCGTTGCAGGGTATCGGCGAACGTAGCAACGGTCTGCAACGGCAGGCCGTAGATCAGGTCCATATTGACCGACTTGTAGCCCAGTCGCCGCGCCGTATCGAGCACACCCCGGGTGATGTCTTCAGGCTGTATACGGTTGACGGCCTTCTGGATATCCGGATTGAAATCCTGTACCCCGAGACTGACACGATTGAAGCCGACTTCCCTGAGTGTCTGCAGTTTCGATTCATCAACCGAGCGCGGATCGACCTCGATCGAATATTCGCCACTGTCATCCTGAAGCAGCGAGAAATGCTTACGGGTCATATCCATCAGGCGACGTATTTCCTCGTTATCGAGGAACGTCGGGGTGCCGCCACCCCAGTGCAACTGATCGACCTTGCGGTCGGGGTCAAACAGGCGGGCGTGCAGGGCCAGTTCCTTGTCCAGGTAGTCGAGGTAGCGCGTGGCCCGGTCGTGATGCCTGGTGACGATCTTGGTGCAGGCACAATAGAAGCAGACCGTGTCGCAGAACGGGATGTGGAAATACAGGGAGAGCGGTCGCGGGATCGGGTCTTCGTTGCTTGCCAGCGCCCAGCGTTGATAGTCCTTTTCTGTTATATCCACATGGAATTGCGCAACAGTCGGGTAGGAGGTGTAGCGGGGTCCGGACTGGTCATAGCGCCGGATCAGCGCTTCATCAAATATGACGTTTTGGGTCATTGCAGTCTGTACAAATCACTATTGCCTCTATACCGGGCAATCATCCTTATAATTATTATCGGCGCGTTGACATGGATCAATTCACGGTACGCCATTGGAGAAGTTTACAAATCGGATATTGCTCCAATACAGCTAAAATCTTAAGCCACATTTTTCTACCATTACCAGGGCGGCGCGTTGACATGGGTCAATTCGCGTTGAACTTTTGCGGTGTAAATAGCGTTTTTTCCCGGCCTGGCATCCCGTCAGTAGCCAGGCAACGCGCTCCGAGAATTGATCCAAATGCATGATCAGATCACTGACGATCCGCCCGTAGCGGGTTTGACCAACCGCGAGGTAGCCGTGGTGACATTTGCTGACGATCGCGCTGCGGCTGACTGTAGTGGATGAGCTGCACTGGCTCCGGCATCAGCAGTATTCATCGAAGCCGGCAATGATTGCCAGTCGCAATGGCAAGCGGATAGATTACCGGCAGCATGTAGAGCGCGGGTTGATGCAAGCGGGTTCCGGAATCCTGTGGCATCCGCAACCGTGGCGCAAGACAAAGAATTGTTTACCCGGGTCAACTCGAGTGCATGGCAGTCAGTCAGGGGGTTTTGGCAGCCGGTCGCCATAGCGACCGTAGAACAGCTTGATCCAGAAGGGCGCTGCCAGGGTGGTATAGGCGATGACCAGAATCAGTCCGGCATATACAGCGGCACTAAACAATCCGGCCAATCTGCCCAATTCGGCAAAAATCAGACCGACCTCGCCTCGCGGTACCATCGCCATGCCAATGGCAATACGCATGGGTATGGACTCACGAATCAGGAACGGAGCTGCCAGTTTGGCGACGATGGCGATGATGGCGATACCGATCGAAAACATCCAGATCCAGGCTGAAGACCAGTCGACAGCGCCCAGATCCATCGATAATCCGACCATGACGAAAAAAATCGGTGTGAACAGGCGAATAATGGGTTTCATCTGTTCGTGCACGCACGCGGTGAACTCCGGTTCCAGATTCAGGGTGGCGCCAAATGGCAGGAAAAACCGCCGTGACAGGGCGATGCCGGCGGCAAAGCCGCCAAGCAGGTGGGGCGCGCCGATGATGTGTGCCAGTTCGGCAAAGATCAGGACAATGGAGACCAGCACCACCGGGACCACGCCGGGAATGTTAGTGAAATCATTGTAACGCTTGAAGAAGGGCGACAGAATTTTCGCAAGCACCGGCGCGAGCAGAAAGAAACCACCCACGTAGATAATGATCTTGCCGCTGTTCATCAGGGTGACGGAGCCGCTCATGGCAAACTCATACAGCACCGCGAGCAGTAACACGCCCAGCAGGTCATCGATCACCGCCGCACCCAGTATGATCTGGCCCTCGTGCGCACGTTGGCGACCCAGGTCTGACAGGACACGAATGGTGATGCCGATACTGGTCGCCGTCAGTGTGCCACCTATGAACAGTGATACCAGCAGAGAAAGTTCGAACAGGTAGTAACACGCGCTGCTGCCAAGCAGGAACGGCAGGACGAAGCCGGTCACGGCCACCACGACAGATTTTGGCCCGGCCTTGGCCAGGCGCTGCAGGTCCGTCTCCAGCCCAACCTCGAACAGCAGCAGGATGATGCCGATCTCGGCCAGCAGCTTGAACGGTTCACTGGGTGATACCCAGCCCAGCAGGCTGGGACCGATGATGATGCCAGCAAACATTTCGCCAATGATGGGTGGCGTCCGCAAACGCACCGCGATTTCCGCAAACAGGCGTGCAGCGAGCAGGGCCACGGCGATCTGGATTAGAAGTGAGTCTGTTTCCATGTATGCATTTATAAATTATTGACGGGGCTTACCCCATGCCAGGCGACCGTCAGGCGGGTGGGGAATGCCGGGGTTGGCCGACAGGGATTAACAGATTCTCGGCAGGGGATCGTCTTCCAGTTCTTCAAGGATACGTTCGCCGCCAAGTCCGGTGTGCAATTGTACATGGGCCATGGCTTTGCCGATTTCACCGATACGGGTTGCATCCCTGCCCTCGGGCAGGGCTTGCCAGCATGCCAGCAGCTTGTCGGCGTCCCCGGCGCTGACGACGGCGACGACACGACCTTCACAGGCGAGGTACAGGGGGTCGTAGCCAAGCATGTCGCAGACGGACTGCACTGCGTCGCGCACCGGCACGGCGTCCTGCTGCAGGCGCACACCCATGCCGGTTGCCCGCGCCAGCTCATGGCAAACAGTCGCAAGGCCACCCCGTGTCGGGTCACGCATGAAACGCAGACCATCGAAGGCCAGTGCCGCCTGCGTCAGCGGCAGGACACTGGCGGCATCGGAGCGGACGTCGCCCTGCAGGTCGAATTCCTCGCGTGCCAGCATGACTGCAATGCCATGATCACCGACCGGGCCGCTGACGAGTATTGCGTCGCCATCGCGGATGCGGTCCATGCCGAGGGCATGACCGCTGCGCATGCCGATACCGGTGGTTGCCAGGTACAGGCCGCCACCCTCGCCACGACGCAACACCTTGGTGTCACCGGCCACCACGCTGACGCCAACAGCCCGTGCCGTGGACGCCAGGCTGGCGATAATGCGCTCCAGCACGGCAACTTCCAGGCCTTCCTCGATAAAGGCATTCAGGCTCAGATAGCGTGGAATGGCACCGGCAACCGCCAGGTCATTGGTGGTGCCGTGCACCGCCAGTGAACCGATATCCCCGCCCGGGAATTCCAGTGGCTGGACGGTAAAGCCGTCGGTCGTGAACAGAATATCCTGGCCGTCCAGCAGCAGCGGGACGGCATCGGCCTGGACGTCGAGGTCGGGATTGGCCAAGTGCCGCGCGAAGATGGTGTCGATCAGTTCGCGCATATAGCGCCCACCATTGCCGTGGGCGAGTGAGATGTGTGTGTCTTCCATTGCCGTCGGCAGTCGCCGGGTGTCAGCTCATCCTGCCGATGGCACAGCTGACGAAGGACCTGGCTTTTGCACCGGCGGCCTTGATGCCTTCTGCCGTTCCCTTCTCGGGGTAGCCGCTGGCATGCAGTGCGGCGATGATAGCCGCGCGGCGGTTTTCATCCGCCCCGACGGTTACCCGGCCGTTATCGATATCCACGCTGACGTCGTCAACATCCGGGATTTTTTCCAGTTGCCTGGTGATGGTGTTGGCGCAGCCGCCGCACTTGATATTTTCCACCTCGATGATGTGTTGCATGCTGGTACCGTATGGTTTGTGAATGCACGTGGCAGTGAGAATTCCTGACAATCATAACCCCAATCAGTTGCGATTGCCCTCCGGCTGCCGGTAGCCGTACTCCAGTACCTGGCCGTAGCTGATACCGGCATCGTTAACCGGAATTTCAGCGGGTATCGTCACCGTAAAGCCTTCAGCCTGCAGCTGCCTGACGGCCTGCCCGGTCAACAGGCGGTTCTGGAATACCCCGCCGCACAGGCCGATGTGCGAGACACCGTGTTCCCTGCGTATCACCTGTGCCTGCAGGAGCAGGCTGGCGGACAGCGAGGCATGAAAACACCCTGCCCGCTCCGCAAGCGTGCGCCTGTCGTCGAGCAGCATTGGCAGGAGCGGCGCCCAGTCACTGCGCAGCACACCGGCTGCATCGGCCATGAGCGGCATTTCCACGGCCTCGATACCGGCTGCAGCCGCCGCCTCCAGCAGCATCGGGCCCTGTCCCTCGAAACTGGCATGGGTGCACAGGCCGGTAAACGCGGCCGCCGCGTCGAACAGCCGGCCTGCAGCACTGCTTTGCGGCGTGTTCAGGCGCCGTTGCCAGGCCTGGCGCAGTAGCCCGGCACCGGCGGGCAGTTCCGACCAGTCATGGCCTGCTTCCCAGCACAGGGCAGCGGCGCTGCGCCAGGGTTCACGGCCGGCGCGTTCTCCACCCGGCAGATGGAACGGGCGCAGACTGGCAACGCGTCGCCAGTGGCCGGGTGAGCCGAGGAACGCCTCGCCACCCCACAGGCTGCCGTCTTCGCCATGGCCGGTTCCATCCCAGGTGAATACCAGCTGCGCTGAACCTGTCGCAGCGTAATCAAAGGCCGTCGCGGCGTGTGCATGGTGATGCAGGATGGCGGAGACCGGGAGCCCGCTGTCTTTTGCCCATCGCGTCGAGGCGTAGCCGGGGTGAGCATCACAGAGAACCGCCACCGCCGTTACCCCATACAGCGACTGCAGGTCCGCGATGGTCTGTTCGAACACGGCCCGGCTGCGGGTATTGTCGAGGTCGCCGATATGCGGCGAGATCACCACACGCCTGTCCCAGGCCAGTGCCACGGTATTCTTCATGTGCCCGCCGGCGGCGATGACCGGCTGCCTGAGCGTGAACGGCAATTCCAGTTCCAGCGGGGCCGTGCCGCGCCCGAGTCGCAGCGGCCGTGGCCGGTCATGCAGCACCCGGTAGACCGGGTCATCGGCGGGGCGCGCAATCGGTCGATTGTGGTGCAGGTAGGCATCGACGACGTGGCCAAGCCGCTGCACGACGCTGTGCTGGTCGGTCAGTACCGGTTCACCGCTGATGTTGCCCGAGGTGGCAACCAGCGGGTGGCCAAAATCATTCAGCAGCAGGTGATGCAGTGGCGAGTAAGGCAGCATGACGCCGATCTCGTCCAGGCCAGGCGCGACCTCAGGCGAAATATCGCCCTGGGCCTGCCGGTTTACCAGGACAATCGGCCGCTGTGGTGACAACAGCAGGTCTGCCTGGTCGCGCGACAGGCACATCGTGTGTGTGACATGGCTCAGCGGTTTGCCGGGCGGCGCGGGGAACATGACGGCGAGCGGTTTGTGCGGGCGCTGCTTGTGCATGCGCAGGCGCCTGATGGCCGCATCATTACGCGCGTCACACATGATGTGATAGCCGCCGACACCCTTGACTGCCACGATGCGACCCGCCGTGAGGGCAGTGATGCAGGCGCGCAAGGCGGCCTCGTTGTCATCAACAATCTCATCACCCGCAATGAATTCCAGCGCGGGACCACACGCCGGGCAAGCGACCGGCTCTGCATGGAAGCGGCGGTCGGCAGGGTTTTCATATTCGCTGCGGCAGGCGTCGCACAGCGGAAAGTCGCGCATGGTGGTGTTCGGACGGTCATACGGCAGACTGCGTATCAGGGTATAGCGTGGCCCGCAGTTGGTGCAGTTGATGAACGGGTAGCGATAGCGCCGGTCCTGTGGATCGTCCAACTCGGCCAGGCAATCCGTGCAGGTGTACAGATCCGGCGGGACGTAGACCTGTTGTTCGCCGTCCGCTTCACTGCGGCGAATCCGGAAGTCTTCAAGGTAAACGGGGTCGACCGGGGTGCAACGATCGAGGCGCGGCCTGGCCAGTGGCGGTGCCTGCTGCAGGAGTTCGCGGGTAAACACGGTCAGTTTGCCCGGTTCTCCCTGGATGTGGACTTCGACGCTGCCGGTGCGGTTACGCACCCAGCCCGCAAGCTGGTGGCTGCGGGCAAGCTGATGTACAAACGGGCGGAAGCCGACACCCTGCACACGCCCCGAAACCAGTAGTTGCAGTGCACTGGTCTGTTGTTCTGTATCGCTCCCGGTGGGTGCCGGCATCGGCTTCAGGCACTGACGGTGGTGTGTTCTTTCGCGGTGGCCCGCTCACGCATGCCACCGGACCACCAGATACGGCAGGCGCCCTCGTCGGAGACCATACAGGGGCCTATCGGGTGACGCGGATTGCAGGCGACACCGAACAGCTGGCATTCATTGGGATAAATCTTCCCCAGCACCACTTTGGCACAGTCACAACCCGGGGGCATCTGGCCGGCACGCTTGCGCGCGTCATCGGCATAGGAACTGAAGGCAACGCGTGCATCGTGTGCCTGGTAGGCCGTGTTGAGGGCAAAGCCCGAATCCGGTATCACCCCGACGCCGCGCCAGTTGGCGTCCGTGACATCCAGGGTCGTCTGCAGGTATTCACGCGCGGTGCGGTTGCCGCCGGGTTTTACCAGTTCCGGATAGCAGTTATCCAGGAAGCGGTTGCCCTCGATCAACTGGCGCAGTGTCGAGTACATTGCGGCCAGCAGGCTTTCCGCGTGAAAACCGGCGACCGCGGCGGGGATGCCGTGTTGCTGAACGACAAATTCCCATTCTTCCGGTCCCATAATCGTTGCGACATGCCCGGGTGCCACCAGCGCGTCGAATCCGGGTGTGTCGGAATCAAGCAGCAGCGCGACCGCCGGCCAGGTCAGCCGCCCGGACAACAGGATAAACAGGTTGTCCGGCACGCCTTCCGCCAGCAGGGCCGCGGTGGGTGCCGTGGTGGTTTCAAAACCCGCGGCGAAAAAGATCACCGGCTTGTCGGGATTGGCGCGCGCAATGTCGGCTGCCTGTGTGGGTGATGCAATCGGACGCACGTCGGCGCCGCGCGTGCGCGCGGCTTCCAGTGAGCGCGCCTCGCAGCGCGGCACATTGACCGGCACCCGCAGCATGTCACCGAAGGCAACCAGGATGATGTCTTCGTTGAGTGCCAGCTGGATGGCCTCGAAGATGTCCTCTTCGGGACAGATGCAGACCGGGCAGCCGGGGCCCGGAATGAGCTCGATGTTGTCCGGCAATGCATGCCGCAGTCCAGCCATAGTAATGGAGCGTTCGTGTCCGCCGCAGACGTTCATGATGCGCACCCGCTCCGGCAGGTCGAGGGCGTGGATACGCCTCAGCCAGGTTGCGGCGTCGGCGCCGTTCACGGGGTTGCTGCCTGACTGGCCGGGGTTGCGTCGTGCATCTCGCCGAGCCGGTGCTCCAGTGTGGCCTCCTGCGCGAGTATCCAGTCCAGCCACTGTGTCATGCCGACCCCGGTCTTGGACGACAGCTCGATGACGTCTGCGGGATTGGCCAGTTCGCGCACATGACGGCGTGCCTTGTCGGTGCTGAAATCATCCAGTACCGGCAACAGGTCACACTTGCTGAGCACCACCAGGTCGGCGGCCCGGAACATCACCGGGTACTTGGCCGGCTTGTCATCGCCCTCCGGGACCGACAGCAGTGCAACGTTGGCATGCTGGCCGAGGTCGAAGCTGGCCGGGCATACCAGGTTGCCGACGTTTTCGATAAACACGATGTCGAGCGCGGACAGGTCGAGCTGGTGTAGCGCGTCATGCACCATGTGCGCATCCAGGTGACAGGCGCTGCCGGTCGTGATCTGCACGGCCGGGATGCCATGACGGCGTATCCGCTCGGCGTCGTTTTCCGTTTCCAGGTCGCCCTCGATGACTGCAATCGACAGGTCGTTGGCCAGGTGCTTGATGGTCGCCTCCAGCAGCGCGGTCTTGCCGGCGCCCGGAGATGACATTAAATTGACTGCTAGTACGCCGTGTTGGTCGAAGTGCTGCCGGTTGTGTGCCGCCGTGTGATCGTTTTCATGCAACAGGTTGCGCAGCACCGAGATTGCCTCGCGGCCATCGTCCGTCCTGTGCAACGTGCCACCCGGCTCGATCAGGTGGGCATTGCCCGACGTTACATTACATCCACAAGTGTCGCACATTGTTATATCCCCGAACCATGCATGCGAGATAGCATGAGTAAGTTGACTGTGGCGACGTGAAAACCATCAACTGTCGCTGTAGCCGACCGCCTGCCTGAAATCATAATTACCGATAGCCAGCCCAAATACTGTCGGTATTCGCTCAGTATCACCGATCAGTGTAGTCCGTCGCATCCCGGGTTGCCTGCACGCAGGCCCTGCGGGCATTACTTTCCACCGATCGTGGCAGGGCCGGCAAGGGACCACGGCGGCATGACAGTAGAGCCGGTTTCATGCGTGGCCATCTGCCAGCATCTGGTCGTAGAGTTCCCATGCCGAGCGCGCATCGTGCGGGGTGATTTTCTGGATGGCATAACCTACATGCACGACAACGTAATCATCCACCTGGCAGGGTTCGTGCTGCAACATGAACAGGCTGACGTCGCGGTAGATGCCCTTGGCCTCGCAGCTCGCCGTGAAGCCCTCTATGGATTTGATTTGCATAGGAATTCCAAGACACATATTATTTTCCCCGCGTTGCCGGCAAGCGCATGCCGCAGATTTTCACTGTCAGAGTACTAAACCATGAAAAAACCTGAGTGGAGTTGACACCCGTCAATAAACACCTTTATTGGCTGCTGTACAAATCACCCTGTAAACAGGAAATAAATCATGGCTGAAAAGACACTGGTACTGGGTATCGGCAACACCCTGCTCTCTGACGAAGGTGTCGGGGTGCGCATGCTTGACTGGATGCAGCGGCATTATCCTGCGCTGACCGGTGTCGACTACCTGGATGGCGGTACCCTCAGTTTCACACTGGCGCCTTACATCGAGGAGGCCGACAATCTCATCGTGATTGATGCCGCGGAGTTGCACGCCGAGCCCGGTACGGTGCAGCTATTCGTCGGTGCCGAGATGGACCGCTTTTCCGCCAGGATCAAGCGCAGTGTGCACGAGGTCAGTCTCGGTGATCTGCTGGCGATTGCAACCCTCACCGGCGCCATGCCTGCCAACCGTGCACTGCTTGCCATTCAGCCGCAAGCACTCGACTGGGGTCACACGCTCAGCAACCCGGTCAAGCAGGCGCTGCCCGAGGTCGCAAACCGCATGCTGGCATTGCTGACGGAGTGGAACTGTCCCGTCCCTGACAGGGTCGCATTCGAAGCTATCGCACCGGCCGCCCGGGCAAGTTGATAACGGTGCTGGAAGGCGGGCACACAGCCTCTTGTGCGGAGCCGGGTGATGTCGAGACCGGGAATGTCGCACCCCTGTTACACCAGATCCGGCATGCCCTGCGCCAGTTGCTCGAGACCGGCAATGAGACCATCGTCGATCTGCGCAGCCTGCCCATGGGGCCGGGCGAGGAAGACCGCCTGGTTGCGGCGCTCGGGCAGGGAGAGGTACAGGTACTGCTGACAGCGCTCGGGCCGAGTGAGATTATCGAGACGCAGTATCCCGGCGTATGGCTGGTGACACATCAGAACAGCGATGGTGAAATCATCGGCAAGTTTATCGAGGTTTGCGAGTTCCCGCGCCTCTGCAAGGCACAGGCCGAGGATATCCGCGCCGGGCTGCAGCGGCTGGAGGAACAGCTCTCATGAAGTGTTCAGGAGACCAAGATGTCCAATGACCTGACGATTGCTGAAGCCCTGCGGCGACGCGGGGTCACGCGACGCGGCTTTCTCAAATTCTGCGCGGCGACCGCCTCCATGATGGCGCTGCCACCGGGCATGGCGCCCGTGATTGCCGAGGCGCTGGAAAAGGCCCGCCGCCCGTCGGTGATCTGGCTGTCATTCCAGGAGTGCACCGGCTGCACCGAGTCCCTGACGCGTTCGCACTCGCCAACGGTCGAGGGGCTGATCTTCGATACCATCTCGCTGGACTACCACCACACGCTGCAGGCCGCCTCGGGCGATGCGGCGGAGGCGGCGCGCGAGCTTGCCATGGAAGAAAATTACGGCAACTACATCCTGGTGGTGGACGGCTCCATCCCGTTAGGGAACCCGGGTTATTCCACCATTGCGGGTATCAGCAACCGCGATATGCTGATGGAAGCGGCGGCCGGGGCCGCGGCCATCGTCGCTGTCGGCAGCTGCGCGGCCTTCGGTGGAATTCCGCAAGCCAATCCGAATCCGACCGGCGCCGTGGCGGTGGCCGACCTGGTCAAGGACAAGCCGATTATCAACGTGTCGGGCTGTCCGCCCATTCCGGTTGTCATCACCGGCGTGCTGGCACACTTCCTGACCTTTGGCACTATCCCGGAACTGGACGACCTCGGACGTCCCAGCGCCTACTACGGCAAGAGTATCCATGACCGCTGTTATCGTCGGCCGTTCTACGACAAGGGGCTGTTTGCGGAAACCTTCGATGACGAAGGCGCCAAAAAGGGCTGGTGCCTGTACAAGCTCGGCTGCAAGGGACCCACTACCTACAATGCCTGCGCCACGACGAAATGGAACGAGGGCGTCAGCTTTCCCATCGAGTCCGGCCACCCCTGCCTGGGTTGTTCCGAGCCCGACTTCTGGGACGGTGGCGGCTTCTACAAGGCGATTTCCACACCAACCGGTGATATCGGAAGAACGGCCGTGTATGCCGTCGGCGCCGGGGCCGCGGCAGGCCTGGCGCTGGGTGCACTGAATCGAGCCAAGCGTGACAAGCTGCAGAGAGAGCATGAAAAGGTCACCATTGATGACCTGGAAAAGAGGGGCTGAGCATGTCGGAGACTGAATTTCTATTGCTGGTGCGCGGACCGTTATTCACGGGTGCCACCATAATCTTCGTGCTGGGTGTCGTCGTGCGTCTGCTTGAGGTCTTCGTGCTGGGCAGGAAACGCGACCTTGCATTGCCACGCGGATCAGCCGTGAAGGGCGGCTTGCGGACCATTATCATGCGCTCGGTGGCCGAGCGTGAAACGCTGCAACGGACTGCATTCACCGAAGTGACCGGCTGGATATTCCACATCGGATTTCTCGTGACCCTGTTTTTCTATACACCGCATATTCTCCTGTTCAGCGAGGTGACGGGCCTCTCCTGGCCGGCACTGCCGACGACGGTGATCGACGCCCTGTCGATCGTGACCATCATTACACTGCTGGCGGTGCTGTTTCACCGCATCGCCAACCGGGTCATGCGATTTCTCTCGCGCTTTCAGGATTACCTGGCCTGGCTGGTGACCTTTCTGCCGATCGTCACCGGCTACATCGCCTTTCACCGCGTTGGCCTGTCGCCGACCATGCTGATCGCGCTGCATATCCTCAGTGTTGAACTGTTGATGGTCGTGTTTCCGTTTACCAAGTTGATGCACGCCTTCACCCTGTTCTCATCGCGCTACTACAACGGGGCCATTGCCGGTTATAAGGGAGTCAACTCATGAGCGGTGCATCCCTGGAGCGGGGTATTCATGCCTTCAAGGAAGCCATCGACGCACCGGTGGCCTCGTTTTTCACCAGTTGTGTGCGCTGTGGCCTGTGCGCGCATGCCTGTCTGTTCTATACGGAAACCGAGGATCCGCAATACACGCCCATTCATAAACTCGAGCCGCTGCGGCGCGTATGGCAGCAGGAATATACCTTCTGGGGTCGCCTCGCCCGTGCAGTCGGATTGAGCAGGCCACTCACCGATGATGATCTCGAGCAATGGGAAACGCTGGTCTATGACAGCTGCACGATGTGCGGGCGCTGCTCCATGATCTGCCCGGTCGGCAACGACATTACCTACATGCTGCGCAAGATACGCGAGGGTATGGCCGCCGCCGGCCATGCGCCCGAAGGTCTGATCGGTGCGACGCAGCGGGCTGTGACCATTGGCAGCCCGATGGGCGTGAAGCTGCCGGCGCTGCAGGCGCAGATACGGCATGTGGAAGAGGAGATCGGCAAGACGATTCCCGTCGATGTCGAGGGTGTCGACTACATGCTGCTGCTCTCATCCATGGAGATCATGAATTTCCCGGAATTCATCAGTGCGATCTCAAAGATCTTCGACCAGGCGGGGGTGACCTGGACAATCTCGAGCGAGGCCTTCGAGGCAACCAACAGCGGTGTCCAGATCGGTGTGTCCGAAATAGCCGCCGAACTGGTGCAGCGCGTCGTCGATGCCGCGGAAAAGCTCAGGGTGAAGAGCGTCATCAGTCCCGAATGCGGTCATGCCTACACGGCGATTCGCTGGGAGGGGCCGAACCTGATTGGCAAACCCTTCAACTTCAAAGTGGTACACATACTGGAGGTGCTGGACGAACTGCGTGAGCAGGGTCGTCTGCAGCTGTCCAGCAAGGAAACGCAGCGCCTGACCTATCATGACCCATGCCAGATCTCCCGCCGCGGCGGCGTGGTTGAACAACCGCGCAATCTGCTGAACATGCTCGCGGACGATTTTGCCGAGATGCCCGAGACCGGCACCATGAACTGGTGCTGCGGTGCCGGCGGCGGTGTCGGCAGCAACGAGCGTGCCGATGAACTGCGACTCACGGCCTTCAAGCGCAAGAAGGCACAGCTGGAAGCGGTCAAGCCCGATGCCGTGGTCTCCGCCTGCTCCAATTGTCGTATTCAGCTGGAGGATGGACTGGAGCATTACGGTATGGAAATTCCGGTCATCAGCCTGACGGAAACCATCGCCGCGCACCTGGCGGACGAAGGAAAAAG
>JBATGJ010000100.1:0-21219 GCA_049665685.1 Gammaproteobacteria bacterium
GGGCTCCAGGGTTGACTCATATTAATTTATACAACTTATTGATTTATAGGTTCACTTTAACCCGGCAGGGTAAGCGGGCGGCTAGCTCCCGGCGCTGATCTGCTGGAGAAGTTCGGTGGCTTCCGCGTCGCCCTGATCAGCCGCCATTGCCAGCCACCGGGCGGCGGCATCCGGATCCCGCGGCACGCCCTGGCCGTTCATATGCATGATGCCCAGGTTGGTCTGGGCATCCATAAAGCCCTGTTCAGCGGCCTTCCGGTACCACTCTGCAGCCAGGGTCAGGTCACGCGCCCTGCCGGCCCCTTCATCGTACATGACACCCAGGTTGAACTGGGCCTCGGCATCACCGAGTTCCGCCAGTGGCAGCCACTCTGCATAGGCCGCGTCGTAATCACCTTTCAGGTAGGACTGATAACCACCGCCAAGGATGGTCCATGTCGGCATACCGGCCATCAGGCGGGGGTGAAAGCCAGGGTAATCATCGACATGGCAATCATTCTAATCGCAATCTCGAGTCAAAGTATAGCCAAGGGTGGATAGGGCCCATAAAATGAGACGAAGCGGCGGGATGAATCCCGGCTGCAATCACCCAGGCATGAAAGCGCACGTGGCTTTTCAGGTCTATTCTAAAAACTGCATGAACAGGGTGCCGGCAATGTACCGTGTCTCCAAGTCTGTCTCCTTCTGTTACGGGCACCGCCTGTTGAATTACGAGGGCAAGTGCGCCCACCTGCACGGCCACAATGCACGGGCCGTCATTACGCTCGAAAGTGAGGAGCTTGATGTGCTTGGCATGGTGGAGGATTTCAGCAGGGTGAAGCAGCTGGTGTGGGACTGGCTCGATGCCGAAATCGACCATACCCTGCTGTTACACAGGGACGATCCGGTACTCCCGGTGCTGCAGGCCGCCGGCGAGCGGGTGCGGGTGACCGAGTTCAACCCGACCGCGGAGAACATCGCCCGCATGATTTTTGATCATGTTGCCGCTGAGGGATATCCGGTCGTCGATGTGACGCTGTGGGAGACTGAAACGAGTTACGCCAGTTATCGGCGAACTGATTGAGACGGGGGAGCCGGGCTGGGCTGCCTTTCGATAATAGAAAAAAACCTGACAGGCTAGAGTTGCATGTACCGAGTTTTTCTTGCCTTCCTGCTGTACACAAGCGCACCGCTGGCCGCGCTTGACAGCGTTGATGCCGGGGAGGAATTCCTGCAGTTTGACGATCAGCCGCTGGACGAGCCGCTGGCCTTCCCGGACTGGTTCAAGCTCAGCTTTCTGGATCTCGCGGAAGACCTGGCCGAGGCCAGGGCGGCAGGCAAGGTCGGGCTCATCATCTACTACGGGCAAAAGTACTGCGCCTATTGCAAGCAGTTCCTCGAGAAGGACCTGATCATGGAAGATATCAGGAACTACATGCTGGAGAACTATGATGTGATCGGCATCGACATACACGGCCAGCGGGCGGTGACCGATTTCAACGGCATTACCCTGGACGAGAACCAGCTGGCGGTGCGTGAAGAGACCAATTTCACCCCCTCGGTCGTGTTTTATACGGTCGAGGGTGAGCAGGCGCTGCGCCTGCGCGGGTACTACCCCCCCTATCGCTTCAGGGCCGCGCTGGAATATGTTGCGGACAGACACTTCCGTAACGAGCGGTTTCGTGAATACCTCGCCCGCGCAGATGTCCCGCTGGTGTTCGAACCGGGTGATATAAGTGACGAAGCGTTTTTCCTTCCAGGGCCGTACATGCTGGACCGCAGCCGGTTTCGGGCGGAGCGGCCGCTGGCGGTGTTTTTCGAACAGGGTAACTGCCATGCCTGTGACGTTCTGCATACTGGCCCGTTGCAGGAAGTAGAGATCCGATCGCGCCTTGATCAGCTGGAAACGGTTCAGCTCTCGTACTGGTCGGATACGCCGGTGATCACGCCGGCCGGAGAGCGGACAACGGCCAGGAAGTGGGCGGAGCAGCTTGGCCTTTTCTATACGCCGACACTGATCTTTTTTGATACGGATGGGACCGAGATCATACGGGTCGATTCGGTCGTGCAGTTTTACCGCCTGCGTAACGTGCTGGACTACATCCTGAGCGGCGGATTCCGCCAGTATGCCACATTCCAGCGCTGGCGCGAGTCGCGCCGCCCGCGCGTGTTCGTCGAGTAGGGGAATATCAGGTCACCGGCGTGAGATCAACCGTTGCAGGTGAGGGCCGCCTGCGGGCTAGTTGTCCTGCCAGCGCCTGAATATCAGCGTGGCGTTGGTGCCGCCGAAGCCGAAGCTGTTGGACATCATGATGTTGGTCCCGGCATGGTCGATGTGTTCGCGGACGATCGGGAAGTCTGCACCCAGCGGATCGATTTCGCTGATATTGGCGGATGCGCACAGGAAGTCCTCCTGCATCATGAGCAGGGAAAAGATTGCCTCGTGGACGCCGGCGGCACCAAGTGAGTGACCTGACAGTGATTTGGTGGAATTGATCTTCGGAATTTTGTCACCAAACACTGTGCGTACCGCTTCCAGTTCGCGCATGTCGCCGACCGGTGTGCTGGTACCGTGTGCATTGATGTAGTCGACCGGCTCGTCCACGGTTTTCAATGCCTGCTGCATACAGCGCACGGCGCCTTCGCCGGATGGCTGCACCATGTCATAGCCGTCAGATGTGGCACCGTAGCCAATGACCTCGGCGTATATTTTTGCGCCGCGTGCCCTGGCGTGCTCGAGCTCCTCAAGCACCACCATGCCGCCGCCACCGGCGATTACAAAACCGTCACGGGTTACATCATACGGACGGGAGGCGGTTTGAGGTGCATCATTGTACTTGGAGGACAGTGCACCCATGGCGTCGAACATGAGGGTCAGCGTCCAGTGCAGTTCCTCACCACCCCCGGCGAAAACAATATCCTGCTTGTCGAACTGGATCAGCTCATAGCCATTGCCGATGCAATGCGCACTGGTGGAGCAGGCCGAGCTGATGGAGTAATTGACACCATGAATCTTGAAGGGCGTGGCAAGGCAGGCGGAGTTGGTGCTGGACATGGTCCTCGGCACCATGTACGGGCCGACGCGTCGGATGCCCTTTTCACGCAGCAGGTCGATCGCCAGGGCGACATTCTCGGTGGAGGCACCGCCCGATCCTGCAATCAGGCCGGTACGTTCGTTGGAGACCATGTCTTCGGGCAGGCCGGAGTCATTAACGGCTTCCTGCATGGCGATGTAATTGTATGCGGCACTATTGCCCATAAACCGGCGCAGCTTGCGATCGATGAGTTCGTCCGTATCGAGGTTGACCGTACCGGCGACGTGGCTGCGGAAGCCGAGCTCGCGGTATTCTTCGATGTACTCGATACCCGAGCGGCCATTGCGCAGGGAATCCGTCACTTCTTTAGTGTTGTTGCCGATGCTTGAAACGATGCCCAATCCGGTAACTACGACACGACGCATGATCCAGTTCCTAGAAATTTTCTGTTGAAGTAAAGAGACCGACGCGCAGGTTGGCGGCGGTGTAGATGATACGACCATCGACTTCCATGACGCCGTCGGCAATGCCCATATTCAGCTTGCGTTGAATGACACGCTTCATGCTGATGCGATAGGTTATCAATTTGTTTTTGGGTGTGACCTGGCCGGTAAACTTCACCTCACCCGCGCCCAGGGCACGGCCGCGGCCCGGGCTGCCGGCCCAGCCCAGGTAAAAGCCTACCAGTTGCCACATGGCGTCGAGTCCGAGGCAGCCTGGCATGACGGGGTCCTTGTCGAAGTGACATTCAAAAAACCACAGGTCGGGTTTGACATCCAGTTCCGCGATGATCTCGCCCTTGCCATGTTCACCGCCGGCGTTGTCGATGTTGATAATACGGTCGAACATCAGCATCGGAGGGAGCGGGAGCTGGGCATTGCCGGGCCCGAACAGGCGTGCATGTCCACACTCGAGCAGTTCTTCGTAGGTGTAGCTGCTTTTGTCCGCAGCCCTTGGTTGGGTCTCGATGTGGTCTGATTGAGTCATGGAAGGTGTGTAAGCTGATTTATCAAGTCGCGTATTCTAGTCTATTTTATGCCTGCTTGTATGCTCGCCACGGGTGCGTTGCTGCCCGTTCAGCCGCTGTGTTCGGCTAGTCCCTGAAATTGATGTACTGCAACGGGAGCTCTGGCGAGGATTCTTTCAAGTGGCTGATAATATTCTGTAAATCATCACGTTTTTTGCCGCTCACGCGCACCTTGTCACCCTGTATGCTGGCCTGCACCCTGATCCTGGTGGCCTTGATCTGCTTGATCAGCTGGCGGGAGATGTCCTGGTCGATGCCATGCAGCACGGTGATTTCCTTTCTTGCCTTGTTGCCACTGACGATGGTCTCGCCTTCACTGAGCGCGGCAATATCGATGCCGCGTTTTGCCATCTTTTTGTGCAGGATGTCAAGGACCTGCCGGATCTGGAAGTCGCTGACACCATGAATTGTCAGTTGGTGCCCGGTTTGCTCAACACGTGCATCGGTGCCCTTGAAATCGAAGCGGGTGGAAACCTCGCGGTTGGTCTGGTCAACTGCGTTGGTGACTTCATGCAGATCGACTTCGGAAACAACGTCAAAAGATGGCATCCCGGTCTCCATGCTCCCTGGGTAAACAGCGAGCTGTGCACGGGATTATAGTGAATCCGGACGCCTGGTGGAATGTGGGGTATGCCCGCCGGCGGGCCGCTGGTCCTGCAGATCAGTGCTTGCGGGTGAGGGAGGACCACATGCGGGACAGCAGACCCCGGCGAGGTTGCCGGTCTTCATCCTGATCGGCCATGCTGGCGGGCGCAGGATTGTCCGCCTGCGCTGTTGCGGGCACATCGGGCTCAGCGGTTTGCGCCATGTCCGGTTGTTCATGCGGCGTGGAATAGTCATCCGGTGCAGTAATGACGATAGTTTCTTCCATATCAAAGGCATGGGTTGCGAACGGCGGGCCTTTGGCAAACTCTTCGCCGGTACCCACCACATCGAGATCCGGCAACGGTTCCGTTATGGCCTCGGGCACGTCGTCAGGCAAATCGCGCACAACGGCATCATGCGCGGCGTCAACTACCGGTGCCGGCTGGCTGGCCGGTGCGTGCACGACCTGGTTACCGCCCTGGCGCGCAGCTTCCTGTAAATAGCGTGTAGCAGACGAAAGCATCGAGTCGAACTGGACATCACCGCTCATCTTCGGCGCAACGACGCCGATGCTGACCGACAGGCGATGTGTTTTACCTTCGACATCCAGGTTTTGTGCATGGACGTCATGAATGATGCGGTCCGCCAGGTTGCGGATGCCGTCATTACTCAGGCCCGGCAAGAGCAAGGCAAACCTCGAAGTCCCGATGCGTGCTGCCATATCCTCCTGCCGGATGCAGGCAGACAGGATGTCGGCGACTGACTTGACGGCCGTCAGGGTTGCTGTATCGCCATGCTGCTTGAAAATTTCGCCGAATTCATCGATATCGATGGAGAACAGGGCAAGTGCGGAGTTGTGCCGCCTGGCATAGGCGAGGAGTTCCTGTCCCCGATCCATGAATGCGGCCTCGTTGGGCAATCCGGATGACGCGTCGACCAGCGCCTGGTCTTCCAGGGTCATGGTCTCCTCTGCCAGGGTCTGCTCGGTGCTGTAGGCTTCGGCATGTGCCTGGGTTCTTGCCAGCAGATGGACGGCATCGAACGGCTTGCCGATAAAATCGGTTGCGCCGGCCTCGGTAGCACGCCGCATGGTCGCTTCGGAGTCGTTGGCACCGGTGATGATGATGACCGGTAAGTTGCGTACGTGGGGCAGGTGTGAGCCGCGGATCTTTTCCAGCAATCCGAAGCCGTCCATACCCGGCATGGTCAGGTCGGACACAACCAGCGAGAAGGGTGGTTCGCCGGACAGGATCTCCCATGCATTGTTACCGTCCAGGGCCTCAACGGTTTCGAAATGATTTTGCAGGATCTTCCGTGCGCTAACACGAATTACCCTGGAATCATCCACGATGAGGAGACGCTGCTTGTTGCCGGGGGTGCTGCTCATTTAGAGTGTCCGTGACGAGTTCATGGACTCGTATCGGCGACACCCGCTGATTCTTTATAGCGCCGACCGGCCGGTGCTAGCCGCTAATCGCGTCGTTTCAGGCAGGAAAAGCCTGTCCGAACCGGACCTTGCGGGGCAGAGGTGCTATGATGGTGCAGGGGCCGCGGCCCCCGTTCAGTGTGCCATGCCTTGGCCGATTCAACGGTGAAGCCGGTGGCCGCCAGAGGGTGTATTGCGCAGCCGGAAAACAGCGGAAGGCAAATCGGAATGAGTCACCTGATCAAGGATGCTTTCGCGAAAATCATAGCGTTCGTCTGGGGAGATGACCTGCGCCGGCTGGCAGGCCCGCGCCGCGTTGTGGTGTTCATCCTGCGCGTCACGCACATGCTGCTCAAGGAACTGCTTGGCGGTCAACTGAACCTGCGTGCCATGAGCCTGGTGTATACCACGCTGCTGTCGATCGTGCCGTTGCTGGCGGTCAGTTTATCGGTGCTGAAAGGCTTCGGCTACCATGAACGGCTGGAGACCTACCTGTTCGATATCATGTTAGAGCCGCTCGGTCCGAGCGGTGCCGAAGTCGCAGAAACGATCATCGGCTTTGTCGAGAACATCAAGGTCGGCATGCTCGGCTCGCTTGGCTTTGCCTTGCTGATTTACACCGTCGTTGCACTGGTGCAGAAGATCGAGGCGGCATTCAATTTTGTCTGGCAGATCGACCGGCTGCGCTCGATGTCGCAGCGTTTCAGCAACTACCTGAGTGTCATCACCATCGGGCCGGTACTGGTCTTCAGTGCGGTCGGAATCGGGGCGACCATGCTCGATACCGATATCGTTCAGACGCTGGTATCAGTCGAGCCGTTCGGGACACTGATGCTGTATGCCGGCACCCTGGCCCCCTATGTGCTGATCAGTCTGGCGTTTACCTTTGTCTATATCCTCATCCCGAATACGCGGGTTCAATTCCGCGCGGCACTGATTGGTGGTGTCATTGCCGGGGTGTTGTGGAAGATAACCGGCTGGGGTTTCGCGACGTTCATTGTTTCCTCGGCCAAGTACGCGGCCATCTATTCGAGTTTCGCCATCCTGATCCTGCTGCTGATCTGGATGTATCTAAGCTGGCTGATCCTGCTGGTGGGCTCACAAATTGCGTATTTCGTCCAGAATCCCAAGTTCATGACCCTGCACCGTGTGGAGTTTGTACTCAGTAATCGCCTGCGCGAGCAGCTGGCACTGCAGATTATGTATCTGGTCGGCTATAACCACATGCATAAGCGTGATCCCTGGCGACTCGACCAGTTGATTGAATTCCTTGATTTGCCCGACGAACCGGCCAATCAGATGGTGTCGGCCCTGGTGCGTGCCAACTACCTGATGGAAATCAATGATGAGTCAGGTAGCACCTACCTGCCGATGCACGATATCGATACGCTGCGACTGACGGATATCCTGTCCGCGGTGCGTGCATGCGGGGAAAGTCGTTTCCTCAGTGTCGGCCAGATGACACCGGTGAAGGCGGTTGATGAACTGATGGCAGAGACGCGGGCTGCAACCGAGGCTGCGCTTGGAGCGCGTACCCTGAAGGACCTGATCCTGTCAGTGGATGGCGAGCCCGGCTATAGCGACGCTCGGCCGCTTGCGCGGGGTGAGCAGGTGCCAGGCTAAAGTGGCTGGTCAGGGCGTCGTACGCAGGCCGAGGGTGCGATGATCTGCCGGTTCTGCGGGGCTGACGCTTATCCAGTTCGGCAATCGGGTCTGCAATGCCTGGTACAGGCGACCGCTCTGTTCATTTCGACAACCTGTTAGCCCCGGCTGTTGACTGATGCGGTAGTACCAGGCCGGGTAGGCACCCATACTGGCCGGTGTCCTCACCGCAATCGGTCCGTGTTTCTCCACGACTGCCCCGCTGCTTACACGGTCCCCGGCGCACAGGTCATGGCTAAGCTGTTCGCGCGCATTATTGAGTGATATGTGAGTCATGGCCTCCGCCACGCTGGCGGTCTGGGCCTGAGATAGTGGTACCCAGGAAATGTAATGATCAAGGCCAGGCGAGGTCGGTGGCAAGGAGGCTGCATTCACCATTCCAGCGGGCTCTCTGGTGGCCAGCTGGCCGGCGCAGGCATGCAGCAAAGTGCAGGTAATTACGAAGCATAATGTCCTAGAAAATTGAAACATATGGCGTTATCTAAATACCGTTAAATGCTGATATAATTATCAACGGTTGCTGTGAGGTGCTTCGAGTCTAGGCAAGCTCCGGCTGACAAACCGTGAACCAGGTGGTTTTTTCAGGATATAAATCCCGCTTGATGGCGAAGGTTTTTTAATGCAGGCAAGTCCGCTACAACTCCGACAGTCGGCTGTCGAACAATGTGTCGAATACCTGTGTGAGCAGGGATGCATGCAAGTGTCCGTATACATCGAGGCACTGCAGAGGGATCAGGAATTGCCCGAACTGGCCCGGCTCAGCTATGAAGAGCGCATGGCCGTACTCGATGAGTTGGTGTCAGTTATGTCGGTCTACGCAGGGAAGTGCAGTCGCTGAAGTTCTACCAGGCACCTTTTCAGGTCACGACCCCGGGACGCGGGAGCCTTCAGTTAACCGATACTGTCCAGCAGCATGTTGCCAGGTCAGGCATTACGCAGGGCCTGTGTCACCTGTTTCTTCACCATACCAGTGCTTCCCTGGTGCTGTGCGAAAATGCCGATCCCGGCGTGCGCACCGACATGGAACGGTTCATGTTGCGACTGGTGCCGGACGGCGATCCATTGTTTGAGCACATCGCCGAAGGAGTGGACGATATGCCGGCCCACATTCGCACACTACTGACGCATACGGACCTGACGTTGCCAGTGGGAGATGGCCAGTGCAGCCTGGGCACCTGGCAGGGTATTTATCTTTGGGAACACCGGCAACACAGCCACCGGCGGCAGATCACGATTTCAGTAACCGGCGTGTAGCCGCTAATGCTGTAGCTTATTATCCATCCCGGCCTTCGCATCGATGTCCGGGATACGGGGCGAGTCGCCCAGCAATTCGTCGATGTCGCTCCTGATTTTTGCCAGTTCTTCCAGCTCATCGTAATCACTGACATTACCGTGTCCCATGGTCTGGTCACTGCTATCAGTAACCCGGGGCGCACTTGTGTGGTGCAGTGCGGTGGCCTCAGTGTCAGCGCAAAGATGCTGGGCGCCATTGGCGAGATGCTCGTAGACAGAGCGGTAGCTCTGGGTCATTTCCTGGACCAGCTCCGAGGTTCGCATGAAATGATGCGTCACCTGGTCCCGATAGTCCCTGAAATCATCGGTCAGCTCATTCAGTTCCATCTGCAGCTGGTGAGTGCGGTTGTTCCGTGCCACGACTGTGTAGGTGACGATACAACCGATCACCGTACCGAGCAGGAAACTCAACATTCCGATGACCCAAAAAGAGGTAGATCCGTCCAGCGCTATCATTGCGTGTCCCCTTGTGAGTGTGCCTCAGGCTGGCGACATTGTACTGGATTCGGCAGGAATCACATATAGGGGCAGGGCGGATGTTTACGATTTGTGTGGCAGTTACGGAGCCTGATCAATCAGACGATGCAGTGGCCGTGGGGCGAGGCCCGAATATGGCGCTACCGACGCGGACCATGGTCGCGCCTTCTTTAATTGCCGTCTCGAAATCGCCGCTCATGCCCATCGAGAGCTCATTGAAATACCGGGTGCCAAAGCGGTCTGCGCACTTGGCTGCAAGATCCCGAAGTGCGCTGAATTCAGCACAGCGCTGGGACAGGGTTGCCCTGCGCTGGCCGATGGTCATCAGGCCGCACAACTCGATACCTGGATAACCGGCCTGCAGCAGGCCCTCGGTCAGTTCATAAATTGCATCGGGCATAAGCCCGAACTTGGCAGGATCACGGGCAATGTTGACCTGTAGCAGGACATGCAGTGGCCTGGCGGGATCAGGCCTGTTGTCAGACAGCCGTTTTGCGAGTTTCAGGCTGTCGAGTGTATGCAGCCAGTCGAAATGCATGGCTACGGCCTTTGCCTTGTTTGACTGCAAATGACCGATGAAATGCCAGTCGGTACCGGGTTCGTCGATCAGTGCCTGCTTGGTAGCGGCATCCTGCAGGGTATTCTCGCCGAAACTCCGCTGTCCGGCAGCTATGGCTGCAGCGATGCATTGCGCGGGCATGTATTTTGAGACGGCGATCAGGCGAATATCGGCGGTTTCGCGACCGACCGCGGCGGCGGCGGCATGTATCCGCTCCCTGACAGACTGGATATTTCTGGCGATGGCGTCTGCTGACAAGCTCATGTTGTTACCTGTACCGTGATCACGCAACCAGATTGCGCGGTTTGTTGTCGAGGAAAGCGCGGATATTCCCGGCCAGTTCCACGATCAGCCTCTGCCGGGCATGCCGTCCGGCCCAGGCAATATGGGGTGTCACGATCAGGTTCGGCAACTGTACATCGAGCAACGGATTACCGGAGACGGGTGGCTCGGTCGTCAGAACATCGACGGCAGCACCCGCGATTTCACCTGATTGTACGGCCTTTAACAGGTCCATTTCGTTGGCGATGCCACCACGTGCTGTATTAATCAGGATGGCGTCGTTACGCATTTTCCTGAATGCCTCCATGGTCAGCAGGTTTTTAGTTGCAGGTGTCAGTGGGCAATGCAGGCTGATCACGTCTGCCTGATCGAGCAGGTGATCAAACGCAACCCGACCGGGCCGCACGGTTGCACCGGCCCGCTCGGCAACCAGCACCTGCATGCCGAATGCGCGCCCGATATCCGCAACTGCCTTGCCAAGTTCGCCATAGCCGATGATCCCCAATGTCTGTCCTGACAGTTCACGGAACGGGAAGTCGAGCATGCTGAAGCGCGAGGCTTGCTGCCATAGGCCCTGGTGGACTGCAGCCGTATGCTCTGCGAGTCTGTGCCGCAGGGCGAGCATCACCATGAAGACATGTTCTACCACCGACGTGGTGGCATAGCCGGAAACATTGCAGACCGCAATGTCTGCTGCGTACGCCGCGTCCAGGTCGATATTATTGGTGCCGGTCGCCGCAATACAGATCAGCCTGAGCCTGGTGGCACCCTCTAGCGCTGCCCTGTCCAGCATCGCCTTGTTGCTGACAACGATAGTCGCGTCGCGAATTGCGTGGGCAATGTCACCCGGGGCTGTCAGTTCATTGAATGCCCAGCTGGCCAGCGTGGCGCGCAGCGGGCTCAGATCCAGGTCACCGTCGGTAACGGTACTGACATCGAGGAATACACCGTGCATGGGGTGTCAGATGGCTGTCAATCCCTGCCAAGCATGGCCTGTTTCAGCGATTTGCTGACCGGACTGTGACCAAGCCATACCCTTAACAGGGCGCGAAAGAAATCGTTACCCACAACCACTCCGCGCCGCTCATCGTTTATGCGTACCTCGGTACCAATGCCCGGCAGGTAGCCAATGCGTATCATGTCACCCTTGCGCACGGCACGGAACATCTCGTTAAACTGATCAAGCCGTGGCCGTAGCAATTCCATTTCGCCTTGCCCGAGGTTGGACTGCATCCCGTCTTCCCAGCCATCTGTGATCTTTTCCCTGCTGATTTCGCTGTGGAGAATATGCATGTCCACGCTTGCCGGACCGGAGTCGCCGATTATGGCCTCTGCGTCGGGGTTTTTTGCCGGCAGATAGAGGGCGCCGACATAGATATTCATGAAGAATTTCTTGCGTATTCCTGCCCCATTCAGCAGCAGGGTCGCATCGCCACCCTGCAGCACGATCGAGTCAGGCACCTTGATCCCACCAACATCCATGCCGGCAACGTGCTGGCTGGCGATCATCAGGCAGAGTGTTAACAGTCCAGGCAGTTTTCTCATAACGGTATCCTTGTAACGGGTGCGTTGCGCCGCTACCTGTGCGGGCGGCGAATAATGTTTTCCACATGGACAGGAAAGGTTTCTTGCTGCAGGTCACGGAAGTACCGTTCCAGTGTCAGTTTGACCACCGGAAAGGCCAGTTCCTCCCATGGGACTTCGCTCTGTTCGAACAGCCTGACTTCCAGGCTCTCTTCTCCCGGTGCGAATTCTTCATTGGCCAGTTGCGCAAGGAACATCATATAGACCTGGCTGATGTGCGGAATACTGAAAACCCCATACAGAGTGAGGTCGTCGACCTCGGCACAGGCTTCCTCCATGGTTTCGCGTGCAGCGGCCTGCTCGGTGGATTCACCATTTTCCATGAAACCTGCCGGCAGGGTCCACAGGCCATAGCGCGGCTCGATCGCACGCCGGCACAACAGCAGGCGATTGTCCAGCACCGGGATACAGCCAGCCACAATTTTCGGGTTCTGGTAATGAATCGTCTTGCACGATTCACACACATGCCGGGGCCGCGAATCGCCTGCGGGAATTTTTTCGATGACCTGTTGGCCGCAATTGCTGCAAAATATCATGGTTGCCGCGTGAGTAAGAAAATCAATGTAAAAACGGAGTACTGTACATAATATATTACCCGCAAATTCGACACTAATCCGGGAGCGTGCGTTCAACTGACGGCTGTGTTATGAAACCCTTCTTCGAATCAAACCCGCTGCGTTTTTCCTGCACCCGTTGTGGCAAGTGCTGTCAGACAGCCGGGGAATACTATGTCTTCCTGTCGGGGCAGGAGGCAGAGCAGATTCGTAGCTTCCTCGGTTTGTCACCTGCCTGGTTCAGACGGCGTTACCTGTCTCGCCTGGAGGACGGGCAGCTGGTACTGGTCACCGGTCGCGACGAATGCTGCATATTTCTCGACCGGGAAGGCCGTTGCAGGATCTATTCGGCCCGGCCGGTCCAGTGCCGGACCTATCCATTCTGGCCAGAAGTGGTCAACAATCGGCGCAACTGGCGGCGAGAAGCACGTCGTTGCGAGGGCATCGATGTCGGTCCGGTCGCTTCAAAGCGCGCCATCCGTAGGGCGATCAGGATCGGCCAGGATCAGTCGGAGTGAGTGCCACGGGCTCGAATATACCGAGTAATTGACCGCCGCTTGGCATGAATGGATCGTGATACAGACCGACCGCTTGCATCCCCCTGGCGGGTGACAACAACGGCCCCTCCAGCAGGGTATCGTATTCGCTGCCACCGAGGAGCTGGCACGCCATCGTCAGGTAAAGGCGGTTAACAACCCGTGCCTCTAGCAGGGTATGAAACACCCACGGGCCAGCGATGGCGTAGATGCTCCGGTAGCCTTCCGTGGCCAGCAGTTCGATCATCCGTTTTCCCTCGACCTGGTGACCGGCGCCTGCCTGCATGACTGTCGCACCATTGTGCTCAAGCAGGTGAACCCGTTCCGGGTCGGCCTGTTCGCCGGTGAAGACATAGATCTTGCGCTTATGGTAGGGCGCCAGACTTTCCAGGGGTATGTCCAGGCTGGCGCTCATGATTGCGATATCAGGCTGTACAGCGAGTCCCTGTTCCTGTCGCCACTGGCGGATATCCTCGTAGTCGGGCTGGCTGCTGACCGGCAGTTTGTCCTGCGCCTCGCCGATAATACTCTGGCGAAAGTATCGGCCGCTGGTGATCAGAATATCAGCCTGTCCGGCAAGTTCCTGGTAGAGTCGCCAGTCACGCGCGTTGGTGATCGTGGGCGGTACCTCGTGGGACTGGCGGTGTTCGCCGGCAAGTGCAATGCGCCCATCAAGAGAGGTGATGAAATTGCTATAGACGAAGGGATGCCTGCTGTTGCCGCGGTTGTGCAGATGCTGCGCGAGGTACAGACCAGCCAGCTTTACATCCTGTTGAGGGGCAGGAATCAGTCTTGTCAGGGGTCTGTGCATGCCGTAGCGAGTTGGTTTAGCTGACCAGGATCAGTAGAAAAAGAGAAACGGGGCCAAGTGGCCCCGTTCGCGGTCTTGCCTGTTCAATGGGTGTTCAGCGCTTTTCCTGATAGTCCTCGATGGCAGCCTTGATAGCATCCTCGGCCAGCACCGAGCAGTGGATCTTGACGGGTGGCAGGGCAAGCTCTTCGGCAATATCGGTATTTTTGATGGCACGCGCCTCGTCCAGAGATTTGCCCTTGACCCATTCTGTCAGGAGAGAACTGGAGGCAATCGCGGATCCACAACCGTAGGTTTTGAATTTGGCATCTTCGATAATGCCGTCATCGCGGACCTTGATCTGCAGGCGCATGACATCACCACATGCCGGTGCACCTACCATACCGGTACCCACGTTCTTGTCGTCTTTCTCAAAAGTACCGACATTGCGCGGATTTTCATAGTGATCAAGAACCTTTTCGCTATACGCCATGTTTGCTTCTCCAGAAGATAAAGTTTTACCGACGAACGTTACGCAGCAGTCTGCTGGAAGCCGGAACCGAACCCCGATTCCTTGCCATCCTCGCTGAACGAGGCAACTGCCTCTTCAAGCGTAATGCTATCGAGGTAATCGAAAATACGGTTGCTAAGGTGCATCCACATCTGGCCACCCACCGGGATTTCTCCCTGGGTATGGGGTTGTTCTTCGCGACGGCTGACGTCATCTACTGTGGCAAGAATATTTGCAATGGTAATCTCAGCGGCTGGACGTGCCAGGCAGTAACCGCCTCCCGGACCACGCATGCCCATTACCAGTCCATGCTGGCGCAGGCGTGCGAACAACTGCTCCAGGTAGGAAATGGAGATCGATTGCTGGGCAGAGATATCTGCAAGCGTCACCGGTCCTTTTTTGTTTTGTAGTGCCAGTTCCATCATTGCGGTAACGGCATGACGGCCTTTGGTTGATAACTTCATGGCAAACCTCAGTAGATACGGTACAGCGTGGTTACAACGAGATGTGCGGTCCGTATCCGTTACCGTGACACCCGTGAGCGACCCCGGTAATGATCCGGATCATGCCGCTGTTCTATCGTCCCTATAATAGTAATGGTTGAGTCTTTTAGTCAAGAATTTCAGACCGTCAACTGTCGGGTTATGAGTAAAAATACAAATAATTACAAAGACTTATTATACCTCTATCCTGATAGGGATATAACACGGCACCACCACGAATGAGTGGTGCCAAACGGCAGTACCCACTCGCCTGGTACCCGAGATGCCAGAATTCCAATTGATTTCACATGGCTGTGAATAGGGTGCACTGTCCGGTGTGAGACAGGCCGGCAGGGTATTGCTACAATAAGCCCCGGCAAACGGCCCTGCCGTGAGGATCCGGCTGGGAGTAATAACTATCCAAATAAGATCAATAAGTTAAGGAGCAATGCATGGGTTCACAGTATCAGGGTGGTGTTGATCGCAGGCACAAATCGCGTGAAAAACTGGAAGCGCTGGTCGAGGCGCGCACAGAAACGCTGGCCATGCTGGCCGAACTGGCGGATCGCCAACCCTTTCAACCGGATCCCGGCATGGAAAAGGCGCTGCGCAAGTTCTGCGAGGCCCTGATTGACTACACAGCGAGCGCCCATTTCCAGTTATACCGTTACCTCGCGGACAATAAGGAACGGCGCGAAACGGTCCTGATGATTGCAGATGAGCTCTATCCGAAAATTGTTGAAACCACGGATACCATTCTGCGTTTCAATGACAAGTACGAGGCGATGTCGCTGGATACCAGTATCGAGTTTCTTGCCGTCGACCTGTCCAACCTGGGCGAATGTATTGCGGATCGCATCCAGTACGAGGACCAGGTGATCACGGCCATGAGCGCCCATTCTCACTGATCCACTAATGCCGGCTCATTTCTGGCCTGTTGGTGCAGGGTGTTGACGTGACGTCCTGCCTGGGGGTTTTGACCTCGCACACTCAAGGGTCTCACCTGTCGGCCGACAACCCTGTGTAGGACAGGTATTTACTCGCCTTGTGGTTCGTGTATACTCAAACGCTAATTTTACTGGCGATAATAATATCTTTTGAATACAGCTAGTTATCATTGATCTATGGAGTCAGTGGTATGATGGAATCAAAAGATCCGGCTCGCCGGTTATCGCACCCGGGCAGTTTCGGTCGGCGTGACTTTCTCCGCCTTGGTGCCGCTGCCGCCACCACGCTGCTGGCTTCACCGGTCTTTGCCAGCGCCGCTTCCCCCGAAGAACGTAAACTGGGTTTTTACAATACTCATACCGGCGAGTCGGCTGCGGCGATTTATTGGGCCGAGGGCGACTATGTCAGCGACGGACTGGTGGAAATCAACAATCTGCTGCGCGACCACCGCGCCGACGAGATCTACCCGATTGACACCAACCTGCTTGACATGCTGTTTCTGTTGCAGTCGAAGACAGGCAGCCGGCAGGCCTATGAAGTAATTTCAGGTTACCGCTCACCGGCGACTAACCAGGCACTGCGCAACAAGAGTTCCGGTGTTGCAAAACGCAGTTTCCACATGCGTGGCAAGGCGATCGACGTTCGCCTGCCCGACTGTGAACTGAAAAAGCTGCGGCTGGCCGCACTTGATCTGCAAATGGGCGGTGTTGGCTACTACCCGAACTCGGACTTCATTCACGTGGATGTGGGGCCTACACGCCACTGGTAGGCTCAGTCTTCCGATAACAAAACACCGGCTTGATGCCGGTGTTTTTTTGTGCCGGCCGGTATCCTGGGCTGGAGCGGCAGACGCGGGAGACGGTGAACCCGACTGTACAGAGGAGCCCGCTGATGTCAGCTGCCCACAACAGGCCCGTTAACCTCGATACCCTGCTATCCATCATGGTGCGCCTGCGTGATCCGGAGCGGGGTTGTCCGTGGGATCAGCGGCAGGACTTTCGTTCCATTGCCCCGTATACCCTGGAAGAAGCCTACGAGGTCGTCGATGCCATCGAATCGGATGAACCGGCCGCATTGCAGGAAGAGCTTGGTGACCTGTTATTCCAGGTGGTGTTCCATACGCAACTGGCCAGCGAGCTGGGCTGGTTTGGCTTCGAACAGGTTGTAGAAGGTATCTGTGACAAGATGATTCGGCGTCACCCGCATGTGTTTGGTGATGCGGTGGTTGCCGATGCGGCGGCACAAACACAGGCGTGGGAACGACACAAGCAGGAAGAGAAAAGCGGGCAGCAAAGCATCCTGGCCGGGGTTGCCAGCGGCCTGCCGGCATTGACGCGGGCTGACAAGCTGCAGAGAAGAGCTGCAATGGTGGGCTTCGACTGGCCCGATAGCGCCGGTGTATTCGCCAAGGTCGAGGAGGAACTGGGTGAAGTCCGCGAAGAATTACAGGGCCCGGTCGACCGGGAAGCCTTGCTGGACGAGTGCGGTGACCTGTTGTTCGCCGTCGTCAATCTCGTGCGCCATGCCGGCATTGATCCGGAAGCTGCCCTGCGGCATGGCAACAAAAAGTTTGTACGTCGTTTCGAGCGGGTCGAGGCCCAGTGCAGCCAGGCTGGTGTTGCGATGTCCTCGGCTGACCTGGAAATGCTGAATCGCTTTTGGGAGCAGGCGAAGGCGGCAGAGCCAGAGGAGGATGTGTAGCCTCTACCGGCAGGAATCATCTGTTGATCTGATTGCGGCGGTACTGGTCATGGGCACTGCGCATGAACAGATACGGGTCCAGGGCGTCCCGCTTGACCCCTTCATAGGTATCCTTGTCCAGTGAAATCCAGGTGATCGTGTCCACCACACGTGCGCCGATGTAATCTTTGTTATCTTCACCCCACAGGTACCAGGCCAGGTCCATACGGGTGTCAGCAAACTTGCCGACAGTATCGCGCAGGTTGGAGGGGCCCACGAAAGGCAGCACCAGATAAGGGCCGGGGCCCACACCATAGAAGCCAAGGGTCTGTCCCGTGTCCTCGTCCTGTGGAAGCTGGCCGAAGTGTTCTTTGGACGGATCGAACAGGCCGCCGATACCGAGTGTGCTGTTCGTCACAAAGCGCGTCAGTTCAGTCCCGGCCGCCGTGAACTTGCCTTGCAGACCGGCATTCACAAAGCGGATCGGTGCCTGCAGGTTTTCAAAGAAATTTTTGATTGATATGCGGAGTCGTTCCGGGGCATAGCGCCAGCCCCGCGCCAACGGTTTCAATGCGATGAAATAGACCTTGTCGTTGAACCAGAATATTACCCGGTTGAATGGTTCCAGCGGATCGAATACCTCGACTATCTCGGTTTCATCAAACAAAGGGATGTCGTCACCCGTGACGGTTGCGTCAGTTGGCGTGCCGGCATCTGCGGCTGGCACATCGCTGCACAGTCCATGCAACGGGTACATGAGAAACACTAATAAAACCAGTATGTTTTTTTTCTGCATGATGGTTTTCAGGAGCACTTTCCCTGGAAAAATGGTCGGGCAGAGAGGATTTGAACCTCCGACCCCTTCGTCCCGAACGAAGTGCGCTACCAGACTGCGCTACTGCCCGTTAGTATGTACGGTTGACCGAGAACTCTGCCAGGTTGTACAAAGCTTCCTTGTAGAGTGAATTCGGCAGGTGGTCCAGGGCTGCAATTGCCATGTCAGCTTCACGCTGTGCCGCCTGCGCAGTGTAGGGGATGCCCCCGGTCGATTCAATAATTGCGCAAACGGCCTGCATGTTGTCATAGCCGCCGTTCTCGATCGCACGCCTGATCAGCCTGGCCTGTGACGGCGTGCCGCGGTGAAGGGCGTGGATCAGGGGTAAGGTCGGTTTGCCTTCCGCCAGGTCATCACCGACGTTCTTGCCAGTGTCTTCAGGGGAGGCACTGTAGTCCAGTACGTCATCGATCAGCTGGAAGCAGATGCCAAGGTGCAGGCCGTAGCTGGCCAGAGCCGATTCAACCTCGCTCGGCTGCTCACCCAGTACGGCACCGATGCGGGCGGCCGCCTCGAACAGGCGGGCGGTCTTGCGGCTGACCACGTCCATATAACGGGCCTCTGTGGTGTCCGCATCATGGCAATTGAGCAGCTGTAACACCTCGCCTTCGGCGATCGTGTTGGTGGTGTGCGACATGATCTCCATAATGCGCATATCATTCGCGTTAACCATCATCTCGAAGGCGCGGGAATAGAGGAAATCACCCACCAGCACACTGGCCTCATTACCCCATACGGCGTTGGCGGTCATGTTGCCGCGCCGCAGCTGGGATGCATCGACGACATCGTCGTGCAGCAGGGTGGCCGTGTGAATGAACTCGATGACTGCGGCGAGGTTGATATGCTGGTCGCCCTCATAGCGGCAGGCATTCGCTGCCAGCAGGACCAGCATGGGACGCAGGCGCTTGCCGCCGCTGTTGATGATGTAGTGCGATAGCTGGTTGATCAGGGCAACATCACTGTGCAGGCTGGTGCGAATGAGATCATTCACAGCCTGGAGGTCACTGTGAAGCAGCTGTCTGATTGCCTCGACTCCAACTATATCCGACTGATTTTTAACTATTTTTAGCATATATCGTCGCTTTTTGTAGGGTGCGGCTGTGTCAGTCAGAATAGTTGGAACAGGCGGATAAGTTTAACGGTCTTGATCGCGCGGCGCCACAGGCGATATCCGGTGACTGGCCCGTGCAGCCGGCAGCGGACCGATTGACCTGAACCGCTGTAATCATTAGAATGAGCGGCCTTTTTCGACATGATGTCGATTTGCATGGGGTTTCAAGAATGTATGCGGTAATCAGGACAGGCGGTAAACAATATCGTGTCTCCCAGGGCGATACCCTGCGCGTTGAGACGATTGATGCCAATGCAGGCGACTCCATTGAATTTGACCAGGTACTGATGGTTGGCGAGGGCGAGCAGGTCAAGATCGGCGCGCCTCTGGTCGAAGGCAGCAAGGTAACCGCCACGATCAGGTCGCACGGCCGCGGTGACAAGGTCGAGATCATCAAGTTTCGCCGCCGCAAGCATCACATGAAGCGGATGGGTCATCGCCAGAACTACACAGAAGTCGAAATTACCGGGATTACCGGCTGATCGTCTGGAGGATTACACCATGGCACACAAGAAAGCAGGTGGCAGTACGCGTAACGGTCGCGATTCGGAATCCAAGCGACTTGGGGTCAAGCGCTTCGGTGGTGAAACTGTCAATGCCGGGAGTATCCTGGTCAGGCAGCGTGGTACGCATTTTCACCCCGGCGCCAACGTGGGCTGCGGCAAGGACCATACCCTGTTTGCGAAGAGTGATGGCACCGTCCGCTTCGTACAGCGTGGGCCGAAGAAGCGCAAATTCGTGGATATCGTCGCCGGCTGAGGCGTATCTTCAAGGACACGGAAAGCCCCGCCCCCGGCGGGGCTTTTTTGTTATAGCGGCAGAAAGTGGCATGTCCCCGGGCAAGCAGGGAAACCTGCAAACCCGCTACTGGTAACTGTAATCGCATAGCAATGAAATTTATCGACGAGGCAATGATAGAGGTCCATGCCGGCGATGGCGGGAACGGCTGCGTCAGTTTCCGGCGCGAGAAATTTATCCCCCTGGGTGGCCCGGATGGTGGTGACGGAGGCGACGGCGGCAGCGTGTACCTCGAGGCGGACAACAGTATCAATACGCTGGTGGATTTTCGTCATGCGCGCAAGTTCACGGCACGTCGCGGCGAGGCGGGAAAGGGCCGCAACCGTACCGGTTACTCGGGCGAGGACCTGGTGATCAAGGTGCCGGTGGGCACCGTTGTGCACGTGGATGAAACCGGTGAGCTGCTCGGTGATCTGCTGCAGGATGGCCAGCGGATGCTCGTCGCACAGGGCGGCTTTCACGGCCTGGGCAATGCACGCTTCAAAAGTTCCACCAACCGTGCGCCGCGCCAGTCGAAACCCGGCACACCGGGCGAGAAGCGCCGCTTGCAGCTCGAACTGAAACTGCTGGCCGATGTGGGGCTGTTGGGCATGCCAAATGCAGGCAAGTCCACGCTGATCAGCAAGGTCTCGTCGGCCCGGCCGAAGGTGGCAGACTATCCATTTACCACCCTGCATCCGAACCTCGGTGTGGTGTCGGTTTCCGGTCACCGCAGTTTTGTCATGGCGGATGTCCCCGGGCTGATCAAGGGCGCGGCCGAGGGCGCAGGACTGGGCATACAGTTCCTCAAGCATCTCTCGCGTACCCGGCTGTTGCTGCACCTGGTCGATATGGGGCCATTGGGTGATACGCCGGAAGACGTGGTTACCATTGCCGGTGAACTGGCAGCGTTCAGTACAGAGCTGGCAGCGCGCGAGCGCTGGCTGGTACTCAACAAGATGGACCTGGTGCCGGAAGGCGAACGTGCAGAACGGCGCGACGCCGTCGTCAGGGCGCTGCACTGGCAGGGGCCGGTGTTCGAGATATCCGCGCTTGCCGGTAAAGGTACCGATGCGCTGGTGCAGG
>JBATGJ010000101.1:0-24682 GCA_049665685.1 Gammaproteobacteria bacterium
AGATCATCATGCGGCGCAACCGTAAGCCGACCATCACGGTGTATGCCGATCCGATATCGGAGCCGGCCAGCGTGCTGTTTGCCCGCGTCCGGCCGCAGATCGAGGCCATCGAACTGCCCACGGGCTATCAACTGGAGTGGGGCGGGGAATACGAGGACTCCGACAATGCCCAGGCCGGCCTGGCCGCCAGTATCCCGATGTTCGTACTGGCCATGATCCTGATCACCATCATGCTGTTCAATTCACTGCGCCAGCCACTGATAATCTGGCTGGTGGTGCCGCTGGCCGTCATCGGTGTCACGGTGGGCCTGCTGGGAACCAACCAGCCGTTCGGCTTCATGTCGTTGCTGGGTTTCCTCAGCCTGATGGGCATGCTGATCAAGAACGCCATCGTGCTGATCGACGAGATCAACCTGCAGAGTAGCGGGGACAAGGACCTGATGTCGGCCATCGTGGATTCCGGCGTCAGCCGCCTGCGACCGGTCGCCATGGCGGCCTCGACCACGGCGCTCGGCATGATCCCGCTGCTGTTCGATGCCTTCTTTGTGGCCATGGCCATCACCATTATCGCAGGTCTCATGTTCGCAACGCTGCTGACCATGATCGTGGTGCCGGTGCTGTACGCGACGTTCTACAAAACAGAATCTGCCTGATGCGATGCGAAGGAATAAGGTATGTGTTTTGCTGGCGGCCGGATTTTACAGCGAAAATTGATTTTTCCAGACCGGATGGCTAAGCTACCCGGCTCTTCTTTATAAGGAATTCGCTATGCGTCAGCCACTGGTTGCCGGCAACTGGAAAATGAACGGCTCGACCGGCAGCGTGACCGCGCTGGTCGAGGGCATCAAGGCCGGAATTGGGTCTGTGACAACGGCCGAAATGGCGGTCTGCCCGCCGTATGTCTATATCCCGCAGGTCGCCACCATGCTCGCCGGTACGGCGATCAGCTACGGTGCGCAGGACGTCAGTGATCAGGAGGCCGGTGCCTACACCGGCGAGGTCGCACCCGGCATGCTGTTCGATATTGGCTGCAAGTACGCGATTGTCGGCCATTCGGAGCGTCGCAGTATCTATGGCGAGAGCGATGAATTTACCGCCAGAAAGTTCGCGGCGGCACAGAATGCCGGCCTGGTGCCGATTTTGTGTGTGGGCGAGTTGCTGGAAGAACGCGAGCAGGGGATTACCGAGCAGGTCGTCGAGCGACAGCTCGATGCCGTGATCAGCCTCGAGGGTATTGCCGCATTCGGCACCGCGGTAATCGCCTACGAACCGGTCTGGGCCATCGGTACCGGCAAGACGGCCACGCCGGACCAGGCGCAGGAGGTGCATGCGTTTATCCGCGGGAAACTGGCCACGCTCGATCCGGGCGTTGCCGCAGGTGTGCGCATCCTCTATGGCGGCAGCATGAATCCCGGCAACGCGGCGGAACTGCTGGCCATGCAGGATATCGACGGCGGGCTGATCGGCGGTGCCTCGCTCAAACCGGACGACTTCCTTGCGATCGGCAAGGCCGCCAACAACTGATTCACATTTGCGCACACGCGCAGGAACGGTATTTCCATGTTTTCTATTTTGCTCGCAGTTCAGATTCTCGTTTCCATCTCGATCATCGCGCTGGTCATGTTGCAGCACGGCAAGGGTGCCGACATGGGTGCGGCCTTTGGCAGTGGTTCCTCCGGCACGGTATTCGGTTCCCGTGGATCCGGATCATTTTTCACCCGGGCGACCGGTGTGCTGGCCGCGGTATTTTTTATCAACTGTCTGCTGATCGCCTCGCCGCTGGTACGTGACAGCCAGCGGGACGCTGACAGCATTGCCGACCAGCTGGAGCAGCAGGTCAACGGGGAACAGGGTGCCGTTGACGCAGGCGAGACGGTGTTGGAGTCACTGCAGCCGCAGGCGGATGTGCCGGCCACCTCGGTCGAAATGACCGAGAGTGCCGTGACTGAAGCCGACGTACCCGGTGGCGCGCCGGCACAGCCGGGTGGCTCGCCTACGGAAGACCTGCCACAGTAAAGATCCTGGTTCATAACTGTTTTCAAGCCGATGTGGTGGAATTGGTAGACACGCTATCTTGAGGGGGTAGTGGCGCAAGCCGTGCCGGTTCGACTCCGGCCATCGGCACCAGTCATGGGTAAAAACCGTGTCCATTCAGGCCGGCACCGCCGGTTACGGTCAGCTTGTATCCCGATTTTTTATACCCCTAAAAATCAACATAAGCCATTGTTTTTAAAAAATAAATGGCCGCTTCGGCAACTTGACAGTGTGACTGTGCTGGCCTAGACTGCGTAATCTTTTTCGCCGTCTGGCACACAATTCGAACAAGGCTCGGGTAGCGCAGCATCCCGGTCATACACGACGCACGAGACGCAAGCGATGCTGGAAAATTATCTGCCGATCCTGATCTTTATCGCCATTGGCATTGGTGTCGGTGTCGGTCCGATTCTCATCGGTTACCTGCTGGCCCCGCACAAACCCGACACTGAAAAGAATTCACCATTCGAATGTGGTTTTGAGGCCTTCGAAGATACACGCATGCGCTTCGATGTGCGTTATTACCTGGTCGCCATACTCTTTATTATTTTCGACCTGGAAATCGCCTTCCTGTTTCCCTGGGCCGTGGTGCTCGACTCGATCGGTATGTTCGGTTTCATTGCGATGATGATCTTCCTTGGCATCCTGGTGATCGGTTTTATCTACGAATGGAAGAAGGGTGCGCTGGAGTGGGAATAGCGCGGTATCAACGCGGGGCCCGCGGAACGGGGATGCGCATTCCAGCAAGCGGCAGGGTGTTTTCCCGTGAATTTTCAGTTTTGCAAACGGTTATAGACCGATGAGCATCGAGGGCGTCCTCAACGAGGGCTTTGTCACGACCACAGCCGACAGCCTGATCAACTGGGCGCGGACCGGATCGATGTGGCCGATGACGTTCGGGCTTGCCTGCTGTGCCGTGGAAATGATGCAGGCCGGCGCCTCGCGCTATGATCTCGACCGCTTCGGCGTGGTATTTCGCGGCAGCCCGCGCCAGTCCGATGTGATGATCGTTGCCGGCACCCTGTGCAACAAGATGGCGCCGGCGCTGCGCAAGGTCTATGACCAGATGGCAGAACCGCGCTGGGTGATCTCGATGGGCTCATGTGCCAATGGCGGCGGCTATTACCACTACTCCTATTCGGTCGTGCGTGGTTGCGACCGGATCGTGCCGGTCGATATCTACGTCCCGGGCTGTCCGCCGACGGCCGAGGCACTGCTCTACGGTATCATCCAGCTGCAAAACAAGATCAAACGAACCAATACCATCGCCCGCTAGCGTTGCCGGGCGATCAGGAACCCACAGGATCAGTCGAACAGTGTCCGAGACATCCCGTCAGCTTGCCGAACAACTGCAGCAGCATTTCGGCGCCACCCCGCACGCCATCATCGACGCGGTCGGTGAAGTGACAGTCGAGGTTGCCGGTGATGACCTCCTCGAGGTGGCAACTGCGCTGCGTGACGAGGACCGGTTCGGTTTCGAAATACTGATTGATATCTGTGGCGTCGACTATTCGAACTACGGCCGCGATGAATGGGAAACCGAGGAAACCACCGGTGCGGGTTACAGTCGTGGTGTGGAGGCGGCCACTCCCGGGCACATGACGGCGGTTTTGGACGACCTGGTAGTGGAAAAACCGCGCACGTCACGTCGCTTTGCCGCCATCTATCACCTGCTGTCGGTGCGCAACAATCGCCGGCTGCGCATGCGCGTGTATGCACCCGACGACGACCTGCCGGTGGTGCCGTCGGTGATAAATATCTGGAGTTCCGCCAACTGGTACGAGCGCGAGGCGTTTGACCTGTATGGCATCCTGTTCGAGGGGCACCCCGATCTGCGCCGGCTGTTGACCGATTACGGTTTTGTCGGACATCCGTTCCGCAAGGATTTCCCGCTGAGTGGCAATGTCGAGGTCATCTATGATGCCGACAAGCAGCGGGTCGTCTACCAGCCGGTCAGTATCGAGCCGCGTGTGCTGGTGCCCAAGGTGATACGTGCTGGCCAGGTCGACGCCGTCGACCTGGCTCTGGCCGGGGCAACACCGGAAGCTGCCGAAGCGGAAGAGGCGGCCGACTGATCATGGCCGAGATTCGTAACTTCACGCTCAATTTCGGTCCGCAGCACCCGGCGGCGCATGGCGTACTCCGCCTGGTGCTGGAGATGGATGGCGAGGTCATTGAACGTGCGGACCCGCACATCGGCCTGCTGCACCGCGCCACCGAGAAGCTGGCCGAGAGCAAGCCGTTCAACCAGAGCATCGGTTACATGGACCGCCTCGATTACGTGTCCATGATGTGTAACGAGCACGGCTACGTGCTCGCTATGGAAAAGCTGCTGGGTGTCGAACCACCGTTGCGTGCGCAGTATATCCGCGTCATGTTCGACGAGGTCACGCGCGTACTGAACCACCTGCTGTGGCTGGGTGCACATGGCCTGGATATCGGTGCCATGACCGTTTTCCTCTACGCCTTCCGCGAGCGCGAAGACCTGATGGACTGTTACGAGGCGGTGTCCGGCACACGCATGCATGCCACCTATTACCGTCCGGGGGGTGTCTATCGCGACCTGCCGGAACAGATGCCGCAATACCAGGCCTCCAGGTGGCACAGCCAGAAAGACGTGGATCGCAAGAACGCCAATCGCCAGGGTTCGCTGCTGGATTTTCTCGAGTCCTTCACCGAGCGCTTTCCGGCCTGCGTGGACGAATATGAAACCCTGCTGACCGATAATCGCATCTGGAAGCAACGCACCGTCGGTATCGGCGTGGTGAGCCCCGAGCGCGCCATGCAACTGGGCTTTACCGGCCCCATGCTGCGCGGTTCCGGGGTGGAATGGGACCTGCGCAAGAAGCAGCCCTACGAGGTCTACGATCGCATGCAATTCGATATCCCGGTCGGCGTGACCGGCGACTGCTACGACCGTTACCTGGTGCGGGTCGAGGAGATGCGCCAGTCCAACCGCATCATCAGGCAGTGCATCAAGTGGCTGCGCAACCATCCCGGCCCGGTCATGCTGGATGACTACAAGCTGGTGCCGCCGCGTCGGGAAACGATGAAGGCGGACATGGAGGCGCTGATCCACCATTTCAAACTGTTTACCGAGGGCTTCTGCGTGCCGGCCGGTGAGGCCTATGCCGCGGTGGAACACCCGAAGGGCGAGTTCGGTGTTTACCTGGTGTCCGATGGTGCCAACAAGCCGTATCGCCTGAAGGTGCGCGCGCCGGGTTTTGCGCACCTGTCGGCGATGGACGAGATGGTGCGCGGGCACATGCTGGCCGACGTGGTTGCCATTATCGGTACACAGGACATCGTGTTCGGGGAGATCGATCGCTGATGAACACCGTGATGCAACCGCGCAAGGCCGACCTGCTGACAGATGAGTCCAGGGCGCAGATCGATGCCTGGCTGAAGAAATACCCGCAGGACCGCAAGCAGTCGGCCGTGCTGTGTGCCCTGCAGGCCGCACAGGAGCAGAACGGTGGCTGGGTCACCCGTGACCTGATGGACGCGGTGGCCGACTATCTCGAGCTGGCGCCGGTGCTGGTGTACGAGGTCGGTACCTTTTACTCCATGATCGAGCTGGCGCCGGTCGGGCGCAACATGGTGGCCGTGTGTACCAATATCTCCTGCATGCTGTGCGGGGCGCAAAGCATCGTCGATTACGTGGAAAACAAGCTTGGCATCAAGCTGGGCGAGACTACTGAGGACGGACGCATCACGCTCAAGCTGGAAGAGGAATGCCTGGCGGCCTGCGCCGGCGGGCCGATGATGACCGTCAACGGCCATTATCACGAAAACCTGACACCCGGGAAAGTGGACAGGATCCTGGACGGGCTGGAGTAGGGTATGACGGTACAGGTCTGTTTTGACACCTTGCAGTTCGACGAGCCGTGGACACTGGAGAACTATCTCAAGGTCGGCGGCTACGCGGCGTGGAAGAAAATCCTCAAGGAAAAAACACCGCCGGAAGCGGTGATCGAAACGGTCAAGGCCTCCGGCCTGCGCGGGCGTGGCGGTGCCGGTTTCCCGACCGGCCTGAAGTGGAGCTTCATGCCGCGCAATGCACCGGTGCAGAAATATGTCGTCTGCAATTCGGATGAATCCGAGCCGGGCACCTGCAAGGACCGCGACATCCTGCGCTTCAACCCGCACGCGCTGGTCGAGGGCATGGCCATTGCCGGCTATGCCATGGGCGCGACGGTCGGCTACAACTACATGCGCGGCGAATTTCACCACGAACCGTTCGAGCGTTTCGAGCAGGCCTTGAACGAGGCGTACGCGGCCGGCCTGCTGGGCAAGGACATCCAGGGTTCGGGTGTGGATTTCGATTGCTACAGCCATCTCGGCGCCGGTGCCTATATCTGCGGCGAGGAGACCGCCCTGCTGGAGTCGCTCGAGGGCAAGAAGGGCCAGCCCCGCTTCAAGCCACCGTTCCCGGCCAACTTCGGCCTGTACGGCAAACCGACCACCATCAACAATACCGAGACACTCGCCTCGGTGCCGGCCATCATGCGCAACGGTGGTGAGTGGTTCATGCAGCTCGGCAAGCCGAACAACGGCGGGGTGAAAATCTTCTCGGTCTCCGGGCATGTCAACAAGCCCGGAAACTTCGAGGTGCCGATGGGTACGCCGTTCAGCAAACTGCTGGAGATGGCCGGTGGCGTGCGCAACGGCCACCAGCTGAAGGGTGTGATCCCGGGTGGTTCATCCATGCCGATCCTGCCGGCGGACATCATCATGGACACCGACATGGATTATGACTCGCTGGCCCAGGCGGGCTCCGCACTCGGTTCCGGTGCGGTCATTGTGATGGACGAAACGATCTGCATGGTGCAGGCGTCGATGCGCATCTCGCGATTCTATTACGCCGAATCCTGCGGCCAGTGCACACCGTGTCGCGAGGGCACCGGCTGGATGTACCGCATCATCAAGCGCATCGAGGAAGGCCAGGGCCGGCCCGAGGACCTTGACCTGCTGCTGAGTGCCGCCGACCAGATCGCCGGCAAGACCATCTGCGCCTTCGGTGAAGCGGCCGCCTGGCCGGTGCAGGGCTTCCTGCGCCACTTCCGCGACGAATTCGAGTATCACATCACGCACAAGCGCTGCATGGTCGGTGGCGATTCCTCGAAGGGAGAGGCTGCATGAGTGCGCGTCCGGACATCCCGGCGGACGATGCCGTCAATATCGAAATCGACGGCAAGCCGTACCAGGCGCGCAAGGGCGCCATGATCATCGAGGTGGCGGATGCGGCCGGTATCCCCATTCCGCGCTTCTGCTATCACAAGAAACTCTCGGTCGCAGCCAATTGCCGCATGTGTATGGTCGAAGTGGAAAAGGTGCCAAAACCGCTGCCGGCCTGCGCCACGCCGGTCGCCGAGGGCATGAAGGTCTTTACCCGCTCGGACATCGCCACCGGTGGCCAGAAGGCGGTGATGGAATTCCTGCTCATCAATCACCCGCTGGACTGCCCGATCTGCGACCAGGGTGGCGAGTGTGAATTGCAGGACCTGGCGCTCGGCTACGGTCGCGACGTGTCGCGCTTTGCCGAAAAGAAACGTGTCGTCAGGGACAAATATATCGGGCCGCTGATTGCAACGGACATGACGCGCTGTATCCACTGCACACGTTGTATCCGCATGCTGCGCGAGGTGGCCGGCAAGATGGAGCTGGGCGCCACCGGTCGCGGTGAGCATATGGAAATCGGCACCTACATCGAGACGTCACTGGAATCGGAACTCTCCGGCAACGTGATTGACGTCTGCCCGGTTGGTGCATTGACGTCACGCCCGTTCCGTTTCAAGGCGCGTGCCTGGGAGCTGCAGCAGCATGCCACCGTGGCGCCGCACGATGCCGTCGGCTCGAACCTGTTTGTGCACACCCGTCGTGGCGAGGTTATGCGGGTCGTGCCGCGCGAGAACGAGGCTGTCAACGAGGTGTGGCTCTCGGATCGCGACCGCTTCAGCTACGAAGGGCTGTACAGCGATGACCGCGTGAGCGAACCGATGCTGAAGGTCAGCGGTGAATGGCAGGCGGTGGACTGGGAGACGGCACTGCAGGCAACCGTTGACGGGCTGCGCGACGTCATCGATACGCACGGCGCCGACCAGGTCGGTATGCTGGTGTCGCCGACCGCAACCCTGGAAGAGATGTCGCTGGCGCAGTCGCTGGCACGGGGTATCGGCGTCAGTAATATCGACCATCGCCTGCGCCAGTCCGATTTTACCGACCAGGCCGAGGCGCCACTGTATCCCTCGCTGGGCCAATCGCTGGCCGCGCTCGAGGAGGTAAATGCCGCGCTGGTCATTGGTTCGAATATCCGCAAGGATCAGCCGATCATCGGTCATCGACTGCGCAAGGCGGCACTGGCAGGCGCCCAGGTCATGTTCGTCAATCCGGTGGATTACGAGTTCCTGTTCGAGGTCCATGCCAGGCGCGTGGTGCCGCCAGCGCAGCTGGCCGGGGTGCTGGCCGGGATCGCCGCGTGCTTCCCGGATGCAGCGAACCATGCGACAGCTGCGGTGAAAACGGCCATTGGCAATGCCGCACCCGATGACGTGCAGCGGCGCATCGCAGCAGCACTGAAAGAGGCCAATACCGCCACTGTACTGCTGGGCAGTGTGGCCATCAATCATCCACAGTATTCATTGATCCGGGCACTCGCGCAGGTGATTGCCGAGCGCAGCTCTGCCACCCTGGGCCTGTTGCCGGACGCCGCCAACAGTGCCGGTGGCTGGCTGGCCGGTGTGTTGCCGCATCGGGGGCCGGCCGGTAGCCGCCTTGACGATGCCGGTATGAATGCCCGCGACATGCTGGCAGCGCGGCTCAAGGCCTACCTGCTGTTGAATGTCGAGCCGGGATATGACTGTTATGATGCCGCGGAGGCCAGCCAGGCGGTTGAAGCGGCACCGTTCGTGGTTTCCATCAGCCCGTTTGCGAGCGAGGCCATCAAGTCCGCTGCCGACGTGCTGCTGCCGATTGGCCCCTTTACCGAGACCGCCGGCACCTTTGTCAATGCGGAGGGCCGCTGGCAGAGCTTTACCGGCGTCGCCACGCCGGTGGGTGAGAGTCGCCCGGGCTGGAAGGTGCTGCGCGTCCTGGCCAATCAGTTCGGCCTGGAAGGTTTCGAGCAGAACACAGCAGAAGCAATCCGCGATGCCCTGCAGGCACAGTGCGGCAACGCCGGTAATGACAATCGCCAGGCAGCCGGTCCGGTCGCCACGGCGGCAACGTCCGCAGGCCTGCAGCGTGTCGGCGATGTGGCGATCCTGGCAACGGATCCGCTGGTCCGGCGCGCCGGAGCATTGCAGCAGACACCGGATGCGGAAGTGGCCAGCCTGTTGCGTATCAATCCGGCAGCGGCCGAGGCCGCCGGTATCCGCGACGGTTACCGGGTTCGGGTCAGCCAGGGTGAGGCAAGCGTGGAAATAGATGTCAGCATCGATGCCCGTGTGGCAGACGGCTGTGTGTGGGTCCAGTCCGGTACCGCTGCATCCGCCGCGCTTGGAGCGGCCTTCGGTGCGGTGATGGTGGAGCGGGTATGAGGTTCGTATGACTGACACCGTCGCCTACAAATACAAGGGACAGCTACTGCTCACGCTGCTGCTTGCCGGCGTGCTGGGCGTGGCGGCTCTGATGCTTGGCTACCATTACTGGGAAGCCATCAAGGCCAATGTCATCCTGTATACCCTGGTCAAGATCATCTGCATCCTTGTGCCGCTGCTGCTCGGCGTCGCCTACCTGACCTTTGCCGAGCGCAAGATCATCGGCTACATGCAGGTGCGCATCGGTCCCAACCGGGTTGGCCCGCGTGGCTGGCTGCAGCCGATTGCCGATGCCCTCAAGCTGCTGATGAAGGAAATCATCGTCCCGACCAATGCCAACCGCTTCCTGTTTGTTGTCGCCCCCATGCTGTCGATTGCGCCGGCGCTGGCGGCCTGGGCGGTGCTGCCATTCACCGATACCCTGGTGCTGGCGAACATCGATGCCAGTCTCTTGTATGTACTCGCGCTGACCTCCATCGGCGTGTATGGCGTCATCATCGCCGGCTGGTCGTCCAACTCCAAGTATGCCTTCCTGGGTGCCATGCGCTCGGCAGCCCAGATCGTGTCCTACGAGATCGCCATGGGCTTTGCGCTGGTGGGTGTGCTGATCGCCGGTGGCAGCCTCAATCTGGTCGATATCGTCGAGGCACAGCAGGGCAGTTTCCTGCACTGGTTCTGGCTGCCGCTGCTGCCGCTGTTCCTGGTGTACTTCATCTCCGGGGTGGCCGAAACCAATCGTGCGCCGTTCGATGTCTCGGAAGGCGAGTCGGAAATCGTTGCCGGTTTCCATGTCGAGTATTCCGGTATGGCGTTTGCCGTATTCTTCCTCGCCGAATACGCCAACATGATCCTGATTGCAGCACTTGCCGCGCTGATGTTCCTGGGCGGGTGGCTGTCGCCGTTCGAGGGCACCTGGTTCGAGGCGTGGTTCGCATGGGTGCCGGGCATCTTCTGGCTGTTTGCCAAGATGGCCATCATGCTGCTGCTGTTCCTGTGGTTTCGCGCGACCTTCCCGCGTTACCGCTACGACCAGATCATGCGTCTTGGCTGGAAGGTCTTCATCCCGATCACCATCGTCTGGCTGGTGGTGGAGGGTGCCGCGGTGATGCTGAATCTTGCGCCCTGGTTTGACTAATAAAGATTATGGAAAGGTTCAATAACTATCTGAAAAGCCTGTTTCTTATTGAGCTGCTCAAGGGTATGCGGCTGACCGGTCGGCGCCTGTTCTCGCGCAAGATCACGGTGCAGTACCCGGAGGAGAAGACGCCGCAATCGAACCGTTTCCGCGGCCTGCACGCACTGCGCCGCTATCCGAATGGGGAGGAGCGCTGCATTGCCTGCAAACTGTGCGAGGCCGTGTGTCCGGCGCTGGCGATCACCATCGAGGCGGAAGAGCGCGAGGACGGCACCCGCCGCACCACGCGCTATGACATCGACCTGTTCAAGTGCATTTACTGCGGCTTTTGCGAGGAATCCTGCCCGGTCGATTCGATTGTCGAGACACGGGTGTATGAATATGCCTTCGAGAACCGTGGCGAGAACATCATGACCAAGGAGATGTTGCTGGCCGTCGGCGACAAGCACGAACAACAGATTGCCGCGGACCGGCAACAGGATGCGAGGTTCCGCTAGCGATGGATGTCGAGCGCATGATTTTCTGGGTTTTCGCGATCATCCTGGTGTTTGCCGCCGGGCGTGTGATCACGGTGCGTAACCCGGTACACGCGGCCATGCACCTGGTGCTGGCGTTTTTTACCTGTGCGGGCCTGTGGCTGCTGCTGGAGGCCGAGTTTCTCGCCATCACCCTGGTGCTGGTCTATGTCGGTGCGGTGATGGTGCTGTTCCTGTTCGTGGTGATGATGCTGGATATCAATGTCTCGCCCCTGCGCGAGGGCTTCGTCAGGTACCTGCCGCTCGGCTTTATCGTCGCGCTGGTGATATTTGCCGAAATGGGCATGGTGGTCGGTGCGAAACACTTCGGCAGCGATGTCATGGCCATTCCCGCGCGTCACGGGGCGGACTACAGCAACGTGCGTGAAATAGGCAGCGTGCTGTACACCGATTATGTCTACCCGTTCGAGATCGCCGCGGTGATCCTGCTGGTGGCCATCATCGCGGCCATCGCCCTGACCATGCGCAAGCGACCGGAAACCAAGTCGCAGGACCCGGCGAAACAGGTTGCCGTAAAGGCCGGCGACCGTGTCCGCATAGTCAAGATGGAAGCTGAAGAGAAACCGGCATTACCAGAAAAACAGTAGTGATGGATATACAGAAAATTAACACCACAGAGGGCACAGAGAACACAGAGATATCAACCGGGTCATTTCTTTTTTACTGCAAGCAACAGGTTTCCGGTTTCACGAATATGACCATAAATATATTTTTATTTTTTCTCTGTGTACTCTGTGCCCTCTGTGGTGAAGGAATTTATACCAGGAACTGGTTGATACTAGAAAAATGATTGCACTGTCTGACTATTTGATGCTGGGAGCCGTCCTGTTTGCGCTGAGCGTGGCGGGCATCTTCCTGAACCGAAAGAACATGATCATTCTGTTGATGGCCATCGAGCTGATGCTGCTGGCGGTCAACATGAACTTCATCGCTTTTTCCTATTTCCTCGGTGATACCGCCGGCCAGGTGTTCGTCTTCTTTATCCTGACGGTCGCCGCGGCCGAGGCCGCCATCGGCCTGGCCATCCTGGTGGTGCTGTTCCGCAACCGCCGGACGATCAATGTCCAGGACCTGGATACGCTGAAGGGCTAGTGGCATGACGATGGAACAAATCTACCTGCTAATCCCGCTGGCCCCCTTGCTGGGCGCGATCATCGCCGGCCTGTTCGGCAAGGCGATCGGCCGTGCCGGCGCCCACACCGTCACGATCCTGGGTGTCGGTATTTCATGTGTGCTGTCGATTGTCGTGCTCAAGCAGTTCGCCATCGACGGTGCGGAACCGTTCAATCAGTCCGTCTATACCTGGATGGTCAGTGATGGTGTGCGTTTCGAGATCGGCTTCCTGATCGACAATCTCACCGCACTGATGATGACCGTGGTGACCTTCGTGTCACTGATGGTGCATATCTACACCATCGGCTATATGCACGACGATCCGGGTTACCAGCGCTTCTTCAGCTACATTGCACTGTTTACCTTTTCCATGCTGATGCTGGTGATGTCCAACAACTTTCTGCAGCTGTTCTTCGGCTGGGAGGCGGTTGGCCTGGTGTCTTACCTGCTGATCGGCTTCTGGTACAAGCGGCCGACGGCAATCTACGCCAATCTGAAGGCCTTCCTGGTCAACCGGGTGGGCGACTTCGGTTTTCTGCTGGGGATTGCGGCCATCTACACGGCGTTCAACAGCCTGGACTACGCCTTTGTATTCGCCGGTGCGCCGGCGATGCAAAACGAGCTGTTCCAGGTGATCCCGGGCGTCGACTGGTCGCTCTTGTCGGTCATCTGTATCTGCCTGTTCATCGGTGCGATGGGCAAGTCGGCGCAGGTGCCGCTGCATGTCTGGCTGCCGGATTCCATGGAGGGCCCGACACCGATCTCCGCCCTGATCCATGCTGCCACCATGGTCACCGCCGGTATCTTCATGGTGGCTCGCATGTCACCGCTGTTCGAGCTGTCGGAGACCGCGCTGATCGTGGTCATGACCATCGGCGCCATCACGGCGCTGTTCATGGGCTTCCTCGGTATCGTACAGAACGACATCAAGCGGGTGGTGGCCTATTCGACCCTGTCACAGCTCGGTTACATGACCGTGGCGCTGGGCGTGTCCGCCTATGCCGCCGGTATCTTCCACCTCATGACGCATGCCTTCTTCAAGGCGCTGCTGTTCCTGGGTGCGGGTTCCGTGATTATCGCCATGCACCATGACCAGGATATCCGCAACATGGGCGGGCTGCGCAAATACATGCCGATCACCTGGATCACCAGTCTGATCGGCACGCTGGCACTGATCGGTACGCCGTTTTTCTCCGGCTTCTTTTCCAAGGACACCATCATCGAGGCCGTGCGTCATTCGCACCTGCCGGGTGCCGGGGTGGCGTACGTGGCTGTGTTGCTGGGTGTCTTCATCACTGCACTGTACAGCTTCCGCATGTATTTCCTGGTGTTCCACGGCAAGGAACGGATGGATGCCCACACCCGCGAACACCTGCATGAGACGCCCTGGGTGGTGACCGGTCCGTTGATCGCGCTGGCGGTGTTCTCGGTGATCTCGGGTTATGTCATCGATCCGGTCGTATTCGGTGACTATTTCAACGGCGTGATCCATGTGGCTGCCCGGCATGATGTGCTGGCGGAGCTCGGCGAGCACTATCACGGCATCTTCGCCTTTGTGCTGCATGCCTTTGCCGCCCCGGCTGTCTACCTGGCTGCGGCCGGCGTGGGGCTGGCATGGTATATCACCCTGAAGAATCCGGATTTTGCCGACCAGACACGGCGTCGCTTCAATATGCTCTACAAGCTGCTGGTCAACAAGTACTACATGGATGACATGAACGAATTCGTGTTCGCCGGCGGTGCCCGCGGTGTTGGCAAGCTGCTGTGGCGTGTCGGTGATGTCATGATTATCGACGGCCTGCTGGTCAACGGCAGTGCCCGCCTGGTCGGCTGGACCTCAGGGATAGTGCGCCGGATCCAGACCGGTCACCTGTACACCTATGCCTTCAGCATGATCATCGGGCTGGCCCTGATGCTGTACTGGTTTGTCTTCCGCACTGCAGGAGCCGGCGCATGATCGACTATCCCCTGTTGAGCCTGCTGATCTGGCTGCCGATAGCCGGGGGTGCGGCACTGCTGGTCATGGATGCGCTGGGTAACCCGGGTTGCCGGCTGGCCGCACTGCTGGTCGCCGTAATGACCTTCCTGCTCAGCCTCTCGCTGTATACAAACTTCGATTTCACCACGGCAGTCATGCAGTACCAGGAGCACGTGCCGTGGATTGATGCCATCAGCGCGAACTACCACCTCGGTGTGGACGGCATCTCCATGCCGCTGATCATACTGACCACTTTCACCACCGTGCTGGTGGTGCTGGCCGGCTGGGAGGTGATCCGCGAGAAGACGGCCCAGTACATGGCCGCCTTCCTCATCATGGAAGGGTTGATGAACGGCGTGTTCGCCGCGCTGGATGCCGTGCTGTTCTACGTGTTCTGGGAGGCCATGCTGGTGCCGATGTTTCTGATCATCGGCATATGGGGTGGACCGCGGCGCGTGTATGCGACCATCAAGTTTTTCCTCTACACCTTCCTGGGTTCGGTGTTCATGCTGGTCGCACTGATCTACATGTACCTGCAGGCAAACAGTTTCAGCATCCTCGATTTCCACCTGTTGCCGCTCGACATGACCGAACAGACGCTGATCTTTATCGCCTTCCTGCTGGCCTTTGCCGTCAAGGTGCCGATGTGGCCGGTGCACACCTGGTTGCCCGATGCGCACGTCGAGGCACCGACCGGCGGTTCCGTGATCCTGGCTGCCATCATGCTGAAGATCGGCGGCTACGGTTTCCTGCGTTTCAGCCTGCCGATCACCCCGGATGCCAGCCATGCGCTGGACTGGCTGATCATTTTTATGTCGCTGGTCGCGGTGGTCTATATCGGCTTCGTCGCGCTGGTGCAGGATGATATGAAGAAGCTGATTGCCTATTCATCCATCGCCCATATGGGTTTCGTCACACTCGGCATCTTCCTGGTGTTCACGCTGCTGGACAATACGGGGTCGGTCAATGGTGCCGCCCTCGGTATGGAAGGCGGCATGGTGCAGATGATCTCGCACGGTTTTATTTCCGGCGCACTGTTCCTGTGCGTGGGCGTCTTGTATGACCGCGTACACAGTCGGCAGATCAGCGACTACGGCGGTGTGGTCAATACCATGCCGGTATTCGCGGCCTTCATGGTGCTGTTCGCCATGGCCAATTCCGGCCTGCCGGGTACCTCCGGCTTCGTCGGCGAGTTCATGGTGATCCTGGCCAGCTTCAAGGCCAACTTCTGGTTCGCACTGCTGGCCGGCACCACCCTGATCCTGGGGGCGGCCTACAGCCTGTGGATGGTGAAGCGGGTCATCTTCGGCGAGGTGGCCAATGAGAAGGTGCAGCAGTTGCAGGACGTCAATGCGCGTGAATTTGTCATCCTGGCGAGTCTGGCCGCGGTGGTGCTGCTGTTCGGTGTATATCCTGCACCGCTGACCGAGATCATGCATGCCAGCGTGGACAGCCTGCTGGCGCACGTATCCGTATCCAAGCTGCCGCCGGTGGAAACCGGCGTGGCACTGCTGCAGGCCATACGACCCTGAGGGCCCATGAGGTGAATGATCCATGAGTATCACCCTGTCCGATTACCTGCTGCTGTCTCCGGAGATCTTTATCCTGACGATGGCCTGCCTGGTCCTCATGGTCGAGGCCTTTGTGGGTGAACGTCACCGCCAGGCCAGTTATATCCTGTCGCAACTGACCCTGCTGTTTGCCGCCTTCATCAGCGGCAGCCTGATCGATACCGAAGCCGCGGTTCTGCTGGGGGGTATGTTTGTCCATGACCCCATGGCGGCGCTGCTGAAGACCAGTGTCTTCCTGGTGACCCTCGGTGCCTTCGCCTATGCGCGCAGTTACCAGACCGCGCAGGGCAGCCTGCGCGGTGAGTACTACGTGCTGGGCCTGTTCGCCGTGCTCGGCATGCAGGTCATGATCTCCGCGCACAGCCTGCTCACGATGTATCTCGGCCTGGAGCTGCTGTCGCTGTCGCTGTATGCCATGGTCGCCTTCGACCGTGATTCGGCGACCGCCTCGGAGGCGGCCATGAAGTACTTTGTGCTGGGGGCGCTGGCATCCGGCATGCTGCTGTACGGTATGTCCATGCTGTACGGCGCCACCGGCAGTCTCGATATCACGGCCATCGCGGAAGCGATTACCGCTGGCGATGAACGTAATCTGGTACTGGTGTTCGGCCTGTGTTTTATCGTGGTCGGACTGGCATTCAAGTTCGGTGCCGTGCCGTTTCATATGTGGGTGCCGGATGTCTATCATGGTGCGCCGACGGCCGTCACGCTGTTCATCGGCAGCGCGCCCAAGATTGCCGCATTCGCCATGGCCATGCGCCTGCTGGCGGAATCGATGGGCGGGCTGGTGGTCGACTGGCAGGGCATGCTGGTCATCCTGGCCGTACTGTCACTCGCCATCGGTAATGTCGTGGCGATTGCACAGACCAATATGAAACGCATGCTGGCCTACTCGACCATTTCGCATGTGGGTTTCCTGCTACTCGGTATCCTGGCGGGGACGGAGGCTGGCTACTCGGCGTCGATGTTCTATGCCATCACCTACGCCCTGATGGCCATCGGCGGTTTCGGTGTCATCATTCTGCTGAGTCGTGCCGGTGACGAGGCCGATCAGCTGGATGACTTCAAGGGACTGAACGACCGCAGTCCGTGGTTTGCGCTGATGATGCTGATCCTGATGTTTTCCATGGCCGGTGTCCCGCCGACCGTGGGTTTCTACGCCAAGCTGGCGGTGCTGCAGGCCGTGATCGACGTCGACCTGCTGTGGCTGGCGCTGGTCGCGGTGTTTTTCTCCATCATCGGTGCGTTCTACTACATTCGCGTGATCAAGCTGATGTATTTCGACGCCCCTGCCAGTACCGAGCCGCTTGCTATCAACACCGACCTGCAGATCGCAGTCAGCACCAACAGCCTGCTGGTGCTGGCACTGGGCCTGTTCCCGGGTGCGCTGTTGACCCTGTGCAACAGCGTGCTGGCCTGAATCACGCCTCATCCTGCGGAGCTCGCGAACCGCATCCCGCAGCCGCCGTGGATTATCACGGCCCGGTGACCGACCTCGTCTATGCCGTTGAATTACAAGCGCCGCCGGCGCCTTTCCGGCGTCGAACGGGCCTGTTACGGGTGTATAAACATTACGCAAACTATTAATATTGAAAGGAATTTTACAATAGTTAACAATTTGGGTAGCATGTAGAGGTGGCCAATGTGGGAAGCTTGCCCTACTACAACAACCTGAGGTCAATGACCCATGAGAATCGCCATACTTGAGGATGACCGCGACCAGGCGGAGATGCTGCAGTCCTGGGTGAAGACGGCGAACCACGACTGTTATGCCTACGCGACCGGCGAGGCATTCCGCCAGGCCTTGCGCAGCGAAACCTTCGACGTACTCATCATCGACTGGAACCTGCCCGATACCACCGGGCCCGAAGTGCTTGACTGGGTGCGGGAAAACGTCGACTGGCACATTCCGGTGATCTTCATCACCAGCCGCGACGGTGAGGAGGATATCGTCCAGGCACTGGGTCGGGGTGCCGACGATTACATGATCAAGCCGGTCAGACAGAATGAAACGCTGGCGCGTCTGCATGCGCTGGAACGGCGTGCAGCACAGGATCTGGACGTCGAGATGGTGTATGAGTATCCTCCCTATCGTGTGGAGATGAAGGAACGCAGCATCATGCTTGATGGCGAGCCGGTGACGCTGCGTAACATGGAATTCGAGCTTGCCATACTGATGTTCCGTAATGCCGGCCGCCTGCTGTCACGCAGCTATATTCTCGAGAATGTCTGGGGGACACGCGGTGACATCAATACCCGTACCGTTGATACCCATGTCAGCCGCTTGCGTAACAAGCTGAATATCAGGCCGGAACATGGCTGGAAACTCAGCGCTGTCTATCATCATGGCTATCGACTTGAGAAAGTATCGGAGCAGGGAGGATGATTTGGGTCGGCATGCGCCACAGTGCATTATCTTTGCGTCGCTCTGCCTGCTTGCAGGCCTTCTGGTAGCCACCCCTGCCGGTGCGGACGGGCAGTACTGGACCTACACTGTTCGGCCCGGCGACACTATCTGGAATCTGACCGAAAAACACTGCACCAGCGTACTGCACTGGCAGCGTGTCCAGCGGTTGAATAATCTCCCCGATGAGCCTGCGCGCGGTATTCTGCCGGGCACGCGCCTCAGGTTTCCGATCGATATTCTCAAGCACCAGCCGGTCAGTGCCCAGGTCAGGTTACTGCAGGGGACGGCACGCGTGGTGCGTGCGGCGGGTGAACAATCGCCCGTCAGCGCCGGTATCGAGCTGCACAGTGGCGACCGCCTGCTGGTCGATACAGACAGCAATGCCACGGTGCGCTTTGCAGACGGTTCGGAACTGCTGGTGCTGGGCGGCAGCGAGATCATCCTCGATACCCTCAGTGCCTATGGCGAGACCGGTATGGTCGATACCCGCATCCGTTTGCAGGGCGGGCAGGTCGACACCCGGGTGAAGCCGGGCAGGGGCGGTGGCAGCCGCTATGAAATTATCACACCCGCTGCCGTGGCGGCCGTGCGCGGTACGGATTTCCGCGTGTCGGCCGAGACAGAACGCCCGGTGGCACGCAGCGAGGTGCTGGAAGGCACCGTGGTGGTGTCGGGCACAGGTGCCCAACGCGCTGTCCCAGCCGGGTTTGGTGTGCTGGCCAAGGCCGGGGAACCACCGGCAAAACCCAAGCCGCTGTTGCCGCCACCGGACCTGTCACCACAACAGGCGGTGCTCGAGTACCTGCCGTTGCAGTTCGGCTGGGCTGCCCTGGACAAGGCCGATGCCTACCGTTACCAGGTGGCGGACAGCATGGCGTTTGACAGCCTGCTGGTGAACGCAACCAGCAGCGGTACACGGGGCTATTCCAGCGACCTCCCGAATGGCGAATATGCCCTGCGTGTGCGCGGCATCGACAGCGACGGACTCGAGGGTATCGATGCGGTGCGCCAGTTTACGGTTGCGGCCCACCCGCAACCACCGGTGCTGATCGGGTTGCGCGACGATGTCATGGTGCGGGTTGCGACACCCGAGTTCGGCTGGTCGCGGCCGGCTGACATTGACCAGTACCGCTTCCAGGTTTCCCGTGACGAGGCCTTCGGCAAGCTGGTTGTGGATGAGCCGGCCTATCGAGGCGAACGCTATACGCCGGCGACAGCACTGGTGCCCGGACAATATTACTGGCGCGTGGCAAGCATCGATGGTGCCGGCACCCGCGGCCCATGGAGTGATGCCTCGGCATTCGAATACCGCGCGGTTCCCGATACGCCGGCCCCCGCGGCCCCCGCGCTGGGTGAAAGCGTGATTGATTTTCACTGGCGGGATGCCGGTGCAGGCATGCGCTACCAGTTCCAGCTCGATAGCGAGCCCGATTTTCAATCCCCCGACCTTGACCGTCATACGGATGATCCGGCAATCGCCATCGAACGGCCGGTTGCCGGCGATTATTTTTTCCGTGTGCGCGCGATTGACGACACCGGCTATGCCAGTCCGTGGTCACCGACCCAGTCGTTCAATGTGCCCGGCAATCCCTGGTCGTTACTGATTCCCGTGGGCATGCTGCTGTTGCTTTGACCACCCCGACGACACCGCGCGACCTGGCGCCGCTTGAGCGCCTGGTGCTGGCAGTATTGCTGGGGGGGATGGCCGCACTGCTGCTATACAAGGGATGGACGTGGCGCTGGGACCAGTTGCTCTATGATGCGCAATTGCAATTGCTGGCAGTTCCGGCCAGTGAAGATATCGTCATAATCGGCATCGACGAGCAAAGCCTGGCAGAGTACGGTCGCTGGCCCTGGCAACGTGAGCTGCATGCCGCATTGCTGGACCGGCTTGCCCAGGAACAGCCCAGGGCCATTGCACTGGACATTATCTTTGCCGAACCGGACCCGGCTAATCCGCAGGGTGACCGGCGCCTGGCCCGGGCTATTGGCCGCAATGGTAACGTGGTCCTGCCGGTGCTGATGGAGCAGCGCAGGCAGGGAGCCATACCGACCGAGACACTGCCGTATCCACTGTTTGCTGAACAGGCCGCGGCAATGGGACATGTGCATGTCGAACTGGATCCGGACGGTATTGCACGGCGCATGTACCTCTATGAAGGCCTGGGCGGCAGTTACTGGCCGCATCTGTCCATGGTCATGCTGCAGGTTGCCGGCATCGCTGTACCCATTTACCCGGAGCCCGTGGATGACAGCGAAACCCGTCCGGGTGTCTGGTACCGTGACCGCGAGATGCTGATTCCCTACACGGGGCCACCCGGTCATTACCCGCAGCTGTCCTATGAGCAGGTACTGCAGGGTGACTTTATCCCGGGTACGTTTACCGACAAGCTGGTGCTGGTGGGCGTGACCGCATCCGGACTGGGGGATGCACTCCCCACCCCGGTATCGGGCTACAGTCATTCCATGCCCGGTGTCGAGATCAATGCCAACATGCTGCAGGCCCTGCTCACCGGTGGACGTATCCGTTTAACGGATCCGCGTCTGGCAGTGATCATGACCTTGCTGCTTGCGGTATTGCCGGTGTTCATCTATCCCTATCTGGGCCCGCGCAACAGCCTGTTGTTTGCGGCCATGTTGCTGATCGGAACGCTGGGTCTGTCAGCAGCCCTGCTGTTTTTTACGCGGCACTGGTTTCCACCGGTGCCGGCGCTGGTCGCTATCACGCTCGGTTATCCGCTGTGGAGCTGGCGACGACTGGAAGGTGCCATGCGTTTCCTCGACCAGGAACTGGCTGATCTGCAGCGCCAGCGTGTCGAACTTGCCATTCATCAGGAGGCCGATGCACACACGGCCATGCCATTCCTGTCGCGTATCCTGACGTTGCGTGGCTGGTCACAGACGGATGCGGCAGGTAACGTTGTGCATGAACAGGGTGTTGTCCGTCCGGTCAATCACACGCCGGGCGCGGTGGCACAGTGGCGCGCGGACAGCCACAGCTGGTCCACGCCGGTAGCAGACGGCTCTTCCACGCTGGTGTTGTTCTGGGAGGAGGGTAGCGAGCCGCATGAATCCGAGCGTACCCTGCTGCAAGGTTTTGCCGGGCATCTGCGCGGTCCGGTTGATAGCACCAAACACCCCGCGGACCTGCTGCAGTCGCGCATCGAACAGGTCAAGGCGGCGACCTATCAATTGCGTGAGCTGCGCCGTTTCGTCGAGGATGCCCTGTCGTTCATGCCGGACGGGGTGATTGTGGCGGACGCCTACGGCAAGGTGCTGATCGCCAACAAGCGTGCAGCCTGGTACCTGAAAGGCGATGACGGTGCACAATTATCGGATGGCGAGTTACTTGATTACCTGCAGGATGTGGAATTGCAGGAGGGCGCCAGCTGGGGGGTGTTATTGAGGGCGGTCCTGGTCGATGGAACGCGTGTGCAGGGTAACGCGCGGCACACCGGTGGCCGGGATCTGCTGATTCAGATTTCGCCGCTCAGCGTGCATGGTGAGAACACCGATGCACTGGTGATGAATTTCTCCGATATCAGTAATCTCCGTTCCAGTGAACGCAAACGCAGTGAGTTGCTCAATTTCCTGTCACATGATCTGCGTTCACCACTGGTGTCGATGCTGGCGTTACTGGAGCTGGCCCGCGGTAAAAAACCGTCGGCGGGGCTCGGAGAGTTGCTCGAGCGCATGCAGGGCAATACCGAACGGACCCTGGCACTGGCCGAGCAGTTCCTGCACCTTGCACGCGTAGAGAGCAGTGACGATTACACCTTCAGCGACGTGGATCTGGTCGCGGTGGTCTGGAATGCGCATGAGCAGGTCTGGGCTCAGGCGAAGGCCAGGGATATAACACTCGTTGAAGAACTCGATATCGAGGATGCCTGGATAAAAGGCGAAGGCGGATTGCTGGAGCGGGCATTGATCAATCTCCTGACCAATGCCATCAAATACAGCCCGCCACGGACCACCGTCACCATACACCTGTCACAAGTGGATGATCATTATCGCTGTTGCGTCGCAGATGAAGGCTATGGCATCAAGGCCGAATCATTGCCGGTCCTGTTCGACCGCTTCAAGCGGGTGGCCAACCCCAGGCATGCAGATACTACCGGCGCCGGTCTTGGCCTGGCGTTTGTCGATGCCGTCATGACCCGCCATGGCGGCAGCATCAGTGTAGACAGCACGCCGGGCAAGGGCTCGGTTTTCTGTTTCTCGCTGCGTGCCATGGCGGAGCATGGTGACATGTTATAGCCGGACCGCTTGCAGCTCTTGCCTGAGCGATTCACTGTTGGCCTGTTATGGCCCGAATCCGTTGTCGACGTAATGCCAGACTCGCTACCCGTAAAATCAATCAGCATCTTGTGACACAAGTTAACAGTTGCGTCTTGTTTAACATACTTTAACAATTGCCGTCTGTTTGACACCATCGTATCAGCTAGAATCACCACACTGTCAGGGAATGTTATTCATTCGGTAATGACAGTTCCGTGACAACAAATAAATACGGGGAGTATTTGATATGCCTAACATAACGACGAAACTGATTTTACCAATGGTAGCGCTTGCGCTGGCGGGTTGTTCCGCGACACAGACCCGCACGTCACAGGAAAGTGCAGCCATTACAACTGATCAGTATGCTGAACTGAAAGACAAGGAAGCGCGCATTACGCGTCTTGAGAGCGAGCTGGCGGCCTCGCGCCTGAGCCCGGCATCATCCGTTGATGCCACATTGTTGCCGCCCAATGCAAAACCCGGCGAATGCTATGCGCGTGTCTGGGTACCGGCAAAATATCGTACCCTGAGCAAGCAGATGCTGTTCAAGGAGGCAGACAAGCGCGTGGATATCATCCCTGCGAAGTACGAGTGGGTTGAAGAAAAGGTACTGGTCAAGGAGGCCTCCAGCCGCATGGAAATGATTCCGGCGACCTTCAAGGTCGAACGGGAGCAGATCAAGGTGGCAGATGCCGCGCGCACCTGGCGTACCGGTCTGGACAGCAATGCACCACCGGCCAGCGATGAAATTCTCGCCACGGCGAAGAAGTACGGCATCGACCTGGATGCGACCAGACCGGGTATGTGTTATCACGAACATTTCCGCCCTGCCAGCTATGAAACCGTGGATCAGCAGGTGCTGGTCAGCGAGGAAAACGAGCAGGTCAATGTCACTGCACCGGAGTATCGCTGGATTGATAAACAGGTGCTGGTAAAAGAGGCGTCTTCAAAAATGGTACAGGTGCCGGCCGTATACGAGTGGACCGCAGAGCAGGTTGTCGACAAGCCGGCCCATACCACCTGGCAAAAGGGTAGTGGTCCTATCCAGCGCATTGACGAGGCGACCGGCGAGATCATGTGTCTGGTCGAGGTGCCTGCCACATACAAAACTGTGAGGAAACGCATTCTCAAGAGTGCTGCCACGACCAAGCGAATCGATATACCGGCAGAGTACAAGACGGTCAAGGTGCGTGAACTGGCGACTGGTCCCCGCGAGTTGAAGACCCAGATTCCCGCCGCCTACAAGACCGTCAAGGTCACGAGGAAAGTCGCTGATGCCTCGTTTGTCTGGCACGAGGTACACAGCAGGGAAGAGCCGGCGACGACCCGTACCGGGGCGAAGATCTGCCTGACGGAGACACCGGCCCGTTACCAGACGATCACGCGCCAGACCGTCAAGACGCCCGCCAGTTCGCGCAAGGTAGAGATTCCTGCCGCCTACAAGACCATCAAGGTCCGCAAGCTGGCTGCAGGGCCGTCGGAAAAGGTCACCGAGATTCCGGCCGAATACAAGACCGTTAGCTACAAGGAGCTGGAGAAGGAAGGCGTGATGGAGTGGCGCTCTATCCTGTGCAAGACCAACATGACCGGCACACGGATCAGCCAGATACAGCAGGCCCTCAAAACGGCCGGCTACAATCCGGGTCCGATTGACGGTTCTATTGGAGGAGAGACCATGGCCGCGGTCAACGCCTTCCAGCGCGACAAGGGCCTGCCGGTAGACAGGTACCTTAATGTCAAAACGCTCGAGGCACTGGGCGTCTCACCCCGCTGATTTCAGCTGGTTGAATGTGACACCGGGCGCCCCGCAAGGGGCGCCTTTTTTTGCAGCATACCTTGTCCCTGTGACTTGGCCGCCACCCTAAATCGTTGATCATGCACGGGTGTCAAGGCTGCTGGAACGGGCTGGTGGTTGCCCGGAAGGGGGAGCCACCCCCGGTGACAGGCCATTTACTGTGCCGGGGCGCTTGAATTAGTGTACTACAGCCGCTACACTTCCCGGCCGATGATGCGGGGTGGAGCAGTCTGGCAGCTCGTCGGGCTCATAACCCGAAGGTCGTAGGTTCAAATCCTACCCCCGCTACCAATTTGT
>JBATGJ010000102.1:0-10902 GCA_049665685.1 Gammaproteobacteria bacterium
GGTTAAAATCAATCGACGCTGACCCCATTGAGCCGATGCTATCACTGTTCACGCCTGTTGAGCCCTGGCAGACCCACACCGTCCCGGTTGGCGACGGGCACAGCCTGTATGTGGAGGAATGCGGTAATCCGGACGGCCTGCCGGTTGTCTTTGTGCATGGCGGCCCGGGTGCGGGCTGTGAGCTTTATCACCGCCGGTTCTTTGATCCCGGTCTGTACCGCATTGTCTTGTTCGACCAGCGTGGTTGCGGGCGATCCACACCCCATGCCAGCCTGCAGGGCAATAACACGCAGGCGCTGATTGCCGATATGGAAACTGTCCGCGAACGACTCGGCATCGAGCGCTGGCTGGTGTTCGGCGGCTCGTGGGGGTCAGCGCTCGGACTGGTCTATGCCGAAACCCATCCGCACCGGGTGCTGGCGCTGATTTTGCGCGGGATCTTTCTGTGCCGCCCGCGTGATATTCACTGGTTTTACCAGGACGGCGCGTCATACCTGCTGCCCGATTACTGGCAGGACTTCCTTGATACGATAGCGCCCGACGAGCGCGATGACCTGGTGAGTGCCTATTACCGGCGACTGACAGACGATGATCAGGGTGTCATGCTATCGGCCGCGCAGGCCTGGTCACTGTGGGAGGGCAGGGCATCTACCCTGCTGCCCAAGGCAACGGTGGTCGACCACTTCAATAATCCCAGGACGGCGCTCAGCCTTGCCCGAATCGAGTGCCACTATTTTATGCATAACAGCTTCCTGGCCGAAAACCAGATACTCGCCCAGGCCGATCGTCTGCGCGATATCCCCGGTATCATCGTGCACGGACGCTATGATGTCGTGTGTCCGCTGGAGCAGGCCTGGACACTGCACCGCGCATGGCCGAACTCACGCCTTGAGATAATAGCGGATGCGGGTCATTCAGCGTCCGAGACGGGCACCGTGGACGCCCTGGTGAGGGCGACCAACAAATTTGCGCAGCAGCTCGGATGATCGGCCTGCTGCAGCGCGTCACGCATGCCAGCGTGGATGTGGAGGGTGAGCGCATTGCCACGATCGATCATGGCCTGCTGGTGCTGGTGGGCGTCCAGCGTAATGACGGCGAGCATGAACTCGAGCGCTTGCTTGAGCGCCTGCTGGGCTACCGTGTTTTCCCGGATCAGCAGGGCAGGATGAACCGGGATGTTCGCCAGGTCGCGGGTGGGTTGCTGCTGGTGCCGCAGTTCACGCTGGCGGCGGATACGCGCAGTGGTACCCGTCCGGGATTTTCCACCGCCGCCGAACCGCACGAGGGACGCCGCCTGTTCGAGCTCCTGGTGAAGCGGGCCAGGGCACTGCATGACCCCGTGGCGGCCGGTCGCTTTGGTGCCGATATGCAGGTGGCGCTGGTCAACGACGGGCCGGTGACATTCAGTCTCGAGGTGCCTCCCGCCCGCTGACAGGAAATGACGGCTTTTCAGGGCGCGCCAAACTGTTACTATATTGTTAATTCATGATTTTTAACGGAACACGGTTATGTCAGAACGACAGGCTGCAGTACAGCGCGACACCCTTGAAACGCAGATCGGTGTGTCGGTCAATCTCGATGGCAGTGGTAAGGGTGTGTTCGAGACCGGCCTGCCGTTTCTCGAGCACATGCTCGACCAGGTGGCACGCCACGGAATGATGGATATAGAGATCAGGGCGCAGGGTGATCTACATATCGACGCCCATCACACGGTCGAGGATATCGGCATCACGCTTGGCCAGGCAATTGGCCAGGCCCTGGCTGACAAGCGCGGTATCCGCCGTTACGGACATGCCTACGTTCCGCTGGACGAGGCGTTGTCGCGCGTCGTGATCGACTTCTCCGGACGGCCGGGGCTCGAATACCACGCCAGTTATCCGCGTGCGCGTATCGGTGATTTCGATGTAGACTTGTTGCACGAGTTTTTTCAGGGCTTCAGCAACCACGCCCTGGTGACACTGCACATTGACAACCTGCGTGGTGACAATGCGCATCATATCGCCGAAACGATTTTCAAGGCCTTCGGGCGTGCCATGCGCATGGCACTGGAAGCCGATGCCGCCATGGGTGACCGACTGCCCTCGACCAAGGGGAGTCTCTGACGCTGCCTGACCCGGTCTGATCCGTTATGTCCTCGATCGCAATCATCGACTATGGCATGGGGAATCTGCATTCCATTGCCAAGGCCTTTGAACACGTTGCCGGCCGGCAGCGCGTCGTTGTCAGCAGCGACCATGCTGTTATACGCGCGGCAGACCGCGTGGTGTTTCCCGGCGTGGGTGCGATCCGCGACTGCATCGCGGAACTGCAGCGCACCGGACTGGACGATATTATCCGCGAGCTGGTCTCATCCCGGCCGCTGCTTGGCGTATGTCTCGGTCTGCAGGCGTTGTTCGAGGTGAGCGAGGAAAACGACGGGACTGATTGTCTGGGCATATTGCCGGGCACGGTGGTGCGTTTCCCGAAAGGCATGCGGGACAGTGACAGTGGCGAACACCTCAAGATACCGCACATGGGCTGGAACAGGGTCGTACAGACGCATGACCATGCCATGTGGGCGGGCATACCGTCCGGCGAGCGCTTCTACTTCGTGCACAGCTACCATGCCGTGCCATCCACACCGGCCGATGTCGCGGGTACGACAGAATATGGCCGCGCATTTGCCTCCGTCGTTGCGCGTGAGAACCTGTTTGCCGTGCAGTTTCATCCAGAGAAAAGCCAGCATGCCGGTTTGCAGCTTCTGGCAAACTTTATTACCTGGAATGGAGAGTCCTGACCAATGCTAGTGATACCCGCAATTGATCTGAAAGATGGCCGCTGCGTACGTTTGCGCCAGGGCCGCATGGAAGATGAAACCGTGTTTGGTGACGATCCGCTCGAGGTGGCCGGGCGCTGGGTCGATGCCGGTGCGCGCCGTCTGCATATGGTGGATCTGAACGGCGCCTTCGCCGGCAAACCGGTCAATGCCGCTGCCATCAAGGCAGTTGCAGAGGCCTATCCTGATCTGCCCATTCAGGTAGGCGGCGGCATCCGCGACGAGGAGACGGTGGTGGCCTATCTGGATGCCGGCGTGCAGTACGTCATCATCGGCACGCGCGCCGTGACTACACCGCATTTCGTCAATGACCTGTGTGTCGAGTTTCCGGGTCACGTTATCGTCGGGCTTGATGCCAGGGACGGCAAGGTTGCGATCGACGGCTGGTCCAAGCTGTCCAATCACTCGGTCGTCGACCTGGCGCAGCGTTTCGAACAGGATGGGGTGGAAGCCATCGTGTTCACCGATATCGGGCGTGACGGCATGATGGGTGGCGTCAATATCGAGTCAACGGTTGAACTGGCGCAAGCGATTCATATCCCGGTCATTGCTTCCGGCGGCATCACCACCATCGATGATATCCGTGCACTGTGCGGGGTGGCGGATGAGGGCATCACGGGTGCAATTACCGGGCGTGCTCTTTATGAAGGCACGCTGGACCTGGCCGAGGCCCAGAAGCTGGCGGATGAATTGTCCGCCGGTAGTGAGCGGGACTGACCATGGGTCTGGCGAAACGCATTATTCCCTGCCTGGATGTCGATGCCGGGCGCGTGGTGAAGGGCGTACAGTTCATCGATATCCGCGATGCGGGCGACCCGGTCGAGGTTGCGCGGCGTTATGACGAGCAGGGTGCCGACGAACTGACCTTTCTTGATATTACGGCCAGCTCCGACCAGCGCGAAACCATGGTCCACGTGGTGGAGCAGGTGGCCGGCGAGGTATTCATCCCGCTGACGGTCGGCGGCGGTATTCGCGAGGTTGCCGACATCCGGCGAATGCTGAATGCCGGTGCCGATAAGGTCGGCATCAATACCGCGGCGGTGTTCAATCCGGAATTTGTGAAGGAAGCCGCGCAACGCTTTGGCTCGCAGTGTATCGTGGTAGCTATCGATGCCAAGCGGACCAGTGGCGTGAATGAGCCGCCGGCATGGGAGATCTTCACCCACGGTGGCCGCAAGCCGACGGGTATCGATACCCTCGAGTGGGCAAAGCGGATGACGGATTATGGTGCCGGCGAGATATTGCTGACCAGTATGGATCGTGACGGCACACGTGATGGTTTCGACCTGGAACTGACGCGTGCCGTAAGCGATGCCGTCGATGTCCCCGTGATTGCCTCCGGTGGTGTCGGTACCCTGCAACACCTGGCCGAGGGGGTGACCGAGGGTCGGGCAGATGCGGTGCTGGCGGCCAGCATCTTTCACTTTGGCGAATATACGGTGGCCGAGGCCAAGCTGCATATGGCGCAGCAGGGTATCGAAGTACGGCTGTAGATAGCAAGCAAACATGAACAACGAAAACTGGCTGGATGATGTCAAATGGAACGCTGACGGACTGGTCCCGGCCATCGCGCAGGATGCGCAGGACGGGCGCATCCTGATGGTGGCGTGGATGGACCGCGAGGCCCTGCAATTGACGGCGGACACGGGTATGGCTGTCTACTGGTCACGCTCGCGCGGTAAACTATGGCACAAGGGCGAAGAGTCCGGTCACCAGCAACGGGTCACAGAAATCAGGCTCGACTGTGATAACGACGTGATCGTATTGCAGGTAGAGCAGGCCGGGGGCATCGCCTGCCACACCGGTCGGCGCAGCTGTTTTTTCCAGCGCCTGGACAAGGATCGCTGGGTCGCTGTTGACCCGGTATTGAAAGATCCGCAAGAGATTTACAACAAGTAGTCTCGGGCGAAAGGCATGTTATGAACGATACACTGGAAAAACTGGCAGCTGTCATCGATGCGCGCAAGGCGGCCGACCCCGGCAGTTCCTATGTGGCCGGGCTGTTCGACAAGGGAATGAACAGCATACTCAAGAAGATTGGTGAAGAGGCCGCTGAAACCATTGTGGCCGCAAAGGAGCCGGATGATGCGCAACTGGTGCATGAAACGGCCGATTTGTGGTTTCACACCCTCGTGATGCTGGCCGCACGCGGGCTGGGACCGGATGCCGTACTGGCCGAGCTGGAGCGTCGCTTCGGGACCTCCGGGATCGAGGAAAAGGCCACGCGCGGGAAATAAGTATAAACTGTTTCTGTGATGACACAGGTGGAGTAGGTAAATGGGTATTAGTGTCTGGCAATTATTGATCATCCTCGCGATCGTACTGGTTCTGTTCGGCGCCAAGCGCCTGAAGAACGTCGGTTCCGATCTCGGTGGCGCCATCAAGGGTTTCAAGAAGGCGATGCACGAGGGCGAGGAAGAAACCGACAAGAGTCTGCACAACAATGATAGTGGTCATATCATTGAAGGCGAGGTCACCCACAAGGACAAGGACAAGGTCTGACCCTGACCGAACGGGGTACAGCCACTGTACCGTCCCGCCATGTTCGATATCGGTTTCTCGGAAGTCATTTTTATCATGGTGATCGCCCTGCTGGTGGTCGGACCAGAGCGGCTGCCGCGTATTGCGCGTACGGCCGGTCTCTGGGTTGGCAAGATGCGCGGCTTTGTATCGTCGGTGAAGGCCGATATCGACCGGGAGCTGGCGACGGATGAGCTGCGCAAGGCGCTGGATAAACAAACCGCGTTACCCGAACTCGACGAACTGATCGACGAGGTCACCGGTGATCCGCTCAAGGCCGGTGAACGCACCATCGACGGGCCGGCTACCGGCAAGCCTGTTAAAAACCTGACGGAAGAAACGCCGGATGAGCCGGACGGGAAAACAGAAAAAGACAACTGACGCGGTTGAAGATGCCGAGCAGCCGCTGATTTCGCACCTGGTCGAGCTGCGCGATCGCCTGTTGCGTATCGTACTGGCCGTTGCCGTGGTATTCGTGGTGCTGATTCCGTTTTCGGATGTCCTGTTTACCCAACTCTCCGGGCCGCTGCTGCGACATATGCCGGAGGGTGCCGGCATGATTGCCATCGAGGTGGCATCACCCTTCCTGATTCCCTTCAAGCTGACACTGTTCCTGGCGGTGTTTATCTGCATTCCTGTTGTGCTGTACCAGCTGTGGTCATTTATCGCGCCGGGTCTCTACCAGCATGAGCGTCGACTGGTCATGCCTCTGCTGGTTTCGAGTACCTTCCTGTTCTATGCCGGTGCGGCGTTCGCCTATTTTGTCGTATTCCCGCTGGTATTTGCATTCTTTACCAGTACGGCACCGGAAGGTGTGGCGGTGATGACGGACATCAGTCGCTACCTTGACTTTGTACTGACCCTGTTCTTCGCCTTTGGTGCCGCCTTCGAGGTGCCAATCGTGACGGTGCTGCTGGTGTGGACCGGCATGACCACACGTGAGGGGCTGCGCAGCAAGCGGCCATACATTATTGTCGGTGCCTTTGTGATCGGTATGCTGCTGACGCCGCCTGATATTATTTCACAGACCCTGCTGGCCGTGCCGATGTGGATCCTGTTCGAGCTGGGCCTGGTGTTTTCAGCATGGTTCGAGAAGCAGCGTGACGAGGACGCCGATGAAGAGAAGTTCAGTCCGCTGACCGAGTCGGAAATGGACGAGGAGCTGGACCGTATAGAAGCGGGTGAAAAGGATCAGTAGGCAAGTGAGTTGCGGGCCTCAACCGCCGGAAATCTTCTTCAGCTCCGGTTCTGACGGCTGGCTGTAATCCAACGGCTCCCCGTACAGGCCGATCTCGATGGGTACCGGCTTGGCGATTTCATAGCCCTGTGCGTAGTCGATGCCGATCTTCCTGACGGCCTCCAGCGTCTGTTCATCCTCGACGAATTCCGCAATCGTCTTGATGTTCATGCTGTGCCCGATCTGGTTGATGGCCTCGACCATGGCCATATCGGTCTTGTCATGCACCATGTTCGTTACGAAGCAGCCGTCCAGCTTGAGATAGTCCACTGCCAGGTTTTTCAGGTAGCCGAAGGAACTCAGTCCGACACCGAAATCATCAAGTGCAAATCGGCAGCCCATGGCGCGCATTTTCGATATCAGGCTGGATGCATTGGACAGGTTGGCGATCACCGCCGTTTCCGTGATCTCGAAACACAGCATCTCCGGCGCAACACCACTGTCCTGGATCTCGGCTATCAGAAATTCCATGAAGCGTTCGTCGGACAGCGACTGGCCGGACAGGTTGATGCAGCATGTGCTCACGTGATCTTTGATACGTTGCTTGTCGAGGGCCAGCATGCGAAATGTATTCGAGACAACCCAGCGGTCTATGGCCGGCATCAGCTGGTAGCGTTCTGCGGAGGCAATGAATGAACCTGGACCGACAATGCGGTTATAGTCATCCAGCATCCTGATCAGTACCTCGCCATGCGTGGTGTTTGGCTCGCCCGGTTCGCGCTTCAGCTTGGCAATTGGCTGGAAGAACAGGCGGAAGCGGTCTTCCTCGAGCACACTCTGAATGCGCTGCACCCACTGCATCTGGCCATGGTGTTCTGCTACCGCCTCGTCATGCGGTTCATAGATGTGCACCCGGTTGCGGCCCTGCTCTTTGGCAATATAGCAGGCAGAATCTGCTGCGCTCAGGATGTCGGAAAGGGTGCCGCATTCCTGGTCGATCGGCACCAGGCCGATACAGGCACCGATGCGGAATGAATTGTTGTCCCAGACGAAGCGGAAGTCTTCCACGATTTTACGCAACGACTCGGCCAGTTCGGTCGCGTTCTCGATCGAGCAGCCTTCCAGCAGGATGCCGAACTCGTCGCCGCCAAGCCGTGCCAGCGTATCTGCTTCGCGTAATTCAGTACGGAGTTTGATGGTGAGCTGTTTAAGCAGTTCGTCGCCTGCAATGTGGCCACTGGTATCATTCACAACCTTGAAGTTGTCCAGGTCGAGATAGCAAAGTGCGTGACGGTTATTTCCTTCGCGCGCGTTATTGATCGACAGCTTCAGCCTGTTCTCGAACTCACGGCGGTTGAGCAGACCGGTCAGTGAGTCATGTGTCGCCTGGTAGGACATCTTCTTCGCCAGACCGCGCAGCTCGGTGACGTCGTGGAATACGAGCACGACACCGGTGATATCTGACTTGGAGTCGAGAATCGGGGAGGCAGTGACCTCGACCGAGGTCGGCTGGTCCCGGTAGCGATGGATGAGCAGCAGATGGCCTGTGAGCATGATGCTCTTGCCCTGTGACAGGCACTGGCTGGCCGGGTTGGGCGGCTCTGCCTGAAATTTTTCATCGAATAACTTGAAGACCTTGTGCATCGGTTTACCGCGCGCATCTCCGAGTTTCCAGCCGGTCGAGTGTTCCGCTACCGTGTTCATATATTCGATATTGCCGTTCATGTCCGTTGTGATCACGCCGTCGCCGATCGAGCCCAGCGTGACCTGGGCGCGTTCCTTCTCTTTCTGCAGCGCTTCCTTGGCACGGTTCAGTGCCGTGGTATCACGGATCGTGCCCTCGATTCCGGTCGGATTGGCATCCGCGTCATAACGGTAGTGCGAGTTCTCGGAAACCCAGACATGCGAACCGTCTTTGTGCACCAGGCGTGTCTCGAAGTGCTGCAGGCGGCCGGAGTTGATGTTCAGTGCGTGCTTGAGCTCGGCATGATCGCCGGGATTCAGGTAGAAGTCCTTGATGTTCCGGTGAGTGATTTCATGCGCGTCATAGCCCAGTAGCTGTCTTATCGATGGGGTTACCCACTGGATGTTGCCGTCCAGGTCGGTCTGGTAAATCGTATCCTGCATACTTTCGAAGATTGCGCTCATGCGCTGCTCGGAGGCGCGGATACGTTCCTCGGCCAGCTGCCGCTCTTTTATCTGTTCCTGCAACTGAAGGTTCATGCGCTCTGCGTACTTTTGCGCATTTTCCGCAGTCTCGCGGGTGCTGATCAGGTTTGTGATCAGCTCGGTGTTGTGCATACCGAGGCCGATGGTGTTGTTCTGCACCTTGTGCACCGCATTGGATGCACCGAGCATGACGTAGAGGAAAATGGCATTCAGGCCTGACATGGCATATTGCACCAGGCCGCCCGTGTATATAAACCATGCAGTGATCGGCAGCAGGGCAGGGATTACGAAAGCAGCAAGTGTGCGGGGCGAGAACTGCATGGATGCAAAGGCAGTCAGTGACATGCCGACGAGCACGACCATGGCGAATATCTGGTGCAGCAGGCTGCCGTAGATGATGGACATCAACCCAAACCATCCCCAGCAGGCGCCAGACAGCATGGCGCCAACGATATACTGCTTGCCCCAGACGTTGATCTCGTCACGCCGCTCCCAGGAATTGCTGGCGGAAACAAACAGTGAGCGGATGCCGACGGTGGATACCATGGCAAACACCCAGCCAAGCATGAGCATGTGCGGGACATAGTTCCAGAAGACGATCACCACAATGGCGGCAACCAGTACGCTGGTGCTCATTTCCGACTGCACCTGCTGCTGACGAAGCTGGATCTGGTCGGCGCGATACTGCCAGCGGTTCATGCTGCGTTGATCACGAAAACTGCCCTGGTCAGCGTGTGTTTTCTGGCTGGCCGCTCGATTGGCGTTGTCCGGATTATCGTGCATGCACCATCGCCTGTTGCTGTCAGTCGGATATCGCTCGATACGGGGTAACTGCCGGCACATGGTCTTGTGCTGGCAGGGCTTGTTCGTCTATCAGGTGAATCGGGTGGCGGGAGGTAAACTTTAGTAATTGCTCAGGATAATTTCCTTGCCATTCAGTTGATTAGGGCGAAACTGCATGGTTACCCGGGTTGTGGCGCCAGGATAAATATGCAGTAAAAACGGGTATTTAACGATGATGTGGCAGACGCGCCGGGGCGCTTGGCGGCGATAATACAGCAGCTTTGCCGGGCAGCCAGCCAAGTGGACGGGGACGATCATGGCGGCTGGCGTGGATACGGCCGCCTTTGTGCTTCCTGACACAAAGGTTACACAATTTGGCATTTGGGGAGGCCCACAGATGCCGCATATCCGGTGATTCGTAGCTTTATCTCATTGCCCTTCAAATTTTATTGGATCATTTATGTTGATGGTAAGGTCATTAGCCAGGCTACGCTATTCAGGATTGAGGATAGCACCCCGGAAGATCATTGGGCATGGTTAGAGGAACATAGAATTTGTTGGATGAAGAGGTGGCCATGATTAAGCGTTCTCGCCCTCGAATTCACCTGCCATCTCAACAAAGTTGTCAGCGCGACTGACTTCATTAAAGCCGCGTTCTTCATAGAAGAATTGAAGAGACTCATGGCATAGAAGGTTGATCGTGCATTCGATGGCAGCATACCTGTGAATAATATCCTGCAGGATTGCAGTGCCTGCGCCCATACAACGCGCATCAGGATCGACATACATGACCCACAGATATACAGATGCAGACTGATGTCGTCGTATGATGCAATACCCATCAGGGTATCGATGAATGACAGTATCATCCGAGCGCAAGCTGCCATGTATTATATTAGCAGGCATCCCGGCGTGTAGTTCATGCCGGATTGAATAGGTCAACTCAGCAATGTCGTTATCTGACATTGCTAGATAATTTCGTGCAACCATGATGACCTCCAGATCCGGCTGTTGTGGCTGAGGTTCAGACATTCGCACGAGTATGTCCGTGTTGAACGGCCTGGTTGGCTTTTTTCCACAAATTTCCTAATATCTTCCAAATCTCCAGTTAATGCATTTTTGATTGATTTCTTTATAGCATCCAAGTTGTTCTCGAGAATCAGAAAGCCATGGCTTTTCGACCCCATTATGCCACCTGGATAAAAGGGACCCCTCGATATGCGCACGATTACATGTCTTCTGGGTAGTCACCGGTTGAACCCGCGCAGCCAGAACACGACATTCCCGGAAACAGAAAACCCCGCCGAAGCGGGGTTCCTTTAATCGGATTATCCGATGTGGTCTTGTCAGGAGGTAACGTTAGTTGCCTGCAGCCCCTTGGGGCCTCGTTCTACCTCGAAGTTGACCGACTGGCCTTCTGCCAGGGTCTTGAAGCCAT
>JBATGJ010000103.1:0-13863 GCA_049665685.1 Gammaproteobacteria bacterium
TGCCGGGGGACAACGTGAAGATGACGGTGTCGCTGATTGCGCCGATTGCGATGGAAGACGGTCTGCGTTTTGCGATTCGCGAAGGTGGCCGCACCGTGGGTGCCGGCGTGGTGTCGAAGATCCTGGAATAACAGGTAATAGGTGAAGCGTGAAAGGTGATCAAAATCCGTTTCACGTCTCACATTTCAAGTTTCACGTAATTTTGGATTAATTAAATGAGCAACCAGAGAATCCGGATTCGCCTCAAGGCCTTTGACCACAGGCTGATCGATCAGTCGGCGGCAGAAATTGTCGAGACTGCCCGGCGTACCGGTGCGCAAGTGCGCGGGCCGATCCCGCTGCCGACACGCAAGGAGCGCTTCACCGTGCTGATTTCGCCGCATGTCAACAAGGATGCACGCGATCAGTACGAGATCCGTACCCACAAACGCCTGATGGATATTGTTGATCCGACGGAAAAGACCGTGGATGCGTTGATGAAGCTGAACCTGGCCGCGGGCGTGGATGTTCAAATCAAGCTGAATTAGAGCTCGAAAGGGGTCAGAGCCCGATTTTTGAGTAATCAGGATACTGGAAAGAGTGATGTAAAGAATCGGGGTCTGACCCCGTTGACTGCGAGATTTACGACATGAGCATTGGAATTGTTGGGCGCAAAGAGGGTATGACACGCATCATCAGGGATGATGGCGTCGCCGTGCCTGTCACCGTCATATCGGTCGATCCGAATCGCGTGACGCAGGTCAAAACCGTTGAATGTGACGGCTACCGTGCGCTGCAGGTGACCACGGGCTCGCGCCGTGCATCGCGCGTAACACGTCCGCTGTCCGGCCACTATGCCAAGGCCGGCACCGAGGCCGGTCGCGGGTTGTGGGAATTCCGTCTTGCCGATGATGAGGGCGAGGACCTGGCGCCGGGCAGCGAGATCAAGGTCGGGATATTCGAAGAAGGCCAGCGCGTCGACGTGACGGGTACCTCCATCGGCAAAGGCTTTGCCGGCGTCGTCAAGCGGTACAATTTCCGCATGCAGGATGCGACCCACGGCAACTCGCTGTCACACCGTGCCCCCGGTTCGATTGGCCAGTGCCAGACCCCGGGCCGTGTTCTGAAGGGCAAGAAGATGTCCGGTCATATGGGTAATGCCCGCCGCAGTACACAGAATCTCGAAGTGGTCAGGGTCGATGCCGAGCGTAACCTGCTGCTGGTCAAGGGTGCGGTCCCGGGCTCCCGTGGCGGTGACGTCATAATTCGGCCGGCAGTGAAGGCACGTTAGGAGCGGATGATGAAATTGCAGCTACACGGTTCAGGCTCGGTCAGTGTTACTGATGAAAACTTCGGCCAGGAATTCAGGGAAGCCCTGGTTCACCAGGTCGTGACCGCCTGCATGGCCGCAACCCGTTCCGGGAATGCGCAGCAGAAGAATCGTGCGGCGGTCAGCGGCGGTGGCGTGAAGCCATGGCGCCAGAAAGGCACCGGGCGTGCACGTTCCGGCACCATCCGCAGCCCGATCTGGCGTGGCGGTGGCATCACGTTTCCGTCCATGCCGCGTAATTATGCACAAAAGATCAACCGCAAGATGTACCGGGCGGCGATGCGCTCCATCCTGTCGGAGCTGATCCGTCAGGATCGACTGGTAGCCATCAAATCGTTCGGTGTGGATGCGCCGAAGACCCGTGAGCTGGCCGGCAAGCTGGCCGCCCTGGGGCTCGACAATGTCCTGATCGTCTCGGACAACCCGGATGACAATCTGTATCTGGCTGCGCGCAACCTGCCGCATGTTGCGGTGTGCGATGCGACGAGCGCCGACCCGGTCAGCCTGATCGGTTTTGAAAAAGTGCTGGTTACGACCGCAGCATTGAAGCTGCTGGAGGAGCGCCTCGCATGAACCGGGAAAGACTGATGAATGTTCTGCTGGCACCGATCGTGTCGGAAAAAAGCAGCCGCCTTGCCGACGCTCACCGGCAATATGCGTTCAAGGTAATGAAGAATGCCAGCAAGCCGGATGTAAAAAAGGCGGTCGAGATTATGTTCGACGTCAAGGTCGACAATGTGCAGATCGCCAATATGCGCGGCAAGGTCAAGGCGCACGGGCGCAGTGTCGGTCGCCGGTCTGACTGGAAGAAGGCCTACGTTACGCTGTCCGAAGGCCACGATATCGATTTTATGGGGGCCGAGTAACCGACCCTGGGTCGGACTTCGCCAATAGGAATACCGAGATGCCACTAGATAAAGCAAAACCAACTTCACCGGGTCGTCGCTTCGTTGTCGGCGTCAGCACGCCTGATCTGCACAAGGGAGAGCCGCATGCGGCGCTGGTCAGTGTCAGGCCGAGAACCGGTGGCCGCAACAACGCAGGCCGTATAACCACCCGTCATCGCGGTGGTGGCCACAAGCGGCGTTATCGTGTCATTGACTTCAAGCGAGACAAGACCGGTATCCCGGCAAAGGTTGAGCGTATCGAGTATGATCCGAACCGCTCGGCACACCTGGCACTGTTGCTGTATGCAGACGGCGAGCGTCGCTATATCCTCGCCCCGAAAGGCATCAAGGCGGGCGATGAAATTCGTAATGGCAGCGATGCCCCGATCAAGGCCGGTAATGCCATGCCGATGCGCAACATTCCGGTCGGTGCGCTGGTGCACAACATCGAAATGAAACCCGGCAAGGGTGGCCAGCTGGCACGCAGTGCCGGCAACAGTGCCCAGCTCGTTGCGCGTGAAGGCGAGCATGCGACCCTGCGGCTGCGCTCCGGTGAAATGCGCAGGGTGCTGGCTGACTGCATTGCCACCATTGGCGAGGTTGGCAACGTCGAACACAGCCTGCGGTCGCTCGGCAAGGCCGGTGCCGCACGCTGGCGCGGTCGTCGGCCGACAGTACGCGGCGTGGCCATGAATCCGGTCGATCACCCGCACGGCGGTGGCGAAGGACGTACTTCCGGAGGTCGTCACCCGGTCAGCCCGTGGGGCGTGCCGACCAAGGGCTATAGGACGCGCACCAACAAGCGCACCGACGGCATGATCATACGGCGACGTAACAAGAAATAAGGACTGAGGATTACACTGTGGCACGTTCAATCAGAAAAGGACCGTTTATCGATATCCACCTGCAAAACAAGGTGGACAAGGCGGTTGCGGAAAACAACAAGCGCCCGATCAAGACCTGGTCGCGCCGTTCCATGGTTCTGCCCGAGATGGTAGGCCTCACGATTGCGGTGCATAACGGTCGTCAGCATGTGCCGGTACTGATCAACGAAAACATGGTCGGTCACAAGCTGGGCGAATTTGCTCTCACGCGTACCTTCAGGGGACACGTGGGCGACAGGAAAGCGAAGTAAAGAGGATTGTCCGATGCAGGTCAGCGCGACAGCAAAACAAGTTCATATTTCGCCGCAGAAATGCCGCCTGGTGTGTGACCAGGTGCGTGGATTGCCCGTAGAGAAGGCGCTCAACCTGCTGAGCTTCAGCCAGAAGAAGTCGGCTGGCCTGGTGCGCAAGGTGCTCGAATCCGCTATTGCTAATGCCGAACACAACGAGGGCGCGGACATCGATGAACTCAAGGTGGCGGCTATTTACGTCAATGAAGCCCGCACCATGAAGCGCTTTCGTGCACGGGCCAAGGGTCGCGGTACGCGAATTCTGAAACGCAACAGCCATATCACCGTTACGGTGGGCGACTGACAACAAGGTAGAGGCAACAAGAGAATGGGTCAGAAAGTAAATCCAACCGGAATCCGGCTCGGCATCGTCAAGGACTGGACGTCCACGTGGTTTGCCGGCACGGATAATTTCGCCGACTATCTGAACATGGACCTGGAGATCCGGGAGTTCATCAGGAAGCGCCTGTCGCAGGCTTCTGTGAGTCGTATCCAGATCGCCCGTCCTGCATCGAATGCAGTGATTACCGTGCACACCGCGCGTCCAGGCATCGTCATCGGCAAGAAGGGCGAGGATATCGATCGCCTCCGCAAGGAAGTATCGGACAGGATGGGTATCCCGGTCAGCATCAACATCGAGGAAATCCGCAAACCCGAGCTGGACGCAACCCTGGTTGCCGAAAGCGTGGCGCAGCAGCTGGAACGCCGTATCATGTTTCGCCGCGCCATGAAGCGCGCCGTCAGCAATTCCATGCGCATCGGTGCCGAGGGCATCAAGATCAAGGTGGCTGGCCGGCTGAACGGCGCAGAAATTGCCCGCAGTGAATGGTATCGCGAGGGCCGTGTGCCGCTGCACACTCTGCGCGCCGACATCGATTACGGCACCGCGGAAGCCAATACCACTTACGGGGTAATCGGCGTCAAGGTCTGGATTTTCAAGGGCGAAGTGATCGGCAGGCAAGTTGAGGCCGAGGCCGAAGCGCCTCGCAAGGCTGCTTCCTGACCGCGGTTAAGTACGGAGAAAAGTCATGTTACAGCCCAAGAGAACAAAATTTCGCAAGCAGCAGAAAGGTCGCAACCGCGGTCTCGCTCAGCGCGGCAGCAAGGTCAGCTTCGGCGAGTACGGTCTGAAGGCGGCCGCCCGTGGTCGCATGACGGCCCGCCAGGTCGAGTCTGCGCGCCGCACAATTACCCGCCATGTGAAGCGTGGTGGCAAGATCTGGATCCGCGTGTTTCCGGATGTGCCGGTCACCAAGAAGCCGATCGAGGTCAGGCAGGGCAAGGGCAAGGGCAACGTCGAATACTGGATTGCCCAGATACAGCCGGGACGTATGCTCTATGAAATCGAGGGCGTATCGGAAGAGGTTGCACGAGAGGCCTTCCAGCTGGCTGCGGCGAAGCTGCCCTTCAAGACAACATTTGTAGCACGGACATTAATGTGATGAATGCCCAGGAACTCAGATCGAAATCAGTCAGCGAGCTCAAGACCGAGCTGCACAGCCTGCTGCGCGAGAAATTCAATCTCAACATGCAGCGCGGCACCGGCCAGCTTGCACGTCCAGACCGGGTGAAAAAGGTGCGCAAGGACATTGCACGGATCAACACCGTGCTGCATGAAAAGCTGCAAACAGGCGGTGCATCATGAGTGAAATAACAGAGTCAAGGAGTACGGTCACCGGCAAGGTAATCAGCAACAAGATGAACAAATCGGCGACCGTCCTGATCGAGCGCAAGGTCAAGCACCCGGTTTACGGCAAGTACATTCGCCTCTCGACCAAGCTGCATGTTCACGATGCGGAAAACGCCTGCCAGGAAGGTGATGTGGTCACCATCGAGCAGTGCCGCCCGCTGTCCAAGACAAAGTCCTGGCGGCTGGTTGAAATTGTCGGGCGCAGCGACTAGCTGTCCCGGTTGGTATAACGAGAACAACGGAAGAACAGCATGATACAGATGCAATCAATGCTTGATGTGGCAGACAACAGCGGCGCGCGTCGTCTGATGTGTATCAAGGTGCTGGGTGGCTCGCATCGCCGCTATGCGGGTATCGGTGACATCATCAAGGTCAGCGTGAAGGAAGCCATTCCACGCGGCAAGGTGAAAAAGGGCGAGGTTTATAACGCGGTCGTGGTACGTACGCGCAAGGGTGTGCGTCGTCCGGACGGTTCGCTCATCCGCTTCGACGGGAATGCTGCGGTGCTGCTGAATACCCAGTTACAGCCGATTGGCACGCGCATCTTCGGCCCGGTAACCCGTGAACTGCGCAGTGAGCGTTTCATGAAGATCATTTCGCTGGCGCCGGAAGTCTTGTAGGAAAACGACATGAACAGAATCAAGAAAGGTGATGATGTCATCGTGATCGCAGGCAGGGACAAGGGCAAGCGTGGCAGTGTGCTGCGTGTCCTTCCGGACGGCCACCTGGTCGTGTCTGACGTAAACATGGTGAAGCGACACACCAAGCCCAACCCGAACCGTGGCGTGCCGGGTGGCATCGTCGAGAAGGAAATGCCGATCGATCAGTCGAATATCATGCTGTACAACCCGCAGACCGAAAAGGCCGACCGGGTTGGAATCAGGATTCTGGAAGACGGTCGCAAGGTGCGTTATTTCAAGTCTACCGATGAAGTGGTTGACGTCTGACTTTTTACGGTAATCAGTTATGGCCAGGTTAAAAGACAATTACAGCGACAAGGTGGCAGGACAGCTCAAGGAGCAGTTCGGCTACAAGAATGTCATGGAGATTCCCAGGATCACCAAGATCACGCTAAACATGGGCGTTGGCGAAGCGGTGGCCGATCGCAAGGTCATGGAGCATGCCGTGGCGGATATGACGAAGATCGCCGGGCAGAAGCCGATCGTGGTCAAGGCGCGCAAGTCGGTAGCGGGTTTCAAGGTGCGTGAGGGCTGGCCGGTCGGCTGCAAGGTTACGCTGCGCAGCGAACAGATGTATGAATTCCTGGATCGTCTGATCAATATCGCCATCCCGCGTATTCGCGACTTCCGCGGCATGAACCCGAAGTCTTTCGATGGTCGCGGCAACTACAACATGGGCGTCAAGGAACAGATAATTTTTCCGGAGATCGATTACGACAAGATCGATGCATTGCGCGGTATGGATATTACGTTTACAACAACTGCACGGACGGATGAAGAGGGTCGCGCACTGCTTGCTGCGTTCAACTTCCCGTTCAGGCAATGAGGTAGAAGCATGGCCAAGAGTTCAATGATTGCCCGCGAGCACAGGCGTACCAAAGCGGTTAAAAGATTCGCAACCAGGCGCGCCGAGCTGAAGGCGGTGGTCAACAGCAAGAGCGCTTCGATGGAGGAGCGTTATGCAGCGCAGCTGAAGTTGCAGTCACAGCCGCGCGATGCCAGTCCCACGCGTGGGCGCAACCGTTGCCGCATCACCGGCCGGCCACATGGCTATTACCGTAAATTCGGACTGTCCCGGAACAAGTTGCGCGAGGCTGCCATGCGCGGCGACATCCCCGGGCTGGTCAAGGCAAGCTGGTAAACGATTATGATGACTGATCCCATAGCAGATTTTCTGACCCGTATTCGCAATGGCCAGGCCGCCAGCAAGGTGGATGTGTCCATGCCTTCCTCGAAACTTAAGTGCGCCATTGCCGCCGTGCTGAAGGACGAGGGTTATATCTTGGATTTTGCAACCATGGAAGATGGCAGCAAGCAGGTGCTGACGGTCACCCTGAAGTACCACGACGGCATGCCGGTAATTGAAAAGCTGAAGCGTGCCAGCCGACCGGGCCTGCGCCTGTACAAGGGCAAGGACGACATTCCGAGCATCCAGAACGGGCTCGGCATCGCGATCGTGTCCACCTCTGCGGGTGTGATGAGTGACCGCCAGGCCCGTGCGGCCGGACAGGGCGGCGAAGTGCTGTGCATAGTGAGTTGATGAGCAGGTAATGACATGTCCAGAGTAGCCAACCAAACGATTCCCGTGCCGTCATCTGTCGAGATTACGGCAAACGGTCAACAGATCACCGTCAAGGGCCCGAAAGGCACGCTTGAGCACACCATTCACGGACTGGTTGAAATGGTGCGCGAGGATGCCGAACTGAAAATCACGGCGCGCGACCAGTCCAAGGCCGCCAATGCACTGGCCGGCACCACCCGTGCGCTGCTGAACAATCTGGTGGTTGGCGTCAGCGATGGTTTCGAAAAGAAACTGGAACTGGTCGGCGTGGGTTATCGCGCTCAGGCCAAGGGCAAGGTGCTCAATCTAACGCTGGGCTTCTCGCATCCAATTGACTACGAATTGCCCGAGGGTGTGGCAGCCGAGACACCGAGCCAGACGGAAATTGTACTTAAGGGTTGCGACAAGCAGAAAGTCGGCCAGGTTGCTGCCGAGGTGCGCGCCTTTCGTCCGCCGGAGCCCTACAAGGGCAAAGGTGTTCGTTATGCGGACGAGCTGGTTGTCCGCAAAGAAGCGAAAAAGAAATAGGGCTGGATTATGGACAAGAAACAGACACGCATACGACGCGCACGCCGCACACGTGCACACATCAAGACACTGGGCGCGAATCGCCTGTGCATACATCGTACGCCGCGTCATATTTACGCGCAGGTCATTTCGCCCGAGGGCGACAAGGTCATGGTCAGTGCATCGACACTCGACAAGGATGTGCGTAAGGATGTGAAGACGACCGGTGGCGCCGCTGCCGCATCTGTCGTAGGCAAGGTCGTGGCGGAGCGTGCCAGGGCCGCCGGTATCACGCGGGTTGCATTCGACCGTTCCGGTTTCAAATATCATGGTCGCGTCAAGGCGCTGGCCGATGCCGCACGTGAAAGCGGCCTCGAATTCTGATCAAGGGCACACTTATGGCAAGGGTAGATGCACAGGCACAAGGCGACGGGTTACTGGAAAAACTGATTACCGTCAACCGTGTCGCGAAAGTCGTCAAGGGCGGTCGCCAGTTCGGTTTCACCGCGCTGACCGTCGTCGGTGACGGCGAAGGGCGGGTTGGCTACGGCTACGGCAAGGCGCGTGAAGTGCCGGTTGCCATCCAGAAGGCCATGGAAGCAGCGCGCAAGAACATGATTTACGTGAATCTGAAAGACGGCACGCTGCAATACGCACTGACCGGCCGCCACGGGGCCGCCAAGGTCTACATGCAGCCGGCTTCCGAAGGTACCGGAATTATTGCCGGTGGTGCCATGCGCGCCGTGTTCGAGGTGGTCGGGGTGCACAACGTACTGGCGAAATGCATCGGTTCGAACAATGCGAACAACGTGCTGCGTGCGACCCTTCAGGGTCTGTCCGCAATGCGTTCACCGGAAGAGGTGGCCAGCAAGCGTGGCAAGTCCGTCAAGGAGATCCTGGAGTAAGTCATGGCAACGAAGAAGATCAAGGTCACGCAAACCAAGAGTTCCAGTGGCCGGCTGGAGAGCCACAAGGCGACGGTACGCGGTCTCGGTCTGCGCCGGATCCGGCATACGGTCGAGGTGGAGGATACCCCGGAAATCCGCGGCATGATCAACCGGATTTCCTACATGGTCAGTGTCGAGGATTAGAGCATGCGACTGAATACGATTAAGCCGGGTGCCGGCAGCAGGAAAACAGGCAAGCGTGTGGGCCGTGGTATTGGTTCCGGCCTGGGCAAGACCTGTGGTCGTGGCCACAAGGGCCAGAAATCCCGCTCGGGCGGCTTCCACAAGGTTGGCTTCGAGGGCGGCCAGATGCCGCTGCAGCGCCGCCTCCCGAAGGTCGGCTTCATGGCGCGCAAGTCACGCTATACGGACGAGCTGCGCCTGCATGAACTTGCCACGCTGGACGCGGACGTCATCGACCTCCAGGCCCTGCAGGATGCCAACCTGATTTCCCGCAGTGTCCGCACGGTCAAGGTGTTTGCCTCCGGCAAACTCGATAAGGCCGTGACTCTCAAGGGCATCAGGGTCACCAGGGGTGCGCGTGCGGCCATCGAAGCGGCCGGGGGCAAGATAGAAGACTGACATGGCAATCGGGTCTTCCATCACGGGCGCTGCCGCGGGCATCGGGCAGTTGAAAGAGCTGCGCCAGCGGCTCTTTTTTGTCATTGGCGCCATTATAGTGTTTCGCATCGGCACTTTTATCCCGTTGCCGGGCATCGACCCGCAGGTGCTGTCTGCACTGGTCGATCAGCAGCGCGGCACCATCCTGGAGATGTTCAATATGTTTTCCGGTGGTGCGCTCGAGCGTCTGTCACTGTTCGCGCTCGGCATCATGCCCTACATTTCGGCCTCCATCATCATGAACCTGCTGACGGTGACGGTACCGTCGCTTGAGCAGCTGAAGAAGGAGGGTGGTGAAGCCGGCCGGCGCAAGATTACGCAATGGACACGCTACGGCACGGTCGGGCTCGCGACCATGCAGGCCTTTGGCATTTCCTCTGCGCTGCAGGGGCAGCAGATCGCCGGCAGCAGCCTGGTGGTTAACCCGGGACCCGGTTTCGTGCTCACTGCCATCGTGACGCTGGTCACCGGTACCGTATTCCTGATGTGGCTGGGTGAGCAGGTGACCGAGCGGGGCGTCGGTAACGGCATCTCGATCATCATTTTCTCGGGTATCGTGGCTGGCCTGCCGTCAGCCATAGGCGGCACCCTGGAACTGGCGCGCACCGGTGAAATGAACGTGCTCACCATCCTGGTGCTGTTCTCGCTGGCCATCGCGGTGACCGGTTTCGTCGTGTTCGTCGAACGCGGGCAGCGGCGCATCACCGTCAACTACGCAAAGCGACAGCAGGGTCGCAAGGTGTATGCCGCGCAGAGTACCCACCTGCCACTGAAAGTGAACATGGCCGGCGTGATCCCGCCGATCTTCGCCTCCAGTATCATCCTGTTCCCGGCGACCATGGGCAGCTGGGTCGGGCAGAACGAGGGCATGGGATGGCTGCGAGACATCTCGGCGACGCTGTCGCCTGGCCAGCCGCTGTATGTTATTTTCTACGCGCTGGCGATCGTGTTTTTCTGTTTCTTTTATACGGCACTGGTATTCAATGCCAAGGATACTGCGGACAATCTGAAAAAGTCCGGCGCCTTTATCCCGGGCATCCGGCCCGGCGAGCAGACGGCCCGCTATATCGATGATGTCATGACCCGGCTGACCACGGCCGGCGCCGTCTACATCACCCTGGTGTGCCTGTTGCCCGAATTCCTGATTCTGTACTGGAACGTACCGTTCTATTTTGGCGGTACATCATTGTTGATTATTGTCGTGGTGACCATGGATTTCATGGCACAGGTTCAGACCCACCTGGTGTCGCACCAGTACAAGGGTCTGATGGAAAAGGCGAACCTGAAGGGCTACGGCGGTGGCAAGGGCATGCTGCGCTAGTGGCGGGCCTGAGAGAGGTGAAACGAGATGAAAGTGCGAGCATCGGTCAAACGTATCTGCCGTAACTGCAAGGTCATTCGGCGCAACGGGGTGGTAAGGGTCATCTGCAAGGACGGCCGCCACAAGCAGCGTCAGGGCTAGGCCGTTCGGATTTTATGCAACTGACTGTTTTATATACTTTTAAAGTAATCACGCAGATGCCGGTCAGTGGCAGGCAGGTGCGCGATGGTGTTTGATTTATTGGCGCCCGGGAGCTATCCTAACGGGCTTTTCGCGCTCTGCATTTGAAGCGCGTACTGGAGACATTGTAGATGGCCCGTATAGCCGGAATTAACATTGCAGATCACAAACATGCTGAGATCGCCCTGACGGGTATCTACGGCATCGGTCGCATGACCGCGCGCAAGATCTGCGGCAGCACCGGCATCAAGCCGGATGTGAAAATCAAGGACCTGACCGAGGGCGAGCTCGAGCAGCTGCGTAACGAGGTAACCCGCTACACCATCGAGGGTGACCTGCGCCGTACCCTGTCCATGAATATCAAGCGCCTGATGGACCTGGGATGCTACCGGGGTATCCGTCATCGCCGGGGCCTGCCGCTACGCGGCCAGCGCACGCGTACCAACGCACGTACCCGCAAGGGCCCGCGCCGCCCGATTCGCAAGTAACTTAAACAGAACTCCGTAAACGGAAAACCGATATGGCAAAGGCACCAGCACGCAAGAAGGTGAAGAAGAATGTCTCCGACGGCATTGCTCACATTCATGCATCGTTTAACAACACTATCATCATGATCACAGACCGGCAGGGCAACTCGCTGGCCTGGGCAACCGCGGGTGGTTCGGGTTTCCGCGGCTCGCGCAAGAGCACACCGTTCGCTGCGCAGGTAGCGGCCGAGCGCGCCGGCGAGAAGGTCAAGGAGTACGGCATGAAGAACCTCGAGGTCGAGGTCAAGGGGCCGGGTCCGGGTCGTGAGTCCGCGGTGCGTGCGCTCAATAATTGCGGTTTCCAGATTACCAATATCACCGACGTGACGCCGATTCCGCATAACGGCTGCCGTCCGCCGAAGCGGCGTCGCGTTTGAGGGAAGGAACTTAAATGGCAAAGTACACCGGATCCAAGTGTCGTCAGTGCCGTCGCGAGGGTGGCAAGCTGTTTCTCAAGGGCGAGAAATGCTTCACCTCCAAGTGCGCCGTCGAGAGCCGCCCGTTTCCGCCGGGTCAACACGGCCAGCGCCGTACCCGTCTGTCGGACTACGCCAGCCAGCTGCGCGAAAAGCAGAAAGTGCGTCGTATCTATGGCGTACTGGAGAAACAGTTCCGCAATTATTACCAGAAGGCCGCCTCCACCAAGGGTTCCACCGGCGACAACCTCTTGCAGCTGCTGGAAGGCCGTCTCGACAACGTCGTTTACCGCATGGGTTTCTCCGCGTCGCGCAGCGAGTCGCGCCAACTGGTCCGCCACAACGGCATCAGCGTGAACGGTACCCGGGTCAACATCCCGTCCTATCAGGTACAGCCGAACGATGTGGTCAGTGTCAATGAGAAAAGCCGTGCACAGATTCGTGTTCAGTCTGCCATTGACCTGGCACAACAGCGCGGCATTGCCGACTGGCTCGATGTGGATATCAAGAAAATGCAAGGCGTGTACAAGGCACGCCCGGAACGCGGCGAACTGCCGGCCGACATCAATGAACATCTGATCGTCGAATTGTATTCCAAGTAATCACTGAGGGACTGCTTCATGCTCGGAAACGCCAACGAATTCCTCAAGCCGCGCATCGTAGATGTGCAGGCCATCAACGACAGCCACGCCAAGGTAACCCTGGAGCCACTGGAGCGCGGGTTCGGTCATACCCTCGGCAATGCGTTACGTCGCATCCTGCTGTCGTCGATGCCGGGCTCGGCCATTGTCAATGCAGAGATCGATGGCGTGCTGCATGAGTACTCCACCATCGAGGGTGTGCAGGAAGATGTCATCGACATCCTGCTCAACCTCAAAAAGGTTGCACTGCGTATGCACAACCGCGACGAGGCCACGCTGACCCTGAACAAAAAGGGACCGGGACCGGTGACGGCCGGCGATATCTCGCAGGACCATGACATCGAGGTCATTAATCCGGACTTCGTCATCGCCAACCTGACCAAGGCCGGCGAGCTGTCCATGACGCTCAAGGTCGCCAAGGGGCGCGGTTACCAGCCGGCCACGCGGCGCGACACCGAGGAAAGCGAGGGCCGCGCCATCGGCAGCCTGCAGCTGGATGCCTCGTTCAGTCCGGTCAGCCGCATTTCCTACAATGTAGACCGCGCCCGTGTCGAGCAGCGCACCGACCTGGACAAGCTGATTATCGACATCGAGACGAACGGCACAGTCGATCCGGAAGAAGCGATCCGTCATGCGGCGACTATCCTGCAGGACCAGCTGTCCGCCTTTGTCGACCTGCAGGCCAGTACCGAAGAGTCAAACATTTCGCCCGAGGCCGATATCGATCCGATCCTGCTGCGTCCGGTGGACGACCTCGAACTCACCGTGCGTTCTGCCAACTGCCTCAAGGCAGAGAGCATCTACTTCATCGGTGATCTTATCCAGCGGACCGAGGTGGAATTGCTCAAGACACCGAACCTCGGCAAGAAATCACTTACCGAAATCAAAGACGTCCTCGCCACCAAGGGCCTGTCACTCGGCATGCGACTGGAGAACTGGCCGCCGGCCAGCCTGGGTGCGCGTGATATCGAGGCCGCCAGCGGCTGATTACACTACAGGAACAGTACCATGCGTCATCGCAAGTCAGGGCGGCAGTTAAACCGCAACAGTTCACACCGCAACGCCATGTTTCGCAACATGGCGGTGTCCTTGCTGAACCACGAGGCCATCAAGACCACTCTGCCGAAGGCGAAGGAGCTGCGTCGCGTGGCCGAGCCGCTGATCACCATGGCCAAGAGCGACTCCGTGCACAAGCGCCGCATTGCCTTCAGCCGCCTGCGTGACCGCGACACGGTCAGCAAGCTGTTCAACGAGCTGGGTCCGCGTTACAAGGATCGCCCCGGCGGTTACCTGCGCATCCTCAAGATGGGTTACCGCAGCGGTGACCAGGCGCCCATGGCCTACGTCGAACTGGTCGACCGCCCGGAGCAGGGTGGTGAGGAAGCGGCGGCCGAGTAGGTCC
>JBATGJ010000104.1:0-9573 GCA_049665685.1 Gammaproteobacteria bacterium
ATGCAGGACGAGGAACGCGACCGGAAGATACTCGAATGGCAGGCGAAAGCACGCAAGGCGTCAAAACGCCGGGTGCCGCGCAATCTCTATGTCATCACGCTCGATCCCGAGGTGTTATGGGATCGGGATTTCCGGCAGGAAAATCCTAACTATGTCGAGGGTATGCCCTGCGTCTATGTCGGCATGACCGTGCATGAACCGGGTGACCGCTTTTTGCAGCATATGGTCGGCTATCGCAGCAGCAAGTACCCACGCGACTACGGCATCGAGCTGGCGCTGGACATGATGGACGGTTTCGATGCGGGTGATATGCCGGATGAGGAGCGCGAGGCGGCCCTGGCCGACTGGCTGCGTGCACAGGGCTGTGCCGTTTGGCAGCACTGATCTGCAATGACCTGGCCCGCCTGGAGGAGCGCCTTGCAGGCACGTGAACCTGCTTTCTGCTAATGTAGAAGAAGCATGAAGCTTCGATTACATGACCGAATCCGTACGGCGAGGATACTGCTGTTTGCTGCCATTGCGCTGGCACCCGCCTGGTTCCCGCAGGCAAACGAACGGGTTGCACTGTTGCTCAATGTCCATGGCGCCATTGGCCCGGCCACGTCCGATTATATCCGGCGCGGCATTGAAGACGGGCACGAGCAGGGTGCCTCGCTGATCATTATCAACATGGACACGCCTGGCGGACTGGATTCTGCCATGCGTGACATCATCCAGCATATCCTGGTCTCAGCGTTACCGGTGGCAACGTATGTCTCGCCTGGCGGTGCGCGCGCTGCCAGCGCCGGCACCTATATCCTCTATGCCAGTCATGTCGCGGCCATGGCACCCGGTACCAATCTGGGCGCCGCGACACCGGTTCAGATCGGTGGCCTGCCGGACAAGGATGACCTGTTGGGCCGCAAGGCAGAGGAGGAGGGCGCCGCAGACAAACCCGATGCCATGGAAAGCAAACTGGTTAACGATGCGGTGGCCTATATCCGCAGTCTTGCACAGATGCGCGGGCGCAACGTGGACTGGGCGGAGCTGGCAGTACGCGAGGCCGCCAGCCTGTCGGCCAGCGAGGCGCTTGAGCAGGGCGTCATCGATATTATGGCCGTGGATGTGCGTGACCTGCTGGCGCAGATGAATGGCCGCAGCGTGACAGTCGCTGGCATGCCGCAGGTGCTCGATACCGAGGGGCTGACACTGGTTTCGGTCGAGCCGGACTGGCGCAATCGCCTGCTGGCCGTGATCACCGACCCGAATGTCGCCTATATTCTCATGCTGATCGGTATTTACGGCCTGTTTTTTGAATTTGCCAATCCCGGTTTCGTGCTGCCGGGCGTGGCGGGCGCGATCAGCCTGTTACTGGCGCTGTACGCGTTCCAGATCCTGCCGGTCAATTACGCCGGCCTGGCGCTGCTGGCCCTGGGCATTATTTTTATGCTGTCCGAGGCGTTCGTGCCGAGCTTCGGTGCGCTGGGTTTCGGTGGCGTGATCGCATTCGTGGTAGGTTCCATCATCCTGTTCGACGAGGCAGGGCCGGGTTATGCCGTATCCCTGCCGCTGATCATCTCGCTGGCGTTGATGACTGCCGGCTTCTTCCTGTTCATAGTCGGCGCCGCGATCAAGGCGCGCAACCGGCCCGTGGTCAGCGGCGAGGAGGAAATGCTGCATATGGTCGGCGAGGTGATCGATGACTTCGAAGGCAAGGGGCGTATCCGGATTCACGGCGAGGTGTGGAAGGCGGAATCCGCCGTCCCGTTACACAGTGGCGACAAGGTCCGGGTGATTGCCGTCGACGGACTCGTGTTGAAGGTACAACCGGGCGATCAGGAGGTTTGACATGGCTATACCGAGTGCATTTGTGTTTGTCGTGCTGTTTGTGGCACTGCTGTTATATACGTTCCGGATACTGCGCGAATACGAGCGTGGTGTGATATTCACACTTGGCCGCTTCTGGAAGGTCAAGGGGCCGGGACTGATCATCGTCATCCCGTTCATCCAGCAAATGGTCAAGGTGGACCTGCGAACCGTGGTGATGGATGTGCCCAGCCAGGACGTCATCTCGCGCGATAACGTGTCGGTGAAGGTCAACGCGGTGCTCTATTTCCGCGTCATCGATCCGGAGAAGTCCATTATCCAGGTCGAGGATTACCTGGCCGCGACCAGTCAGCTGGCACAGACCACGCTGCGCTCGGTGCTGGGCCAGCACGAACTGGATGACATGCTCGCCGAGCGCGACAAGCTGAACAAGGATATCCAGGGCCTGCTCGACCAGCAGACCGATGCCTGGGGCATCAAGGTCGCAAATGTGGAAATCAAGCATGTCGATATTGACGAAAGCATGGTGCGGGCCATCGCCCGCCAGGCAGAGGCCGAGCGTGAACGGCGTGCCAAGGTCATCCATGCCGAGGGCGAGAGTCAGGCGGCAGAAAAACTGGTGGAGGCCGCAGCGAAACTGAGCCAGCAACCGCAGTCACTGCAACTGCGCTACCTGCAGACACTGACGGAGATTGCCGGCGAAAAGAGTTCGACGATCGTATTCCCGCTGCCGCTGGACAGTATCGGAAAGATGTTTGGCGACAAGTCGGGGTAGCAGGCTGCAGCAACACGCCCGCTTGATCAAAAGATTTACCTGCATGGTGGTGGTGCTGGCCATCCTGCTGCCGGTTGCCAATCCGGCCAGTGCAGACATCCGCGTGGCAGCGGGGTCGGTCCATTACACCGGACCAATCAGCGATACGCTGAACCAGCGCTTGTTCGAAGCCGTGCAGGGCAAAGATATCAGGCGATTGATCATTACCTCCGCCGGTGGCGAGGTAGCGGCAGGCATTTCGCTGGGATTGTGGGTTTACGAGCACCGCCTGGATATCGAGGTCCCGGCGTATTGCCTGTCAGCGTGTGCCAACTATGTTTTCCCGGCGGGACGTCATAAGTCCATCGGTGCAGGTGCTATTGTCGCCTGGCACGGGAATTATCATCACCTGAAACAGACCGGTCTTTGGCGAGACGATATTCCATCCAGAATGGAACGCCACGGCGAGGATGCCGCAACTGCCCTGGTACAGGTGCAAGACGAAGTGGAGCGGCTGGCAGGTCTGGAAAGCGACTTCTACACCCGTATCGGGGTCGATGAATACCTTTGCTGGATCGGCAAGATGCCTCCCTATAATGTCCCCAATTATTACTTTCTATCCGAACATGACATGGCGCGATTTGGTGTTACACAGGTCAGGATCCCACCCGAATACGAAAATACAGACGTTTCCGGCTTTGGTGTCCACATCATGTACCTCGAGCTGCGGGCGTCAGAATTCTAGTCCACTCAGCTGCGTGCAAGGTTGTGCTGTCGCCGGGTACTTCCGCTGAGGTCGAATTCGGAATTCATAAAATCACATTTATGATATAACCTTGGTACAGGGGGCACCCGGATGTGATACTGGTGCTGAATCTCGACGGGATAAATAAAATATTGAATGACGGGCCGTGCTGACACACGGCCACGACAGAACCCCAATCATAAGGAGGAGCATTGCGATGGCAATCAAGCGTATCTATATGGCTGTATCCCTGGTGGTTGTTGCGCTGGCACCGGGCTGCAGCAAAGCGCCGACGGTGAGCTTTACCAGCGACGTCATGCCGGTGCTCGACAAGCACTGCAAGAAATGTCATCAGGCGGGGGGTGAGGGTGCAGTGAAGAGCGGTTTCATAGTGGATACCTTCGACAGTGTTATGGCAGGTACCACGCTGGGTCCAATGGTGGTGGCCGGCGATCCCCTGTCGAGCAATCTCTATCGCATGGTGGCGAGAGAAGTGGATAAGTCGATCCGGATGCCGCATGGAGAGAGCACCCTGGATGTAGAAGAGAGGGCCCTGATCAAGACCTGGATCGCGGAGGGTGCACTGGATAACTAAGCTGGAATCCTGGTTATGTGAGTGCGAACCCGCTTGCGAGTGACATATTCTGGTCGCACCCGGAAACCCTGATAACAAGAATCTATAGGGGGGGGAGTCTCATGAGCGAAAAACACTACACCACGGCACCTGAAGACAGGATTCCGCTGGGCCAGAAAGTTGCCTTTGGCATTGGCATGCTGGGCAACCAGATGTTTCCTGCTTCCTTGTCCATCTTTATGGTCGTCCTGGTGAAGGGGCTGGGGATGGATCCGTTGCTGTGGGGGATCCTGTTTTTCCTTCCCCGGTTATTTGATGCGCTCACCGACCCGATAATGGGTTTCATTACGGACAATACGCGATCCCGTTGGGGACGCCGGCGGCCGTACATCGTTGTGGGGGCGATTATCGCGGGCGTCAGTTTTATCGTCATGTGGCAGGTCTATCCCGAGAACACTCAGACCTTCAATTTCACTTACTTTCTCGTTGCCTCGCTGGTGTTTTACCTGGGGCTCACCATATTTTCGACGCCCTATGTCGCGATGGGATATGAGATGAGCAATGACTTTCATGAGCGCACGCGACTGATGGCGGTGGCACAGTGGATCGGACAATGGGCGTGGGTCATCGTGCCCTGGTTCTGGGTGCTGATTTACGATCCCGAAATTTACGCTACGCCAGATGCCGGTGCCCGACACCTTGCCGTTTGGGTGGGAATTGCTTGTCTGGGCCTCGCCATCGTGCCTGCTCTGTTTTGCAAAAGTCCGCCTGTCAGGCCGGAAAATATGCAGGAGTTGTCGCGTAAAAAAATCGGTGAAAACCTGGGTAGTCTCCTGAAAGGGTTTGTCGATACATTCAGGTGCAAACCCTTTCGAAGACTCTGTATTGCGACCTTTCTGGTTTTCAATGCCTTCAATACCGTAGCCGGGTTTTCCTGGTTTATCATTGTTTATTACATGAATCAGGGCGACCCTGGTGTTGCCGGTACATGGCCCGCCTGGTTTGGCACCCTCAGTGCACTGTCGACCTGTTTTCTGGTCATTCCCATTGTCACCTTCATGTCGCAGAAAATCGGCAAGAAAAATACTTTTCTTGTATCCCAGTCGATTTCCATCGTGGGTTATGCCATGTTTTGGTGGTGCTTTCAGCCTGCCAGGCCTCTGATGATGTTTATCCCACTGCCATTTTTTGCATTTGGTATCGGTGGTTTGTTTACACTGATGATGTCCATGACCGCGGATGTTTGCGACCTGGATGAACTCTCTACCGGGTCCCGCCGCGAAGGTACGTTTGCTGCGATCTATTGGTGGATGGTTAAATTCGGTTTTGCCATTGCAGGATTGATGAGTGGCCTGATACTCAAACTCGTCGGATTCGATCAGGACGTCGCCGTACAAACCCCTGAAGCCCTGGCCGGTCTCAGGCTTGCCTATATCCTTGTTCCCGCTACCGGCACGCTAATCGCCATGGCTGTTATGAGGCGCTATGATCTTTCAGAACAAAAAGCCCACGATATCCGACTGGAACTGGAGGCCCGAAGGGGGGTAAGGGCAGTCAGTTAGCTGTTGCCAGGGGTTGCCGTTGTCATAGTTCCGGACTGCCTGTTTTGGCTGTAGATAATTACCAGTATTAGACGGCATTGAAGCCGTGTTACTGGCTTTTATTCCAACAAACAAGTATACCATTTCATGGATTTCTGATATATCAAAAAGTAACCATCGCGATGGGATAACACTCAGCCTATACTCACAACGTACCATCACATGGCAATGATAGTGAATACACAGAGAGGGCATCATGAAGGAATTACTTGTCTTTATTGTCTTTATTACAGGAATCGTTGCAGTAGTATCGTGTTCTTCTTATCCTGCAAATTCTGCAAATCCTGACGGCACTCTCACGGTAGAGGCTATCGGTGGTGGGACAGTCACCAGCTCGCCAGCAGGTATCAACTGTCCAGGTCAATGCACTGCGAATTTCCCTGAATCTGCGAGTGTCACATTGACTGCAACGCCAGATCTATCGCAGAGATTCCTTGAATGGGGTGGCGCATGTTTAGCGTCTGAACCATCATGCACAGTCAAAATTCAAGGGAGTATGAATGTGTCCGGAGCATTCAGTGAACAACCATAAAACCCAATAACTGCATGCAAGCCAGAGGCCGTTCCAGTCGCAGATGTGGTTCGCATGGCAGAAGCAAAATAAAGGGTGAAAAATAAAGGGTGTCAGAGCATATTTACTGCTTATATTAGGGGAAAATGTGCTCTGACACCCTTTATTTTGCCCTTTATTTTTTGAACAGGCATTCCCGGATGGACGGATTATCGCGGATCTGCAGCCAGCCCCTGCCCATCATCAGTCTCCATTCAATGTTGCAATACTGAATCATCTGGCAAGTAGTGTGCCAGAGTATTTAGTATTGAATCTGTTCGATATTTCCGCAGGCGGGCCTCATGACTTGCATAGTAGTTGTGCGTCGCGCACCGATTTAATGCAGAATCTGGCCGCCATAAGCTGTATCAACTGGCGCTACCGCCATCTGGATATGAGCTCGCAGCAACCCCGGCTTTTACATCATGCTGTCCGGATCCGTTTCCGGTCGTCACACCGGGCAGGGCATACAGGTAGCAGTGCCACTGCAGGGGGTGGACTCAATCCCTTTTTCACTTGCGATAAACCGGACGCGGTTATTCTGCTAACATGAACCCTATCCAGAAATCAGTGTGTAGCAACCTGACAGACAAGGAAGCAAGGTGAACAACGCGACATCCAGGTCAGCGATCCTGCTGATTCATTGCCCCGATCAAAAGGGGATCGTGATATCAATTACCGACTTCATATTCAAGAATGGCGGCAACATCCTGTATCTGGACCAGCACGTGGATACGGAACGCCAGATCTTCTTCATGCGTATCGAATGGGACCTGCAGGATTTTGTCATTGCCGACGGAAAGATCGATGAATACTTCGAAATCCTCGTCGCAAAACGTTTTTCTATGAACTGGCGCCTGCATTTCTCCTATGAAGTGCCGCGCATGGCCCTGTTTGTATCAAAGCAACCGCACTGCTTCTACGATATTCTGGCCCGCTACGAGGCCGGCGAGTGGCAGGTCGAGATCCCGCTGATTATCAGCAACCATACCGACATGCAGACTGCGGCCGGGCGCCTGGGAATAGACTATGTACACCTGCCGGTCACCCGGGATAACCGGGCGGAACAGGAGGGCAAACAGCTTGAATTGCTGCAGCAGAACCGGGTCGATTTCATCGTGCTGGCGCGCTATATGCAGGTCCTGAGTGACGGGTTTATCGGTAACTACCCCGATCGCATCATCAACATCCATCATTCCTTTTTACCCGCGTTTCCCGGCGCCCGGCCCTATCACTCCGCGCATGAGCGGGGGGTGAAGATCATCGGCGCCACCAGCCATTATGCAACCGCCGAGCTGGATGCCGGACCTATTATCGAGCAGGACGTGGTGCGCGTGAGTCACGAGGATTCGGTTGAGGATATGATCCGCAAGGGACGCGATCTCGAGAAGGTGGTGCTGGCCCGCGCCGTATGGCACCACCTGCATCACAACATCCTGGTCTATGAAAACCGGACGGTTGTCTTCGAATAAACCCTCTCTCAGCCCGGACCAATCCATGGCCGGCGCAGCTGGCTCGGTAAGGTTTGTCTCAGGGCGTCTCGAAACGCCGGGTATCCTCACTTGCGTAGTTGGCCACTGTACCGTCAATGACCGCCGTGGTCTTGATTTGCTGTGCCACTTCTGCGAGACGCGCCCCCGGTATGGCACAGCTCATTTCGGTATTCGGCATGCCGGTGCGTACCCGGCTCAACATGCAGCCGACGCTGATGGCCACCTCCTGCTGCTCCTTGGCGATGGCAATGATGTGGCATTGCGGCTTGCCCTCGATGCGTAAATCAGGAAACGCATCGGAGATGGTCATGGCCTGCTTGGCGTTAACGCGGATAAATACCACGTCCGGTGTGCCTGCAGATTCCTGCAATGGGCCATAGGTCACATAACGGTATCGTTCTTTTACCACCGGTATGGCAGGAAACATCTCCGGCGTCACCCAGCCGGCGCCGACCAATGCTCCGACATCCGACATCTCTCCGACCTCATCCAGTGTCTTGAAGCCATGGGTCACGCTGCCTACGCTGCAGTTGGCATGATCTTCCGCTACCGTACTGAAAGTCCGTCCTGTCGCTTTCATCCAGAAGACACAGCCGGCGGGTACGCGGCCGGTGCGGCCATCCCCGGCCGGTGCCGGCATGTCGTCGGCATAGGGCTCGATGCCCGGCATGGGCTCCTGGCTGAAGTGGATGGCAAGTGGCGGATGCTGCAGCCCCAGTGAGTTGACGAGGTCATTGGCCAGTTTCTGGTTGTCCTGCTCCGGCATTGGTTTTTAACTCCTGCTTCTGATAATGGTGGTGGCTTCAATCGCAGCTACGGACGCGAAAGTGGCACAATCATATCCTATCCCGATGATGTTGGGGGCACAGCTTCAGGGCAGTTTGGCAACCAGGTTACCTGCTGTTTCCTCGACAATGAAACGGAAGGTGACCGGTTTCTCCGAACTGGTCTCCCAGGAGTAATTCACTTCGTCTGTGCCTTCCCGGGCAATGGTGCCCTTATGACTGTCCCGTGTGCTTTCAGCTGCCCCGGCTCAAGCGAAATGATGGTATCACGTGCGGTGGAGTGGACCTGGTTTTTAGCACAGGCACCCAGCGTGAGGGCAATCACCAGGCACATTACGAATGATTTAATCAATGTGCTGACTGACATGGGGAGTCCCTGGACAGGATGACGGATGTAATTCATAAAAGGCATGTTACCTGAGTTGTGCCAGATGGAATACCGGGAAATCCATTCATCTGCTGCATGAAAGTCCTTGCGTACATGCACTTCTCCCGGACTGGTTAATACCTGTTTCGGCTGGTGGTCAACTTGGCACATCAGGGGAAGACAGCCGGTTGATATGGCATAAAAAGGTTACCTTAACGTTTATGTATTTGCTGACATAGGAATCAGCATTGTCTTGCAGGTCATCGTTTGCGACGCCCTGTTTGGTCCTGTCAGAAGCCATTGAACCGATTCGCGGCCAGTTGCATAGAACACACCGTAGGCTGGCAATTCATCTGGTCACCAACGCGTTGCATTGCGGGCATCCAAAATCTATCAGTGATCCGGACCCTGTGGCGGCATGCGCACTGCAAGCAGTGCCTCCATGGCACCGAGTAGTATCGGGACGTCATGCACCTCCGGCCTTAGATTCACATGGGCCAGGCCGTCGATCAGGAACAGCTGTACCTGACTTTCCGGAAGTGCGTCAGCCAGTGCGATGCTTTCGGTATAGGGGATCAGATTATCGCTGCGCCCATGCAGCAGGATGACCCTGGCCCTTAACTGTGAAAGATCTTGGGCCGCAGGACTGATGCCCTCCAGTTCGGTACGCATGCGCACCGAAAGCCTGTCCAGCAGCACGGCAACCTGTACAGGGTGATGATTAGCGAGCAGGTCATAGAAAGCTTGCGCATCGTGCGCCAGGTAGGCAGGCACCGGTTCGTCCTCGCTAATGTCGTCGCCGGTGACATGATCCGCGTAACGCTGAAAGAACCCGCGGTCCACCGAACGTTCCAGGAAGTCGAGATTTGAGCGGATGAAGGCTGCCACGCTGTATGGG
>JBATGJ010000105.1:0-6820 GCA_049665685.1 Gammaproteobacteria bacterium
GATCACCAGGCTTTCGCCGGCCCTCTCAGGGTCCGTGCCGGGCAGTACCCCGATCACGTTGTTCAGGGTGGTCAAGCTGCCAAGCACGGCAACCGGCTCCTGCCAGGTCTGCAGGTAGCCGTCCCTGTCGCCACCGGGCTGCAGACCGGCGGCACGGAACTGATCCGCGATGTACCCGGCGGCCTGGTCCAGTTCCGGGGTACCAAGACCACGACCTGACATCGCGGGGCCGGCCAGGACGTTGATGTCACGCTGCAGGCGGGCGGCCGAGAATTTTGCCGGGGCGGCAGCCAGGGGCAGGCGCGGGGCCAGGGTCGCCGGCGACACTGCAGTCTGCCCGCCGCCGCCATGTGCCAGCGTGACTGATAGCGGCGAATTCACCACCGGCCACTGCCCCTTGAGCACATTGGTCGGCGCCTCGCCGGTAAAGGCCAGGTAGCTGTACCGGCCATAGTGTGGCAACTTGCGGCCCAATCCGGCCAGCGCGGCGGCCGTGTCGGTCGCCACCCAGCCGAGTGCCTGGTCAGGATTGTCGGGATGGCGCCCGAGCACAACCAGGCTGTGTGTCCCGGTGGTCAGCGTCGTGTCATTGATATGGATGGTGTCACCCTGGTCGTCGAAGGCATAGGCATCGACGGCCCTGGTCAGTTGCCCGCGGAAACGATTGCGCCAGCCCAATAACCAGACCGCGCGGTCAGCCGGGAGCTGGCCCAGTTCGCGATCCAGGGTAACTTCAACCTGACCCGGTTTGCCGCTTTGCCAGGACTGTGCCAGGGACCGGTAGGCCTCCAGCAGTGCTGGCGGGGCCTGTGCCGGTAATACGATCAGCACGCGTTCGGCACCGAAGACCTGGCTGATTGCCGGGGGAATTTCCTCCCGATGCAGGCGCCGGAACAGATCGAATTCCGGGTCAACGTCCAGGCGCAGCGGGGCGGCAGGCAGGGGTAGCTCGATCCGGGTACGATCCGCGTCGATGGCTATACGGGTCTGCCAGGCCTGTTCCCTGCCCTGCAGATGAACAGCCAGCGGTACTTCCAGACGATAGGGGGCATCGGCCTGTGTCTGTTCGATGACAGCCACAAGCACATGCCGGTCAGCGCGCTGTTCGGCCTTGACCTGCGAGACGCGCAACATGGGCGCGCCCCGACGTTCGACCCATTGCCGGAAAAAGGCGGCGAGCGGGCGCCCCCCGGCCTGTGCAAAGGCCGCCTGCACGGCAGCATAGTCGGCGACCCTGTGCTTATAGTTGCTATACAGCCTGCGCAGTCCGTCAATGAAGGCCTCGTCACCCAGTTCCTGACGCAGCATGTGGAACAGCATCAGTGTCTTGCCGTAACCGACGGCTTCGCTGACGGGACTGTGCCGCGAGCGAAATTCCGTGAGGGGGAAATCCTGCTGGTGACGAACATAGTCGGTGTATTTCTGCAACACGTCACGGCGGTGCTCGGCACCCTGGCCACGCTGTTCCTTGATCAGATGATCGGCCAGGTAACTGGTCAGGCCCTCCGCCCAGTTACCACGGTCATAATCGATATAAACGCTGTTGCCCCACCAGTTATGAAGAATTTCATGCGGATAGGATGAATGCAGGATGAAGGGAAAGCGGATCACCCTGGAGCCGAGCAGGGTAAACGAGGGCATGCCGTAACCGGTTTCCCAGAAGTTCTCGACCATGGCGAACTTCCGGTAGGGATAAGGACCGATCAGGTCCGTATACATTTTGATGTAATCATCAGTGGTGTCGAGGTACTTTTGTGCCAGCACCGGATCGGGCTCGCGCAACAGCACCATCGCGCGTACGCCGTTGCTCGTCTGCTGGTATTCGGTAAAGGCGCCGGCAACGAGATAGATCTGCTCCTGCGGCACATCGCAACGCCAGTATTCCTGTTCGGCATCGATGCCGGACGTGCGCTCTGTCCGTTCTCCCTGGCTCATGCCACGCCAGCCACCAGGCAGGGTCAGACGCAGCTCGAAGGTCAGTGGTTCGGCGTCGAATTGCGGGTACCAGTGACTGTCTGCGGAAAGAAACACGCCCTCGGTCGAGATCATCCCCGACGTCTCGCTAAAGCCGCGTGCGTACTCTTCCCCCTGCTGCACCAGTTCATGCCGGATCAGTCCACTGTAGCGCAGGGTCAGCTCGTGCTGACCGGGGGGAAGTTCTGCACGATAACGTCCTGGTAGCACGCCGGGGTTACCGTCACCGGGAGCAGGTGCGGGCAGTGCCGTCAGCCGCACACCGGCAGTCAGGCTCTCGGGCTGCAGTAACGGGTGCAGTGTAAATTCCACTGTGCGGGAGGTGGGGCTGAAGCCACTGACCGTATCCTGTACCTCGATGCTGTGCTGCGCCGGGTGCAGTGTCGCCTCGAGTGAGTGGTGCAGCCCGGCGCCTACCGTCAGCGGCAGCCACAGCAGGAACAACAAACAGCCGTTGAGGAATTTACTTTGCATAAGGTGTAACAGAGGCCCTGTCAGGCCATTCCCTGATATCGCACTGCAGCCCGGACTGCAGCCAGCGGTTAGTAGAGTACCCCGGCAAAGGCCATTAACTCTAAACAGCCTTGAATGCTTATGTGCATACCCTGCAAGCATGTCCATCCGTAGACTGCTACAGATCTGCCAGGGTTCCCTCAATCAGCCGATCGACAACCGCGCGCAATGCTTCGGCCGGCGTCTTGCCGGCCTGGATCGCCTGATCGTAGATGCTCAACTGCATATGGGCACTGGTCCCCCGATCGGGGATGGTGAGGGCACGTTCGACTTCCCGGATGCATCCCAGTTCTGCGGCATCATCGTGCACCATTTCCACAATCTCCACCAACATTTCCCTCACCGGGACCACCTCCTCCGTGGCAAAGTCCACCAGGCCCTGATCATAGCCATAGCGCATCGCGCGCCAGCGATTCTGGTCGACCAGGAAACGTGAGTAAACCGGGGTTTTGTCCGGCCTGCCCTGCATACGATAGAGATAGTGCAACAGTGACTGGGTGAGCGCCGCGATAGTGATCGTGTCATCCAGGCACGTGCACATATCTGCGATACGGCATTCAAGCGTGGGATAGCGTGCACTGATGCGCATATCCCACCAGATAAAGGTTGCATCTTCCATAATCCCCGCTTTTTTCAGAATTTCAACATGGTGCTGATAATCGGCAAAACTGCTGAATTGCTCGGGAAGACCACTGCGCGGGAAATTGTCAAAAACGGTGAGCCGGTAAGACTTCAGCCCGGTGTCCTCGCCCTGCCAGAAGGGTGAAGAGGTACTCAATGACAGCAGCAGGGGCAGGAAACGTGCGAACTGGTTCAATAGCGTGAGACGCAGCTCATCATCTTCAATGCCAATGTGAACGTGCATCCCGCATACCATCAGGCGTCTTGCCAGCGACTGCATATCGCGATACAGCGTCTGGTAACGGGTCTTGTCGGTGGTCTGCTGCAGATGCCACTCGGCAAACGGGTGTGTCGATGCCGCAATCGGTGCCAGTCCGTAGTTTGCGGCAACCGTACTGGCTATCCGGCGTAATTTTGCCAGCTCCTGTCGCGCCTCTCCAACCGTCCTGCAGACGCGCGTCTCGACCTCGATCTGGGAGCGCAGGAGCTCGGGTTCGACTACACCTTCGCCGGCCTGCGCCTGGCATTGCGCAAAGAGTTCACGCGGGGTATCGACCACAACATCACGGCTTTCGCGATCAACCAGCAGGTACTCTTCCTCGATACCGAGAGTGAACGACGGCACAGAACGGGCCATCACTTCTCCCAGATCTGGTACAACTGCGGATCGGACAGAATCTCCTGCAGGGCCTCGTCAAGTACTGTTGCCCAGCGCTCTGCGCCCTGCTCCGTGTTGACCAGATCCTGGCGAATTTCTATGGACACATGGGGCAGACCAGCAGCTTCCGCATGGTGGTCAATGGTGTAATCTGCAGGATGTTTGCCCGAGTAGGGTTCGTTGTCACCCACGTTGAACCCATCCGGGTGTGCACGCAATCGCGCTATCAATGGAACAGGTATGCGTGGGTCCTTGTCCCATAACAAACCGATGTGCCAGGGTCGCTTGACACCGGCCATTTGCGGGGTAAAGCTGTGAATCGAAATGAATGCCGGTGTAACACCGCGCAGGCGGAAGCGGTGCAGCGCGTGATCAATTGCCGCCCGATACGGGGTGTAGAAAGAGTGGATGCGGGCATCCCTGTCCGCTCGTGACAGATCCCGATTACCGGGAATAGGAATACCGTCACTGACTTCGGGAAATGCCGACGGGTCCTCGAGGCTGCGATTCAGGTCGACCACCAGCCTGGAATAGCCGGCGGTGACGGCGGGCGCATCGAGATGTTCCGCCAGGTGGGTGATTAACTTTCTGGTGCCGATATCATAGGCAACGTGCTGTTCCAGCACCTCCGGGTCCAGACCCAGTGCGTTCAGGGCCCGCGGAATGCAATTGCTGACGTGGTCGCCCGTCAGCAACACACTTGCCAAGCCATGTTCATTGAGCAGTGTTGCCGGTGCGGGCTCTCCACGGCCGATCAGCGGATATTCATCAGATTGCGTCATACCTGGTTATGATTTATTCAATAAAGTTCAAACTCGTAGATCAATTCCTGCGGCGGTGAAAACAGTCGTTTGCGCTGTACCTTCAGGGTAATCAGATCACCCGGCGACTTATCCCAGATGGCCACACGCAGATCGGGCATACTGGCAATCGGCCCGTCGTCAATCGATACAAACCGGTCACCTGACCTGAGCCCGGCTGATTCACAGGCACTGTCCGGGAGGCAGGAAGACACGGTGAGTGCGTCATCCTCCTCGTCCAGCAGCACGCCCATTTTACCCCCGGGCGGGAGTAAGCGTTCTTGCGGCAGTAACAGAAAATCGGCCAGATCGGCCTCCAGGGTACCAGCCCAGTTGTTCAACACGATGGCGCTACTTACCGGCAGGCGCCGTGTCAGACGTTGCGGAATACCGCTCCCGTAGGCGAGATGGCCACTGCCGGCCAGTATCACCATCAGGTGTTCAGGATGCGCCTTTAGCCAGTTGGCAGCCTGCTCCGCCATACCCTCGTCCCACAACAACTGGACCAGCAAAAAGTTGGTAAAGCTTTGCCCGTTTTGCGGATGCCGATCGAAGATCTCCCTGACACGCCGTTCGTAGTCCTTGTCGGTAAAGTCGATCTCACGGGGCACGGCTTCCCGCTCTTTGGCAGTCAGCTTGTCGAGACCGAGACGGCCTGCCTTTCTGGTCAGCTCCATTGGCAAATTCAATGCGACCAGCGGCAGTTTATGCTCCCTCGCATAACGCAGGATCGGGGCGTATAAACGAAAATCATAGCGCCAGCGCCGGTAGTACTCGGTGCCCTGCAGCAGTTCCTGTTCGCTCAACTCGCCGGCGACATAGCGATCCAGATACCCCTGGAACGGCTGCTGGAAGAATTCAAGACCCACCGCTATTTCAGGATGAATCGCATGCAGGCGTTGAATAATCTCGAGCTGGACCAGGTGATGATCGTAGCGAGTGTGCGTTTCGCCGACATACACCACGCGCTTGCCGGCGAGTTCGGGTATCACGCCTGCCAGATCCGAGAGGGTGCTGAGATTCACGCTGGGTGTCGCCTGAATCGCTGTGCCAACAGGCGCCGGTGCAGAATGTCCAGCCACCGGCAGTGATGGATTGGCTACGGTATGGTTTGTGCTGCACCCTCCAAGGAGTACCAGACCCATGACCAGGCCACGCAGCCTGTACCCCTCTGCAATATCGTTCCACATGGACAAAGCTTCCGGACTCCTTACCCTGTTCCATCATACCCGGCCATGCGGCACTGGCAAGCGTACAGGCCTGATGCAGGCAGATGACAGGGCTACCCGCATAAACGGCAAAATACAGCAGCCTGTGCAGCCATCCCACGTCAGAGGGAGCCGGTAATTACCGTACTTCACTCCAGGCAATGGGCCGGGGAGCCCGGCCAGGGAGGAGAAGTATGAATCCCCGGCAACGACCGGCTGAGTGCATTCGAACGAATGCAACTCGAGCACGGAATCTCAATGACGTCTTGATAACGCCCGTGGCTGCTTTCAGGTTGGTATCACACAGGTTCGCCTTGCTTATATCAGCAAGTTACCGACGAAGACGACCTGGTAAACCATCTGGCTGCCGACAATGAGCGTAGCCATACCGATGACAAGCCGCAGGCCATTGTGCAGTCCGGTCAGCCCGGCTGCCGAATAGCGCAGGGGTATGGCGATCACGAATGACAGGACCGCCATGCCGGCCATGGAACCGACACCGAACAGGGCAATATAAACCATGCCGGTCCAGGGCGAATCCACCGCCTGCAGTGTCAGCAGGATCAGCGCGGCGGAACCAGCCATGCCGTGCATGAGCCCGACGAACAGCGCGCGCAGGGGAAATGCATCTTTCGCCGGGTGCTGATGCCGGTGAATGGCCGGGTGCCCTTGCTCATTGGAGTGTGAATGGGCATGGAAGTGGCGGGTTCCGTTATCATGACGATGTACGTGGAAGTGAACCCGCTCATGTATAACCCGCCACAGCACATCGATACCCAGCAACACCAGCATCACACCCACCGCGAACTCCAGTCCCTGCGCCAGGCGTTCCGGAATCATACTGTCCATCAGCAGCACCATGGAACCGAACACGAACAGAGTCAGGGTATGACCCACCCCCCAGACGGCACCCTGGCGGAGACCGTCACGCACCGAGCTGCTGCGCGAAGCCAGCGAGGCCACGGCTGCCACGTGATCGGCCTCGAATGCATGCCGCATGCCAAGCATAAATCCCAGTAGCAACAGGCTGATACTCACTGCAGATA
>JBATGJ010000106.1:0-11361 GCA_049665685.1 Gammaproteobacteria bacterium
GCGATTACCGACCGCTACGGTATCCAGACGCGGCTGTTCCATGGGCGCGGCGGCACCATCGGGCGTGGCGGTGGTCCCACGCATGCATCCATCCTCGCGCAGCCACCGGGCACCGTACACGGCCAGATCAAGTTTACCGAACAGGGCGAAGTGCTGCGTTACAAGTACAGCAACACGGAGACGGCGGTGTTCGAGCTCTCCATGGGCATAACCGGCCTGCTCAAGGCCAGCCGCGTGCTGGTCAGGCCGGCCGAACAGGACCGGCGCGACTACATGGGCATCATGGACGAGATCGTTGCCGCCGGCGAGGCCTGCTACCGTGAACTGATCGACAATACGCCGGGCCTGTTCGATTACTTCTACGAGGTTACACCGGTCACCGAGATCGGGCTGCTGAATATCGGTTCGCGGCCTTCGCACCGCAAGCAACAGGATCGCTCGAAGACGTCCATTCGCGCGATACCCTGGGTATTCGGCTGGGCACAGTCACGCCACACACTGCCGGCCTGGTACGGACTCGGCACCGCACTGCAGGCCTGGCGCGACGATAACCCCGCGCGCCTGGCAAAGTTGCAGGAGATGTACCGGGAATGGCCGTTCTTTCGTTCGTTGCTGAGCAATATCCAGATGGCCCTGTTCAAGGGCGAGATGAATATCGCCCGTATGTACACGCAGCTGGCCAGTGACCCGGACATGGCGGAAACCATCTACAACAAGATCCGTAACGAGTACCGGCTGACCGTCACCCAGGTACTTGGCGTCAGCGGTACTCAGCAGTTACTGGAGGAAAATCAGGTACTCGGTCTGTCACTGCACCGACGCAACCCCTACCTCGATCCGCTCAACGACATCCAGATTACCCTGCTGTCGCGCTACCGTGACAGCACGCTTACCGACGAACAGCGCCAACGCTGGCTGCATCCGCTACTGCGCTCGATCAGCGCCATCGCCAGCGGCATGCGCAACACCGGTTAGCCCGGGCAGCCGGATGCGGCCCGCTCCTGCCGTGCAGCGTCGGCCGCGGCGATTTTGCTGGCGATGTTCGTCCCGTCCCGCACCCACCTCAGACTTTTTCAGAACCGCTCAATTTCCATCGCCATCAGCCGACCTGTTCACAGACAGAGTCTGGCTATTGGGTTATAGTCGCTCTGCCAATCCCTATGAGGCAACGCAGAAACCACCCGGCCATGGCAAACCGACTCGCACTGGTTGTTGATGACTCCAAGACGGCGCGCGTCACGCTCAGGCGTATGCTCGAGCAACAGAACCTCGATGTAGACACCCTGGAATCTGCCCCGGAAGCGATCAATTACCTGTCGAGCCATACGCCGGATGTGATTTTCATGGACCACATGATGCCGGATATGGACGGCTTCGAGGCGGTGGAGGCCATCAAGGGCAACCCCAATACCGCCACCATCCCGATCTTGATGTATACCTCCAAGGAGGGCGACCTGTATGTCAGCCAGGCACGCGCACTTGGCGCCCTGGGTATTCTGCCCAAGCATGTCGAGCCGGCTGAACTGTTCGAGGTACTGAACAGCCTCGGACTCGCAAAGGAACGGCGCAGCCAGACCGGGCGTACAAGCAATGTCGTGCTGCTTGAGGATGTGCCGGAGGTTTCGCTGTCGGCAGTGTCCGGCGATATCCGTGATATCGCCTATGAGGCAGCCGAAGCCGTCAGCGGGCACAAGCCCGGCAATCACCGGCTCGTTGAGCGGCTGGCAGACCATTTCGATCACATGCTCGAGGAACTGCGCACAATGCGCAGCCAGGTCGATGAGCTGGCTGCTGCGAAGCGCTCATCCGGCGGCCTGCTGCCGCTGCTGGTGTTCCTGCTGATGCTGGCTCCCTTACTGTGGCTCTACAACCGGCATCTCGACACGGACAAGCAGCTGGACACTGCCACTGTGCGCATCAACGAACTGGTCGCCACGCAACAACGGCAGGAAGACAGCAACGTGCAACATGCAAACCTGCGGGAACAACTCGATGACCAGGCGACCAGTGCCCACCTGCAGTCACAGCTCCTGTACAGCAGCATCGCCTGGGCCATCAATCTGAGCAGTGCCTATGACATGCGCGACGTGGCCTTTAGCGACCAGCGCCTGGCCATGATCCAGGAACTGCTGACACGCCTGTCAGCACTGGGATTCAGAGGCACCGTACAACTGGAATCCCATCTCGGTGATTTCTGCCTGGTGGGTGACGAGGTCGTCGGCTATCGCATGGCCGACGACAGTCGTTACGTGTCCGATTGCAACCTGGTTGGCCACCCGTCTTATCAGCTGCCGTCGCTCGGTGAGCGGCAATCTATCGGCTTCGCCAACTTCATGGCCACCTCACCGCTGGTGAACGGTAATGGCATCCGTATCGAACTGGTGAACTACCAAAACAGCCGGCCGAAGATCCCCTACCCGCCGAGTGATGCCGCTGTCTCGGCAAGCACCTGGAATGCCATCGCCGCCGCAAATAACCGCGTCGAGGTCACGCTGATTCCCGAACGCAGCGCGGATTAAAGCCGGCCTGCGGGTACCCGCCACGCTTGCAGCCTGTCCACATATAATCTTTATATCAATTACTTATCTGTTTTTCCTGAGATAGTCTCTACACTCAATAACTGTGGCCAGGCGCGCAGCGTGTAGGGCATGGACGACGGGTCGTCGGCGTGCTGCGCCATGGCCCATGCCGCTACCTGCCGGGCCCGGTCGGTGAATTCCCCGCGCCCCGTCAGACGGCCGAGGGTCAGCAGCGCGTGCAGCGCCACACCGTTGTCGGAGACACTGGCACCATCGGCAAGCCGCTTCTCGCGCAGCCACCCGGCCCGATCACCAGGCGTATTGTAGAAGCCACCGTGCGTGTCATCCCAGAACAACGCAAGCTGCCGTTCGACCAGGCCCCGTGCCCGCTGCAGCCAGCGCTGCTCACCGGTCACCTGGTAGAGCGACAGCAGCGCTTCGGCCAGCCCGGCATAGTCTTCGTTGAAGCCGGCGACACCACGGGTGCCGTCACGCCAGTCCCGGTACAGCACCCCGTCTTTGTCATCATGAAGCTGCTGCAGTACGAAAGCTGCCGCCTGTTCGGCCGCCTGCAGGTAACGCGGCTCATCGAGCAGGCGTCCGGCCAGTGCCAGGGTGGTAATCATGTAGCCATTCCAGGCCGCAACAACCTTGTCATCGACCGGGACCGGCGGGCGTGTCAGGCGCGCAGCGCGCAACAGGCCGTCCACCTTTGCATTGCGCTGCTTGACTGTCAGCAGGTCCACAGCGAACTGTTCCGCCAGCTGTCCCTCGTCGAGCAGGTCGATCAGGACATTCCTGCCCTGCATCTCGCCCAGCGGGTCATGCAGGGCATTGCCGCCGCGTGCCAGGCCATAGCGTGCCGCGGCCCAGTCCCGCAACGCACCCTCGCCAAGGGCCGCCGTCAGCTGGTCCCAGCTCCAGGTGTAGTACGCACCCTCTTGCATGTGTGCATCCGCTGCACCGGCGTCCGGGCTGTCGGCGCTCAGTGCGGAGTAAAAACCGCCCTGTGGATGACGCAGTTCGCGCAGGCTGAAATCGAGGATACCGCGCGCCGCATCCGCGAATAAGGAGCGGCGTGTCTCGCGCCATGCCACCAGGCAGGCACGTGCAATCAGCGCCTGGTCATACAACATTTTCTCGAAATGCGGCAGGCGCCACTCGAAGTCGGTGGAATACCGATGAAAACCGCCACCCAGGTGATCGTGAATGCCTCCGGCGATCATACGTTCCAGCGTATGCGCTGCCATCTCGCGACTGGACGGCTCAGTATCCTCCAGCAGAAACAGCAGGCGCGCGGGCTGCGGAAACTTCGGCGCCATGCCGAAACCACCCTGCAGTTCGTCGTACAGCTCACGATACTGCTGTCTGGCCAGCACCAGCGGCGCTGCGGAGAGTTTCACCGGGCGCACCGATCGCTGCTGCGCTGCCAGCAGCTCGACCGCATGCTGCGCGGTGCGGCGGATGGTCGCTTCGTCTTCGCCCCACAGCTCTGACAGGCGCTGCAGCAGCTCCCTGAATCCGGTCTGTCCCGGTGATGACTCCGGCGGGTAATAGGTGCCGCCCAGGAATGGCTCCCCCCCGGGAAGTGCCCATACCGACAAGGGCCAGCCGCCGATCCCCTGCGTGAGCTGTACGTATTCCATGTAGGCGGCATCGAGGTCCGGACGTTGCTCCCGGTCGATCTTGATGGCGATAAAATGCTCATTGAGCAAGCGGGCAATGGACGGGTTGCTGAATGACTCGCGCGCCATCACGTGACACCAGTGACAGGTGAAATAACCGATGGAAATGAACAGCGGCTTGTTCTCGCGGCGCGCCTGCTGCAGGGCCGCCTCGCCCCACGGATGCCACGCGACCGGGTTGGCGGCATGCAGTTGCAGGTAGGGACTGGATTCCCCTGCAAGTCGCCAGCCGCCCGTCTGCCCGGCCGCTGGGAGCATGACGCTGTTCAGCAGCAGCATGGCAGTTAGCAGGAAGCGGCTCAAAGCGGTTACCCGTCGGGAATGGTGTTTATGATCAATTGATTCATGATTAAACACCTTCACCACGGAGGGCACAGAGAACACAGAGATAAAAACCGGATTACCCCAGTTTATAAATGAAGCCTTCAATTGCCTTGCAGTTAAATGATATTTAATGTGTTTAGTCCTTACTTGATTTCTCTGTGTCCTCTGTGCCCTTTGTGGTGAATATTTTTAGTATATCCGTCTTCTTATGAGCGCCCGGTCAGCGAATCGTTCCACCACCACCGGCAACTTAATCGAATTTGTAATGTTTCGAGATCGGCTCGCTGATATCCCAGACACAGGACATGCCGGCGGGAAAGATAACGTAATCACCGGCCGAAATATCTACCGGCTCACCACCGCTTGGAGTCACCGTTACACTGCCGGCGATGATGTAACAGGTCTCCCCGGTGTCATAGGTCCAGTCAAACCGTGAAACCTCTTTTTCCCATATCGGCCAGTTCAATACACCCAGTGCGTCCAGTTGCGACCGTTTCAGGTTTTTCTCGACAACGATTTCCATAATGCCTCCACCGACTATCGACTAGCGTCTGAAAAACAGGTTGATAATGATGCTGACGATAATACTGACCACAATCATGGAAGTGATCGGTATAAACAGCGTGCCGTTCTCACCCTCCCGGCGGATATCTCCAGGCAGGTGGCCAAACCAGCTGAACAGACCGGGCGAAAACTGCAGCAGCACCCCTGCCACCACGACGACCAGCCCGATCATGATCAGCAGTTTACCCATAGCCATGCGGCTTCAGGCCAGCCCCGCGCAACCAGGCCGCGAGATGCTGTCGTTCGAAGCGGTAGCGGTCCCAGGGAATATCTGACAGGCAAGCGCGCACCTCGGGATGGATAATATACACCCAGGCCTCCTGCAGTCGTGCATCTGCCGTATGGACCTGCACGCGTTGTCGCACATACTCATCGCCTTCGTAACGGTCGAGTCGCGCCATTCTTCGCATGTCGATGCCATCATAGATGACACCGGGCGTGCGCATGCCCGGCTCGGGCCGGATGCCTGGATACACCGCACCGTTCAGGATATAGCAGCCATAGTCTTTCAGCACGGCGGGCCGTGCACGCGGGCGCAGGCCGCTGACCCGGGCCATGGGGCGCGGGAACTGCAGGGTGCCGTAACAGAACAGTCGCATGCTGTTCACTACAGCACGTCAGTGCGCGGCTGTTTCCACGTTGCCAGATCCAGCACATCGCGCACGTTTTGTGTTGTGACGCGCGCAATTTCATCCGGGTCCGCATCCCGGGCAGCGGCCAGCGCGGCCAGGCAGTACGGCAGGTACTCCGGGCTGTTGCGCTCGCCATGGTGCTGCATCACGGTCATGTCGGGGGCATCGGTCTCGAGCACTATAGACGCAAGCGGCAAGCCACTGGCCAGCGCCCGCAAGCGGGTGGAGCGCTCGAATGTCAGCATGCCGCCAAAGCCAAAGCTGAAACCCAGCTTGATGTAATGCTGAGCCTGCTGCAGGCTGCCATTGAAGGCGTGCACGATTCCACCGCATACGCGGTTGCGTTTCAGCGTTGCCAGTACCTGGTCGTGCGCCTTCAGGACATGCAAAATGACCGGCAGGTCGGCACTGCGGGCAACTGCCAGCTGGGCCTCGAACAGGGTTTGTTGTCGGTCCGGATCGAGCTCCCTCACGTGGAAGTCGAGCCCGATCTCGCCGATGGCCACCGGCCGACAGTGCGCAACCATGGTCTCCAGCGTGGTCACGTCCTCCGCGGCATGCTGCTCGAGGTACACCGGGTGCAGGCCGAAGGCCGGGTACAGGTCCGGCACCTGCCGGCTCAGTTGCCACAATGACTGCCACCCGGACGCCTGCACGCCCGGGACAACGAAACCACCCACGCCATTGGCGCGACTGCGCGCAATGACCGCGTCACGGTCGACATCAAAGGCCGGCAGGTCGAGGTGGCAGTGGCTGTCGATCAGTTCCATGCATGCATTCTATGCCGACTGGCACATCAAACACAGTGGATTTCTGGTATGTTGCCGCTCCATGGAGACGGACAGCACGCGACGCTTCGGCGGCATCAGCCGACTGTATGGCGACGCCGGTCTGCAACGATTGCAGCAGGCGCATGTCTGCGTGCTCGGCATCGGCGGCGTCGGCTCATGGGCCGCCGAGGCGCTGGCACGTTCGGCGGTCGGCACGCTCACGCTGGTGGATCTCGACCACGTGGCCGAATCGAACATCAACCGCCAGTTACATGCCCTGACCGATACACTCGGCATGGCCAAGGTCCGGGTCATGGCGGACCGGATCCGCGCCATCAACCCGGACTGCCAGGTGCATGCCGTCGAGGAATTCATCGCGGCCGATAACATGCAAGCATTGCTCGGCGGCGGTCCTGACTACATCATCGACTGTGTCGACGGCTTTCGCATCAAGGCGCAACTCATCGCGCATTGCAAACGCAACAAGCTGAAACTGATCACCATCGGCGGGGCCGGCGGGCAACGCGACCCGACGCGCATCCGCGTGGCGGACCTCAGCCGGACCGAGCACGACGCCCTGTTGTCCAGAACGCGCAAGCTGTTGCGTTTCGAGTATGGCTTCCCGACCAATCCCAGGCGGCGCTTCGATATCCCGTGTGTATATTCAGAAGAGCAACCGCTGTTCCCGGCAGAAGACGGTGGTGTCAGCCCGGCCAAACCGGACAACGCCGCTGCCGGCGGCCTGAGCTGTGCCGGCGGACTCGGCTCGGCCATGCCGGTCACGGCCAGCTTTGGCCTGGCGGCCGCCGCTTACGTGCTCAGAAAACTGGCCGACCCGGACAGACTCAGGACTTGAACGCCTCAGCCGAGGCCAGCCAGTCGATTTCTTCCCGGGTGCTTGTCCGGCCGAGTGTCCGGTTGCGGTGCGGGAAACGTCCGAAGCGGCGCACGATGTCCCGGTGATGGCGGGCGAATTCCAGATTCGCCTCGAGACCGGCCGCCGAGAACAACGCCATCGAGCGGTCCTGATCGGCCATTGACTCGCTATGCATATAGGGGAGATAAAGGAACGCGACCCGATCGCGTGGCAACTGCGCATCAAAGCCCTGCTCGATAGCGCGCCCGGCAACCGTACGGGCCTGCGCCTCGGTACTGTAGCGCAGGGCGTTGTCGCGATACATGTTGAGCGGAAACTGGTCCAGCACGATGGTCAGTGCCAGCGCACCCTCGGGACCGGACTCCCACCGGGACAGCTGCCCATCGCGCGCCTGCTGCCAGGTTGTTTCAAAGCGTTTCCTGATGTCCTCGTCAAACACCGGGGTTGAATCAAACCAGCGCGTGCGCGTGGCCGGTGCAAACCAGAAATCGAGTACCTCGGTCGGTTCGTTACTCATCAGGCACTATGTTTACGCCCCTGACCGGGACCGGTCAGGCACGCCTTGCAGTAACTGTCTGCAGTCGACTCCAGCTATTGCACGCTGCCGAAACCGCTGTCGGTGCTGCCGGCCGGGGCTTCCAGCCCCGCCAGGCGACAGCCTTGCGCCACCGGGCCACCGGGGAACAGCCGGTAGAGATATTTCATGCCACCGTGTGCATGAAATCGCTCATCGAGCGCATCGTGCAGTTCGCGAACGTTGATGCCTGGCCCGTCCGCGTGTCGTGCATAATATTCCTGCAGGGCCCTGACCGCATCCCAGTGACTGTCTGTCGGCTCCAGGCCGCTCGCCTTTGCAGTCCTGCCTGCCAGCTCCGGCGTCCAGTCAGATGGGGCATGGGGAAAACCGTTTGTCGCATCATCATTTGAAGTCATCACCGCCACCTTAACCTTGCCTGTGATTATTCGTTCCCGGGAAGCCTTTCCCGGCCTGCATACTGAATGTAGTCCGCACCCGGCACTCCTGCAAGCGCCCCTGTCCGGGTGTTCAGTTCAGCAGGTAGCGTCCACCCGAGGCGATGGCAATGACCAGCAGGCCGAGGAGCGTATTGATACCCACCAGCATGCGGATCTGCGCCAGCTGTTTGCCGCCAGCCGGCCAGTCCGCCTGTTCCACGGCAACACGCAGGCGCCGGTAGGGTGCGAAAAACACGTGCAGGAAGATCAGCATCATCACCAGTCCGAGCCAGAACATCAGGTTGATGTACAGCCCGGAGGCACCGAATCCACCGAACACCGCCAGTACCATCCACAGTCCGGTGGCAAGGATGACGGCGATCGAGCCAAACACCCACGGGAAGAATCGGCCGAACACACCGGCCCAGAGCGCAAGCCGAAACGGCGGTTCCAACTGGCTGGCTGCAACCGGGCGCAGAATCATGTAGGCGAAGAACATGCCGCCCACCCACACAACCACGGCCAGCACGTGCAGTAATAGTGCAACACCCATGAGACATTCTCCCGTTGATTCAGTGTATGCTGTCGCAAAAGCGGCATTGTACAATGCCGCGACGGGTTTTACTGCAAACCACCGGGTTAATTCAATGTCAGCCACCGAATCCGAAAGCGTACACATCAGCCAGTCGGTCGCCATCCTTGTGGACGGCAACAATATCGAGCGCAGCATCCACGCCGAGACGAACAAGCCGAATACCATGCTCAACTTCGACACCCTGGTGCCGCGACTGCTCGGCAATCGCGGCCTCAACCGGCTGGTGTACTTCCGCGAAGGCAAGCAGATTTCCTCGAAACTGAAAGAGCGACTGCACAGTAACTACCACGGGTCGGTGCGCCCCTGCCGCAAGAGTGCGGATATCCCCCTGTCGATCAAGGCAACGCAACTGGCCAGCAAGGTCGATACCATCATTATCATGTCCGGCGACTCGGACTTCGTGGAACTCGTCAGTCACCTGAAGGCCGAGGGCGTGCGTGTGGAGATCGCCTCGGTACCGTCCACCACCTCGAGGCTGCTGACCGAGGAGGCCGACTACGTTCACGAAATCAGCAGTGACGACTGGTTCACCCTCGAGACCAAGAAGTCTCCCCGCAAGGCTGCCCAGCGCAGCCAGAAGCAGGACCAGACAACGGATTCAAACAGCGGGTAAATAACGTGTGTCGGCAAACGCCAGCATAGCGGTGCGCGCATGTCAGTGAACGGCTTGTGCGCCGATGCGTGCACGGTGCAGCGAGCCGGCCGGATCAGGCAGGGTCTTTCAGGTATTCCCGCATCATACGAGATCCGGATTATCCCGGCGGCGGGCAGCGGCAACCACCCAAATCTGCGGGTTAGTCCGGCACTCCGCCGGTCGCCTCGATCAGGCGCAGCTTGGCGGCACGTGTCAGCTTTTTGATAGTGGCCTCGCGCCGGCTGGCTGAGCTGCGGGTGTGTCCGCCTTCCAGGAAAACCAGCTGTTGCGGCCGTTTGCCGCGAAAATACTTCGCCCCGCGCGCGCTGCCGTGTTCATCGATGCGCCGGTCGATATCAAGTGTAATACCGGTGTACAGGGAATTATCCGTGCAGCGGATGATGTAGACCTGCCAGTCCGCGTCAGCCAAGCGACCACCTGGTGGGCCGATTTCCCGCCACATCTGCACATACCACACCCTGCTGTGCTAGTATCCCCGCCTCACGGGCGGTACTCAATAAACCCGGACACCATCTGAAAGGAGAGAAACCATGCATATCGAGAACAACCGGGTCGTGAGCATTACCTATACGCTGAAAGACGACAACGATAATATCATCGACCAGTCTGAAGACGGCAGTTTCTGGTACCTGCATGGCGCCAGCAACATCATCCCCGGACTGGAGGACGCCCTGACCGGCAAAGCGGCAGGCGACGAACTTGCCGTTTCCGTTGCGCCCGAGGATGGCTATGGCGTACGTGATGAGGACCGGATCCAGGCCGTTCCGCGCGACATGTTCCCGCCCGACCAGGACCTGGAGACCGGCATGCAGTTCCATGCGCAAGACCCGGAAGGACATGCGGTCGTGGTCACGATTGCAGAGGTAGAAGGCGACACCGTCACCGTCGATGGCAATCATCCTCTGGCCGGCGTGCCATTACATTTTGTGGTCAAGGTCGTGGATATCCGCGAAGCGACACCGGAAGAACTCGAGCACGGCCATGTGCACGGTCCCGGCGCACACGCACACGACTGATCATTCCATACGTTCATGAAGGCCAGTGATCTCAAAAAGGGGCTGGTACTCGATATCGACGGACGCACTATCCTGGTCAGGGAACTGGACGTGCAGAGCCCCTCGTCGCGCAGTGGCAGTACTCTCTACAAGGTACGCGGCGTCGACATCGCCAGCAAACAAAAATACGAAACCCGCTTCAAGGGCGACGAGACCATCGACACGGTCGAGTTCAGCCGTCGCCCGGTGCAGCTTCTTTATCAGGATGGCGCAAGCTGCACCTTCATGGACAGGGAAACCTACGAGCAATACACGCTCGACACGGCAGATCTCGCCCACGAACTGCATTACCTGGGCGAGGACCTCGACGGTATCCTTGCCATGATCGTGGATGGCGGCATCCTCGGTATCGAATTACCGGCAACCGTGGTACTGGAAATCACAGAGACGGCCCCGGGCATGAAGGCGGCCTCGGCCTCCTCGCGCACCAAGCCCGCTACCCTGAATACCGGACTCGTGGTGCAGGTCCCCGAGTACCTGACGCCCGGCGAACAGATCAAGGTCAATACGGCCACCGGCGAATACGTGTCACGGGCATAGCGATATCGTTGCGCGTGGTGTGGAACAGCCGGCAGGAGCACCTTGCAGGTGCGGATAATAATCGATATTTACAGGTACAGCAGATCTGACCATTTCATGGATGTTCAACGCATCTTGCGTATATTCTGATAGTTGGATAATTAATTGCCACGGGAGCACACGGGGAAAAAAAGCAATACCTTGAAGTACCG
>JBATGJ010000107.1:0-8599 GCA_049665685.1 Gammaproteobacteria bacterium
GCTCCGGCAGGAATCCAGTCATGACTATCTGATCTGATTGCCTGGTTTCACCCGCAATGAAAAAACGTTTCACTTCATCAAAGACTCCTGAATAACAAACTCCTGATGCAGTTCCGGCATCTCCACACGTGTGTTACCCAGCAACCCGGCGAAGGCCTTCATGCTGTCTTTCTCGCCGTGCACCAGGAAGGTAGTTTCCGGCTCCCCGCAATGCCGGTGCCATTGCAGCAGCTCGCCCTGGCCGGCATGCGCCGAGAACCCGCCAATGGTATGAATCTGTGCACGCACCGCGTATTCCTCGCCAAATATACTGACAGACTTGTCGCCGTCGACGATGCGCCGGGCCAGCGTTCCCCTGGCGGCATAGCCGACGAACACCACGCTGTTGCGCATCTGCCCCAGGTTACGCTTCAGGTGGTGCCTGACCCGGCCACCGGTACACATGCCTGAACCGGCCATGATAACGGCACCACCGGTAATCTGGTTGATCGCCATGGATTCCGCCGTCTCTCGCGTGAAATGCAGGCCTTCAAACGCAAAGGGATCGCGGCCGGCAGCAAACAGGGCGGCTGTCTCTTCGTCATAACATTCCGGGTGACGCCGGAAGATTTGCGTGGCCGAGATGGCCATCGGCGAATCCAGGAACACCTGCAGGTAACGTGGCAATATTCCCTGTTCCTTACCCACGTGCAGGTAGAACAGCAGTTCCTGCGCGCGTTCCAGTGCAAAGGTCGGAATCACCACGTTGCCGCCCCGGGTAACCGTGTCGTTGATAGCGGCAAACAGTTCATCGACAGATGGCTCCAGCTGCTTGTGCGAGCGGTCGCCGTAGGTCGTCTCCATCACAACAATATCAGCCGCGGGCGGTACCTCCGGATCGCGCAGGATCGGACGACCGCTGCAGCCCAGATCCCCGGAAAACAAGATACGCCGACGGTCCGGGCCTTCCTCCAGTTCCAGCAGGACGCTGGCCGAACCGAGGATATGCCCCGCGTCCATGAAGGTGGCCCGGATACCGGATGCTATCTCCAGAGGCTGGCTGTAAATCGCCGTTCGTCGGAAGTTTTCCAGTGCATTCAGCGCATCCAGCGTTGTGTAGAGGGGCTCGACTACATGGCCGTTCTTGCCACGACGACTGGCCCGCCGGTTGAGATAGCGCGCCTCTTCTTCCTGCAGGCCGGCCGCGTCCAGCATGATCAGGCGCGCCAGTTCACGGGTAGCCGCGGTAGTAACGATTTCACCGTCAAATCCGCGCTTGACCAGCAGCGGAATGCGGCCACAGTGGTCCAGATGCGCATGGGTGAGTAACAGGATGTCTACCGTGGCGGGATCAAAGCCGAAGTCATCGGCATTATCTTCCTCGAGCTCCCGACCACCCTGATAAAATCCACAATCAACCAGGATGCGCTTGCCGGCACACTCGAGCAGGTGACACGAGCCGGTCACGCCCTGTGCTGCCCCATGAAAAGAGAGTTTCAATCCACGCCCCTGTTCCGCAAGTGAGGCGGGACTATCGGGTATGCCACAGGCAGACGGCCATAGCGGTTATCAACACCCGCTGGCGTGACGATGTACAGTTTGTAACCGACCAAAGGAAACGTGCCTATAGCAACTCCGGCAGGTGCGTGCGAATTTCCCGCGCATCATATTGGCCCAGATTCTTGTCGATGGCCGATACCTTGATGCTCTCGGGTGTGTTGAGCTGCTTGCGCAGCACACCCAGCATGTACGGTCCGGCAACCAGCAACAGTTTCTTGCAGCGGCCGTCGTTGCATGCCTCCTGCAAATGATCGGCAATACGGCGGGCAAATCGGATGGTTTCGGTTTCTGAAGGGTCGACCGTCGTGCCCATGGAGTGACGGCCCTGCCCGTGACTGTCGAAACTACGCCCCGGACGGTCCGATACCAGTGACTGTTCCTGCTCCCGCCCGTAGGGATTATCCAGCGAGACCAGTTCCTGCAACGGGCCACGCGGCTCTTTTGTGGTGAAAATTCGTGCCTTGCTCTGGTCTGCGACGACCACCCAGCGTTTGGTCATACCCCCTCCTCACATACCGGTTATACCGCTCAACTAACAATGTCTGACTAGTCTATGCATAGTCAAACATGTCCGCATTGACAAGCATCAGCCGCCGACCCCGCCTGCCAGATTCAGGATTAGCATGCTTTCCAACAGCTTACACCTTCTCTAAGACCTTGGTTGTATGGACATCTCCGGGATTTGGTATAGGCTTGTCGCGAGCATCGGAAAACGGGGATTCGCGCAGCAGCTCTTATGACGCACGGTCGACAGGCAGCAGGAGGGCCATCAGATGCGTAATATATTTATAATAATCACATACTTACTGGCATCCACGCAGTCTGCCCAGGCGGACGACAAGCAGAAAACCATGTTAGCTGCAGCCACGCAGGCCACCCCGCCATGGCAGCAGACCCACGCCGGCATGCGATCGGATGAATACCAGCGCATGACACGAGAGAACCAGCAGCTGCTCAGCCGTGGACTGGCGACCTGGTCGAAACAGGCCGTGGCCAAGACTGGAGCCTATGCGCCTGCGATTAATGTACTGGGCGCTACCCTGGACCTGGCGCTGAGTGACCGGCGCTACAATCTCAATGATACCGGGAGCATGGGCCTGCTGCTGCGCGACAGCGCCCGCAGCAGCCGCGCTGTATTGTTCGAGTACCGGGCGACCTGGTAGGGACGGCCACACACCCGGCGGTCAGTGCATGCATTAGACTGACCGCATGAATATCCCGCTTGCCCGCTGTTCCATGATCGCCATTACGGTGGTTGTGGTGATGTGCCTGATCGAATTACTCGACCGCAGCCTGCACCTGGAGCTGTTTCGGTATGGGGTGTATCCACGCAGCCTGCCGGAACTTGCCAATATCCTGGCAGCGCCACTCGTGCACGGCAGCTGGTACCACCTGCTGTCCAACAGTTTTACCCTGCTGGTTCTGCTGACGATGCTGCTGTATGCCTACCCGCGCTCGGCATTGGCGGCACTGGTTTTGATCTATATCGGCTCCGGTACCGGTGTCTGGCTGTTCGCCCGCGAGAGCTATCATTACGGTGCCAGTGGTTTGAATCACGGCCTGATGTTCTATTTATTCACCAGCGGCATCCTGCGCCGCGACCGGTTATCGATTGCCCTGGCCATGATCGTGTTCTTTTTGTACGGCAGCATGATCTGGACCATCTTCCCGCAGGAACCGGGTATATCTTATGAAAGCCACTTTTTCGGGGCAGCAACAGGCCTGCTGGGTGCCTTCCTGTTCAGCCGTCGCGATCCGTTGCCGGCCACAAAACACTACGACTGGGAGGATGACGAGCCAGGGGACGACGGGGAACACTAAGCCGGTGCGAAAGCGCTGTCGCAGCATTCAGCCACCGGCGGCACCGGCCTGCCTGCCCTGCCCGGCGGACTCGGAAAGGTATGTTCCTGGCAGGATAAATCCGAAACTGGAGCCAGCCCCGTACTCGCTGGAGATAACGAGATTGCTTTGATATTGCTCCAGCAGGTGCTTGACGATCGACAGGCCCAGACCCGTACCGCCTGCCTCGCGTGAGCGTCCTGCATCGACGCGGTAAAAGCGCTCGGTCAGGCGCGGCAGATGCTGGGGCAATATACCCACACCGGTATCCGTGACGTTGAAACGTACCCCGGCCGATGTACGGTATAGCGCTACGTCGATCTCGCCGCCTGCCGGTGTATAGCGCACGGCATTCATCACCAGGTTGGCAATGGCGCCATGCAGGTCACCCTGATTACCCTGCACAACGATACCTTCCTCGATATTCCTGCGGAGGGTGTGCCCGCCCTGTTGTTCGCTGGCTATGCGCGCCTCCTCGACAATTTCCCCGACCAGCAGGGACAGGTTGATTTCCTGCAGCTGCACCACCTCCTTGCGGCCTTCCACACGCGCCAGTATCAGCAGATCCCGCAGGATAGCCATCATGCGCTCGCTCTGGCGACGCATCCGTGCCAGTGGATTGGCCAGTGGGGATTCACCGTCAATCCCCTGCTCCAGCTGCTCGATAGAACCGCGCAACACCGACAGTGGCGTGCGCAATTCATGCGAGGCATTGGAGACAAAATCGCGCCGCATGGAATCCAGCAAGTATTCCCTGGTCACATCGCGGGCGAGCAACAGGTACTGCTTGCCTTCATAGGGAACGATGACAATCGACAAGCAGGTATCCGGTGCATGCTGTAATTTCAGCTGCAGACTTTCCTTGTAGTCACCTTTGTCAAGGTATTGTAAAAAGTCCGGGTGCCGGATGAGACTGGTAACGGGCTGCCCCACGTCAGACTTTCTGACACCGAGGATTTTCGTCGCCGCACTGTTAAGCCACTGGATATTGAATTTCTTGTTCAGGACGATGGTGGCATCCGGCAGCGCCCGTGTCGATGACTTGAACTGATTCAGCAGGCGGGCGACCTGCTTCTTGCGTTTCGAGGCCTTGCGTCGCCTGACCTCCAGTTGTTGATAGACGTGCCCCCACACACCCGGTGCATCCAGCGGCAACTTCTGTTTGCCACTATCAAGCCAGCGCGCCAGTGACCAGAGGTGATACAGGTGCCAGCAGAGATACCCGGCAGCCGCCACTGCCAACAACCAACAGGACAGACCGGCCAGTGCGCACAGCCCCCACAGCACCAGGCAGACTGCGCCGATGAAAAGCAGTTCCCGGCGCAGTGCAGCAGGCTGGTACAATCAGCTCTCCCGAACGCTGAACCGGTAACCCGCACCCCGCACAGTCTGGATGAGCCCGGCCTTGCCGGTAGTTTCCAGTGCCTTGCGCAGACGCCGGATATGTACATCCACCGTGCGCTCCTCGATGAATACCTGGTGTCCCCACACACTGTCCAGCAGCTGACTGCGGGAATACACGTGGTCTGGATGAACCATGAAGTGTTTGAGCAGGCGGAACTCGGTGGGTCCCAGACTGATCTCGTCCGTTCCGGCCATGACCCTGTGGGTATTACTGTCGAGGACGATGCCACCGATCTCGATACGGGCATGCTCGTCCGGCAGCTCCCGGTGGCGCAATCTGGAACGGATGCGTGCCTGCAATTCCTTCAGTGAAAAGGGCTTGACCAGGTAATCATCTGCGCCACTGTCCAGCCCGGCCACACGGTCCGAAATTTCACCACGCGCAGTCAGCAGGATGACCGGCAGATTCCTGAACCGGTCGATGCGCCTGATCTGGCGCAGCCAGCCGAGCCCGCTGGTATCCGGCAGCATCCAGTCCAGCAGCACGAGATCAGGCTCATGCTGCTCGAGGAGGCGCCGTGCCTCGGCCACATTGCCGGCTTTCAGCATGGCGAACCCGGCCTGCACAAGCGACTCACTGATCATCTCGCGCAGGTCGACTTCATCCTCGACTATCAGGATAGTGACCATGTCAGGGCTATTGCCGGTCAGCTGCCCCTGTGCGTCAGCGTCCCAGTTGCTGCTCGATTTCGTCGATGCTTGTGTGTCTAACATCCTTGCCCCTGACAAGATAAATAATGTATTCGCAGATATTCATGGTGTGATCACCGATTCGCTCGAGCGCCCTGATAACCCATATCAGTGACTGGAATTCTTCGACGTCTTCAGGGGTACTTTTCATGTGCTGCATCAGTTCCTTGAGCAGGGCAACATACCGGTCATCAACATCTATGTCATTGCGGGCTGTTTTGACTGCCATGTCGACATCCAGCCTTACAAAGGCATCCAGCGAATCGTGCAGCATTGCTTGCACCATCAGGCCCATGCTGTTGATCTGCTGCATCAGGGTTTCCATGTCGGGAAACCTGGATGCACTGAGACGCAGGGTTACCCGGCCGATCTGTTCGCACTCATCGCCAATGCGTTCGATGTCGGTGATCGTCTTGATGATCGCCATCACCATGCGCAGGTCACCGGCCGCCGGCTGCCGCCGTGCCAGCACGTAGGTACAGTCCTCGTCGATACTGACTTCCTGCGCGTTAACGCGATGATCTGTGCGGACCACATATTCGGCCAGCTCCGTGTTCTGCTCCGTAAGCGCCGTCAGGGCATCGTTGACCTGGCGCTCGACCAGACCACCCATGGCCACCACCCTGCTGCGCAAACTTTCCAGTTCGCGATCGAAGCGATGGTGGATGTGCGCGCCGAGATCCGATGATTTTGTGGCCATGTGATAACTGAAGATTTCGCTTGTCTGACAGCAGCTTTCGCCCTGCATTGTCAATGCAGTGTAACTCCGGATTATTACAGTTTTGTGACACATCCGTGTCGATGCAACCGCTTTTAAGGCAGGAAAATTATGGTGTTGTAATACTAATGTCACTTTACCGGGCTAGAGTTTCCCCACGACCGAATCCTAAATTAACCACTCGGAGCTCGAGCCACCATGTTAAACAAAATCAGTGTCGCAATGCTTGCCAGTATCACTGCCATCATCTCTGCGGTTATTTTAATCCTGGCTATCTTTTTCGGCATGACATCGAATGCACACGCCGCCCGTGACAACATCATGATCGTGGGTTCCAGCACGGTTTACCCGTTTGCCACGGTGGTTGCCGAACGCTTCGGCAAAAGCACCCGTTTCAAGACACCGAAGATCGAGTCGACCGGTTCGGGTGGCGGCTTCAAGCTTTTCTGTGCCGGCGTCGGTGTTGACCACCCGGATATCACCAATGCCTCACGCAAGATCAAGTCTTCCGAAATCGAAAAATGCAAAAGCAACGGTGTCAACGGGATTGTCGAGGTCAAGATCGGTTATGACGGCATCGCCATCGCCAATTCAAAGAAGGCCAGGTTAATAGATCTGAGCCTGCGCGATATCTTCCTGGCACTGGCGAAGGATGTACCAGCCGCCGATGGCAGCGAGAGCCTGGTCGCCAATCCCAACAAGACCTGGAAGGATGTGAACCCGGCCCTGCCGGACATGGCCATCGAGGTACTGGGCCCACCACCGACCTCCGGTACCCGTGACGCCTTCGTCGAACTGGCCATGGAAGGCGGTTGCAAGACCTTCGACTGGATCAAGGCCATGAAGAAGAAGGACAAGAACGCTTATAAAAAGGCATGTCACACCATCCGTGAGGACGGTGCCTATGTTGAGGCCGGCGAAAACGATAACCTGATCGTGCAGAAGCTGGACGCCAACCCGAAGGCCCTGGGGATCTTCGGCTACAGCTTCCTCGACCAGAACACAGACCGTGTACAGGGCTCCACGATCAATGGCGTGGCTCCGGAATTCGACAGCATTGCCAACGGTGACTACCCGATCTCGCGCCCGCTGTACTTCTACGTCAAGAAGGCCCATGTCGACTCCATCCCCGGCATCCGCGAGTACCTCAGCGAGTTCACCAGCGAGAAGGCCTGGGGTGAGGATGGTTACCTGTCAGACAAGGGCCTGATCCCGATGCCAACTGCCGAACGTGCAGAGTTCGCCAACAATGTTAAAGACCTGAAGGCGATGTAAGCCGTCACTGACCGGGCAATAACCCAGGGGTGGATGTGCCCGCAACGCATCCATCCCTTTTTTTCTTCGGGGACAAGGCAAGGTGAATGGTTCTCAACTCCTGATACTGGTATGCATGCTGGCGATCGGTGCCTACGTGGTGGGCCGCCAGCGCGCCCTGTCCATCAGCGGCGGGTCTCCCCGCAAGCTGCGCTCCCTGCCGTCACATTACGGCACGTACACACTCATACTTACCGCGGTGCCGGCCCTGCTGCTGATGCTCGGCTGGTCGCTGTTGTCACAGGGTGTTATCGATCACATCCTGGTATCCGGGTTACCCGAAGAGGTCAGCAGCCGGTCGGCGGCCGAGCTAAATTTGCTGCTGAATGACGTCAAGAATGCGGGGCGGGGTATTCTGAGCAGCGACGTCAGTGGACTGGTTGTACAGCTGAGTGAACGCCACGCGGAACTGCAGACAAAGGCCGATCGCCTGTTGCTGGTTCTCACGCTGTCGATCTGCATCGCCGGCCTGGGCTGGGCCTGGAAGAGCATCCGCCCGGATCATCCTGCACAGCACCGGGTCGAGGCAGCGGTCATTACCGGGCTGATCGCCTGCTCCCTGCTGGCCATCCTGACCACCGTCGGCATCGTCCTGTCGGTGCTGTTCGAATCCGTGCGCTTTTTCGACGAGGTCCCGATCACCGATTTCCTGTTTGGCACCGAATGGAGCCCGCAGACCGCCATCCGCTCGGACCAGGTGGGCGCTTCGGGTGCCTTCGGTGCCGTGCCCCTGTTCACGGGCACCCTGTTGATCTCCGCGATTGCCATGTTCGTGGCCTTCCCGATCGGCCTGATGTCGTCGATCTACCTGGCCGAATACGCCAGCAGCCGGGTACGCACGATTGTCAAACCGCTACTCGAGATCCTGGCCGGTATCCCGACCGTGGTGTATGGCTTCTTCGCCGCACTGTTTGTGGCGCCGGCCATCCGTGATTTCGGTGAAAGTATCGGCCTGAGCGTCGCCTCGGAAAGCGCCCTGGCCGCCGGCCTGGTCATGGGAATCATGATCATCCCGTTCGTATCCTCGATTTCCGATGACGTGATAACCGCCGTTCCGCAGGCCATGCGCGAGGGCTCCTATGGACTTGGCGCCAC
>JBATGJ010000108.1:0-7137 GCA_049665685.1 Gammaproteobacteria bacterium
CCACTTGCCAGGCACTCCCGGTGGCGAATCCCAGGTCACTGTTATAGCTGCCATCCTGGCTGACCACGCCGATGGGCACGTCCTTGATCCGGGTGCCCACCTGGCTTGAATTGACCGTCTCCGAGATATAGAAGACGTCATTGCTGGTGGCTGCGGTAGCGTAGGCCGCCGCGTTGGCATTCTCGCCGATGATGTTCACCGTGTAGCCCCAGGATTCGAACAGCGCCTTCCTGTAGGCGTCTGCCGGGACCAGGGTCGTCGGGTTGACCACCACCATCATCACGTTGCCCGAGCCCTGCGGTGCCAGACAGGGGGTGCCGCACCCACAGGCATAGCGGATGGTCAGCCTGGGGCGCAGCGTCGGATCCGTGGCATCGCTGCTGACAAACTGGGCGTGCGCGTTGCTGGATCCGTGTACAAGCGCCAAACCCTGGTTCGGAAAGATGCCGCTGACCCAACCGCTCACCAGCCCGGTGATATCCCAGGTGAACCAGTCTCTGCTGCCCACGGGAATCGTGGTACTGGCGTCGGCTTCAGCATCGAAATCACCTCCCGGGGTGGTCCAGGCCACGCCGCTATCTCGATCGTTCCAGGTGACGCCGGGCGCGTTGCTGCCGTTGCCGCTGCCCTCGACCCAGCTGCTGGTGATGCGGTGCACACCGACCGACCCGCCAGCCGTGCTGGTTGTGTCTTGGTACAGCGCCAGCTGTGCACTATGGATTGTTGCACCGTACGGGATGCTGCCGAGGTCGAACTCCAGCAGGCTGTAATAGTCGGAGTCACTCCCCCAGTCCCGGACGTAGAGTGAATCGCTGGACCCGTAGTTCCAGTCCGCCTTCCATTGATAGATCATGGCGTCCTTGCCTTCGGGGCCGGGTTGCAGAATCGCGCTGCTGTCTGGCTGGTAAGCCGGCAGATCGGTGCGCGTCAGGACACGGGTGACGTCACTGGCCGGTGACGGGTTGCCGGTGAGCGTGCCGGTGGCACTGATACTTACCGGCGAAACCGGGGCGTCCGCGGTGGTGACTTCCAGGTAGGGCCGCAGGCTGGCGGTACTGTATTCGCGACTGGTGTATTTCGACTGCACACCGACGGAGGTGGCGTTCAGCAGGAAGCCGTAGTTGCTGCCCGGATTGCTGACCCAGTTCTGGGCGAGCGCGGTAACGTTGACCGACACCCACTTGTCCGGGACCGGCTGCGGCGGGAAGCTGCCATATGCCCTGCTTTCGAATTTACCGCCGACGGCGTCCCAGGTAAGGCTGGCCTCTGTCCAGTCGGCGGTCACGGGATGCAGCGTCACCGCGCCTGCGGGATCTTCGGTGTCCACGTAAAACCAGGCGGTGGCCGTCACCACCCTCTGATTGGTCGGGATGGACGACAGGTCATAATGATACAGCGCCTGTTCGATGTCGCCCGGCGCGTTCTGGACCTTGATTATATCGTGGTCGGCATGGTTATGATCAGGTGTCGTCTCTTCGATAATGCCATCGCGATCCGGGGTAAAGGTGTACTGCGTGACAGTCGGGCCGCCGGCATCCACCGTGGCCGTGTAGCTGCCCTGGCCGAACGGCACGGTGGTCATGGCCATGTCGCCGGCACAACCGCTGTTCTGCGCGCCCCAGACCGCGTGGGTCAGGCCAGCCCGGGTGACATAATCCGCCTCCGCTGATTCGGCGACGGACTGCGTGATACCGCCATCCAGCGCGGATTCGTTATTCAGCAGGAAGGCCGCCGTGGCGACCAGGGCAATGAGCAGCACGACCGGCAGCAGGATGTAACCGCGCTGCAAATCAATGGGGTCAGAGTCGATTGATCCTTGATGATTCTTCACTATTCTGCGCTGCCGCATGATCAATCGACTCTGACCCCATTGATTGCATTGATTCATCACAACGCACCCCCGACCCGCACGCGGGTTTGCACACTGACCGCCTCGCCGCTATCCGGGCTGGTCAGCTCGAGCGTCAGATCCACCAGCTGCACATCACCGGGAGTACCCTCAACGCGCTCGACCCTAAAGCGGGTCACATTCCCGGCGATGGATGAGGCAATAAAATCCCGACCGTCCACCGGCCCGTCCGGCACCGAGATACCGTCGGTATTCCAGGGCACCGGCATGCGCTGCATCAGGTCGCCGCCGTTGAGGTAGAACACCACCGGATCGTAGGGGTCATCGAAGGATCCGCCATCCTCGTCATCATCATCAAAGGCGCCCTCGTCAATCAGCCCATCGCCGTCATCATCGACACCACAGACACCCGGGCAGCCATCCCCGTTGTTATCACTGGCCGGGTCTTCATCGACGTTGTTGTCGGCATCATCGTCGACACCATTGATGGGGTCATCATTGACCGTACTGGACTCATCATCGGAATGGTTATTCGACCCTTCATCGACACTGCCATCGCCGTCGTCATCGATGAACATGATGCCGGCGGTGAAATCATGATGAATATCATTTGGCAGGTCCTCATCGATGCGGCCATCCCTGTCGTCGTCGGCATCGGGGAAACCATCGCCGTCAAGATCAACGTAGGCCGGCAGTGTCACCGCCAGCACTGCCGTGTATTTAGTGCTGTCATCGGTGGGAGTCGTCGGTGGCACTGTTTCCTCGCGGACATTCTCCAGCCAGTTACTCCAGGGCTTGTCGTTCATTGGCAGCAACAACAGGCGGGAATGACTGACCATGCGCACCATCTGGTCCATGGCAAAGCGCGCCTGGCGGTTGAGCTCATTGCGCTCGGTGACATGGTCACGGGTGTTCACGACCTTGCCGGCAACACCGCCGATGGCAGTAAACAGGATGGTTGCCAGCATCAGCGCCAGCAGCAGTTCCACCAGGGTGAAGCCGTGTTGGCGTATTTCACGGTGCACGGAGTGCACCCTACGATTCAAGGTAGGGTGCGTTTTACGCACCGATGCAAGGTGCACGCAGTGCACCCTACGATTCAGGGTAGGGTGCACTCCGTGCACCGGATAATTCCGGTTAATCGTAGACACTGAGCAAACTCTCGAGGCCGTCCGCGGTGTCGGCGATTTCCACCCTGATCCACAAAAGGTCATCCTCGGTGCCGGTGAACGGATTGTTGTCGCTGTCCGCATTGTCGCCGTCGTAACGTGACAGGAACACGTTGCGGGTGATCTGCCGGCCATCGGGATGGGTGATCGTGTCCGAATAAGTGGTCGGTGTCGTCTCGTTACCGGCAGCAGTCGCGGCCGCATCGAGATCGGCAAACGGTTCGGCCAGCAGCTCCTCCAGCCGACCAACCAGTTGATAGTGGTCTTCCACGCGCGAGCCATGGATCCCCGCCCCGGCCACGGCGGGATACAGTGCCTGCAGCGCCGGCAACAGGGTCACGACGATCAGCAGGGTGGCGATCAGGACTTCTATATAGGCGAAGCCGGCGAAGCCGGCGAAGTGTTGCGTGGCGCGTTCCATGCACTGTGCCCGTAGGGTGCGTTTTACGCACCGGGAACGGTGCACAGAGTGCACCCTACTGGTTGCAGGGTGCGTTTTACGCACCGGTATACGGTGCACGGTGTGCACCCGGCGTAATAAGGTTGTGGACGGGTGAATCACGCGCTCCCTCTACACCTGCCACCCAAGCCACAGGGCCAGCAGGCACAGGGCAATCCCGACCAGTCGCGGGTGCTGCAGCAGCCAGCCATCCCAGACAATCTGCCGCGACAGGACCTCGCGGTTAATGATCTGCTCGACGGCCTGTTCACCAGGTGTACCGAAACGCATGGTGGCCACTTCGCGATCACCCCAGCGCGCGTTGAGTCTGGCCTCCAGCTGCCGGATCCTGTCCGGAAAGAACAGAAACAGGATACCGACCAGGCCGGTTACGGCGGCGATACCAAACATCAGGATTGCGGGTACATGCATGAGAAACTCCTTCAGTTAATTACACGTGAGAATTCTGAATATGCAGGGTGCGTTATACGCAGCGATGGAAGATGCACAGGGTGCATCCTGCCTGCTGTCATGTGTGTTGTACGCAACGGAATCATCACCCTCATCGCACTGCCACCCGGCCGGTGATTGGTGCCACCGTGACGGTCCGGCTGCCATTGCCGTAGCCCAGCTGGATCGTGCCGTCCTCCAGCGGGTAGGTGATGCCGCTGGAGTTGACAATCCAGTACGGGATACCGGTGGGAGTAAACAGCAGGTTCTTGCGCCGTCCGTTCTCATACAAAAACGGGCTCTGGGTATTGGTGATGCGTACACCGTTGGCCAGCGGATGCTCATCGAGGTCGAAGTCAAACGGCTTCCTGGCTACCGGGTGATACAGGATCGAGGCCATGCCAACCGGTGATGACGCCATGTCGGCCTTGTAGACCACGACGCGTTGGGTATTCTCGCTGATCTGAATGCCATGCACTTCGCCGGTACGTACCGACTCGCTGCGGGCAAAGCGAAGCGCCTGGGCAATTTCCTGGGCCGCCAGTTCCAGCCGGAAGTCGTCCCCGGAACGCAAATCGGGGATTGCCGCGACCGCGACAATCCCCAGTATTGCAACCACCACGAGGACTTCGACCAGTGTTACGCCATGACTACGAAACCTCGTAACCAAGCCTGCTTTCCTCGTGCAAAACCCAGGCACATCTGTTTAGTACGAGTCGTAGGCAACACCGTTACCGTCGGTGTTGGTGTCATCGGCGATGAACTTGCCCGAGGTCGTGTCATAGCGCCAGCCGCCCCCGGCACCTGCGCCAACCATGGCCAGGTTACCTGTGGTCACCACGACAATGGTGCCGTCGGAGGTTACCGGGTTCGCCGGAATAGGGTTCTTGATATACGGCCCAAACGGATATTCCACCACACCACCGGCCGGCACGTCGGCAATACTACAGGTCTGTCCTGCCGCATTGCTGTAGAAGCGCAGCTGTTCTTCAAAGGCTTCAGGCGAATCGGCCGCACCGGAACCTGCCGTACCACCGGCACAGGCACCACCGGTAGACTGCGCCGCACCCGGGAAGGTGCTGCCGTGCTGCTGGGTATACAGGTCGATGGAGCTGCGAATACCTGCGAGGTTGGAACGCAGCGCGGAATCAGCGGCATCTGCTGTGGAGCTGGCGAACTGCGGCACCACAATGGCCGCCAGAATGGCCAGGATGATGGCAACAATCAGCAATTCAACGAGTGTAAAGCCTGTCTGCCTGCCCCCGGCGTTAAAACGCGTAGTCATGGTCTCTCTCCTGATAACCGGAATTTGGTTAATACAAATGGGCTATCGGCAGGATTCAGATCGGCTTTATTTTTTGTGACGGAGGTAACGGCAAGCGGCTGCCCGATCCTGTCGCACAGCCTCGGCGGCCTGGTGTTATCTTGAAATATAATTTTAAGTCATTGTTTTATTTATATTTATAATTTGCCTTCGTCCATGGGCCGACAGGACGGCCCACCGTCACAGGCAGGCGATTGCCCGCCACAGAGAGCCGGGTGTATGCTCTGGATCGAGTCCGGAAGCAAACACATAATCCGGCCGTAGAACAAAACTGAAAATTCGGAGGATTTCATGACTCACCGTCTGACTGGCGTGCTGTGCGCCGTGCTTGCCCTGCTCTCACTCAATGCCCGGGCCGTGACGCTCGACTTCCAGTCACTGGAGCATGTCGACGCCCTGCAGACCCTGCACGGCACAACCTATGCCGAGGATGGCTTTACCATCACGGCACCGTCACTGTTCTCCTTTGGCACATTGAGCGCGGAATATCGTGGCAGCACTGCGTTGCGCAACGGCAATCAGGGGACCAGCACCCAGCTCAGTGCCGACAATGGCAGCGCCTTTAACCTGGTGTCCATCGACCTTGCCGAGATCGATGCGGGGACGGCCACGGTCGGTTTTACCGGTTTTCTCGCAGGTGGCGGGACGGTGACCCAGTCGTTCACACTGGATGACAGCTTCACGACCGGCACCGGCTTTGAAACCTTTGTGTTTAGCGGATTCAGCGACATCACCAGCGTGAAATGGGATAATGGTAGTCCCTACCACCAGTTCGACAACATTGTGGCCAGCACCGTGCCGCTGCCGGCCGCAGTGTGGCTGTTTGGGTCGGGGTTGCTGGGATTGTTTGGCCTGAGCAGGCGAAGCTGAATCAGATCGCCTGGGCAGTGCGTTCACACCACAATTGATACAGCTGCTGGACAATCATGGCGCCTGCAAGGCGCTTCCGACACATTGCAGGGTGCGTTTCACGCACCAATAACCGGGCACAGAGTGCACCCTGCATATCAATCGCGCATGCGATGCACTCCTGCAGGTATTGATTCAACCGTGGAAACGCTGGGTGGATTTTACGCACTGACCATGGTGCGCAGAGCGCACCCTACCCATTTGTAATTATTATTGTCATTCCTGCGAAAGCGCGTAGGTTTCGTTTTACGCACCGATGATGGTGCACATGGCGCACCTGCGATCTTGTGAATTCAGCCCACGGCCTGTGAGAGTTTGAAAATCGGCAGGATCAGGGAACTGACGATCAGACCGACCACGCCGCCCATGATAATCAGCATGATCGGCTCGATCATGCGCGAAAATGCGGCCAGCTTGCGTGCCAGTTCGCGTTCGTAATAGTCGGCAATGCGCCCCAGCACCTTCGGCAGGTTGCCGGTTTCTTCACCGGTTGTCACCATCTGGCGCACCATCGGCGGGATGAAATCGACCTCCTGGAAGGCCGCGGCAAAGCCGCTGCCCTCGTTGACCCTGGCCTCCACGCCTCTCAGGAAACGCCGGAAACTGCGGTTGGCCACGACCTCGCGGCAGGAGGCCAGCGCATCGGGTACGCTGACCCCGTTGGCCAGCGACAGGCCCAGCACGCGCATCGACTGGATCAGGTAGACCTGGATGAAGATACCCTTCAGGCCGATGACCCGTAATTTCAGATCGTCCAGTACCGCACGCCCGGCCGGCGTGCGCAACCACCAGGCAAGACCCGCGATAGACGCGATCAGGCCCGCCGTAATCGGCAGCCAGTACGCAACCAGGATGTGACTGGCCTTCATCAGGATGATAGTCGTCACCGGCAGGCGATCGGCAATCGTGGCGAACATGACGGCAAACTTGGGGAACACGGCCACCAGCACGAAGATCACCACGAACACCGAGAAGCCGATCAGAAAACCGGGATAGG
>JBATGJ010000109.1:0-14416 GCA_049665685.1 Gammaproteobacteria bacterium
GTAAGCCTCCAGCTCCTCCTCGATGCCGGCGGCCTCGAAGATGCGCTCTACACGTAACATCTCCTGAATCTGGTACTGGATTGTCTGGCGGTCCTCGAAGTAAAGCGACGCCGACGGGCCGATATGCAATTTGCGGTTTTTCTTGTGGGCAAGAACACTTGAACGTATGTCTGCGCGATTTTCTGCATACTCCTCGAGGCTGTACAGATCACTGCGGGTAAGTTTTTCCATCATCTCTTTTACCTCCACAACCTGTTGACTGGTTGTTGCTAAATACCGTAAGCAAGGCGTAACAATGACAGCGGGTGTTCCGGCTTCAAATCGCTTTTCATACCGTTCTCGATCTGGTGCCCGGCCATGGGGCAATCACTGCTATAGTGGGTTGCGTTGGCACGCACCACACTGTTGATCACCGGCCGGCAGATTTTCATCGACGTCTCGTGGAATTCCGACTTGACCGCGTAGGTACCATCATGGCCGGAGCAACGCTCAATCGTGTGCACTGTGGTATTGGGCACCAGCTGCAGGACATCACGCGTCTTCAGACCGATGTTCTGCACCCGCAGGTGACAGGGCACATGGTAGGCCACATTGCCTAACGGCTGGTGGAAATCCGTCTTCAGCTTGTTGTCCTTGTGGCGCAACATCAGGTACTCGAACGGGTCATAAATGGCATCGCGTACCCGCGCGATATCCTTGTTGCCGGGGAACATCAGTGGCAATTCCTGCTTGAACATCAGTACACAGGACGGTACCGGCGCAACGATGTCCCAGCCGTCGTCGATCAGCTTCACCAGGCCAGGGATATTGGCATCGGCAGCCTGTTTCACAGCGTCCAGATCGCCCAGTTCCAGTTTCGGCATGCCACAGCATTTCTCGGTACCAACCAGCCTCACAGGTATGTCGTTATGCCGGAACACCGCGACCAGGTCCTCGCCGATATGCGGCTCGTTGTAATTGCCATAGCAGGTTGCAAACAGCGCCACCTTGCCGGTGGTGAGACCGGCAGGATCAGCAACCGCGGCCGTGAGAATATCGTTCCGGACCCGTTTATATAATTTTTTCGAGTGATATTCCGGCACATTGGCATCCGGGTGCACCCCCAGCACCTTGTCGAGCAACTTGCGCCCGGTGGTGCTGCGGTTGGTGGCATTCACCACGTTGCTGATTATCGGTATACCGGCCAGCTTGCCGACGACATCGGTGGAGGTCAGGATACGGTCACGCCGTTTGATGTTGCCCTGTTTAAACTTGACGGCCTTGGCCCGCAACATCAGGTGCGGGAAGTCGACGTTCCACTCGTGTGGCGGTACATAGGGGCACTTGGTCATGTAGCACATGTCGCACAGGTAACAATGGTCGACCACATCCCAGTACACCGTGCGCGGTACGCCATCGAGTTCCATAGTGTCGGAATCATCAATGGCGTCAAACAGGGTCGGGAACGAGTTGCACAGATTGAAGCAGCGTCGACAGCCATGACAAATGTCAAAAACGCGTTCCAGTTCAGCAAACAGCTTGTCTTCCTGATAGAAAGCCTCGCCGGTCCAGTCCAGCGGATGTCGTGTGGGCGCCTCGAGACTGCCCTCACGTGGGCCTTCGCTATCTGATGCCATCGCTACTCTTTCCTTTTATTACTGAAGGGCAGGCCTTTCTCAGAATCCAACAGCCGGAGATGCCATACGGCGTTGATTGGCAGGCAACTGCCGGGGGTAAAGTGGGCAATCACCACTGACACTGGACTGCCATTGCCAACACTGCCCGGGAAGCCGCTGCGCGCCGCTACGCACAGCAGTCCCGAACCGGTTGGACCTCAGTCGTCCAGGGCGTCCAGCGCCTTCTGAAAACGATTCGCGTGAGACCGTTCCGCCTTGGCCAGGGTTTCGAACCAGTCGGCAATTTCATCAAAACCTTCATCGCGGGCGGACTTGGCCATACCCGGGTACATGTCCGTGTATTCGTGTGTTTCGCCAGCGATGGCGGCCTTCAGGTTATTGGATGTGGCGCCGATCGGCAGACCGGTAGCCGGATCACCGACGGCTTCGAGGTACTCCAGATGACCATGGGCGTGGCCGGTCTCGCCTTCCGCTGTGGAACGAAATACTGCCGCGACGTCATTGTATCCCTCCACGTCGGCCTTGGCGGCGAAGTAAAGATAACGACGATTTGCCTGGGATTCGCCGGCAAAGGCGTCTTTCAGATTCTGTTCGGTACTGCTGCCTTTAAGATCCATGATTGTGATTCCTCTTGGCGTGGGTTATGTGCATGTCAGCTGGATTTAGACGCTCTCTAAATCATGCCCAAACTCTACTCCGGGCCCATAAACGGGTCAAGAGACTGCCTGATTGGCAATTACAATGGGCCGAATTGACCCCTGTTATCGGGGTAAGGTACCGTAGGCTGAATTCTTGATAGTTGCAAGCAATGGCCACGAAGAAACCAACCAGTCCCGACTTCGAAAAGTCCCTCGGCGAGCTGGAGAAGCTCGTCGAAAAGATGGAACAGGGCGACCTCAGTCTAGAGGCGTCGCTGGAACATTTTGAAAAGGGCGTACAGCTCTCCAGAACCTGTCAGCAGGCGCTGCGGGATGCCGAGCAGAAGGTCGAGATCCTGATGCAGAAGAATGCACAGGACGACCAGGGCGAGCTGAAGCCGTTTACCAGTGAAGACACCTGACCCGCCACTGGCCGTCTTTCTGGACGACTGCCGGAATCGCCTCGACCGCACCCTAGAACACTGGCTGCCGCCAGCCAGTACCCATCCAGTCCCCCTGCACACGGCCATGCGCTACACCGCACTGAACGGGGGCAAGCGCATCCGCCCCACGCTTGTCTATGCCAGCGGCCATGCGCTGGGCGCCGACCAGGAACACCTCGACGGCCCGGCGTGTGCCATCGAGCTGATTCACGCCTATTCCCTGATTCACGACGACCTGCCGGCCATGGACGACGATGACCTCAGGCGCGGGAAACCCAGTTGCCACCGTGCCTTCGGTGAGGCAAACGCCATCCTGGCCGGTGACGCACTGCAGTCACTGGCGTTTTACATACTTGCGCATGACAACAGCATCACCCCAAATGCCGCCACGCGCCTGCGCATGATCGAGACACTGTCGTTGGCTGCCGGCTCGCGCGGCATGGCCGGTGGCCAGGCCATCGATCTGGCAGCGGCCGGGCAACGGCTCAACATTGCCGAGCTGGAAGACATGCATATCCACAAGACCGGTGCACTCATCCGTGCCAGCGTTTTGCTCGGCGCGATTAACGCCGTCGGGAGAGAAGACGGCCAGCTGGAAAAGCTCGACCATTACGCCAAGTGCATCGGTCTTGCCTTCCAGATCCGCGATGACATCCTCGATATCGAGGGCGAGACCCGCATGCTGGGCAAGCATACCGGCATGGATGAACAGCTCGAAAAATCCACCTACCCTGCCCTGATCGGCCTGGACGGGGCTCGCCAGCGTACCGCCGAGCTGGTCCAGGAGGCCATGGACAGTCTTGCCGGGCTTGCCGACAGCGCCGACCCGCTACGCTGGATAGCCGCTTATATTGTTGAAAGAGATAGATAAATTGGCAATCACCCACGCAGTCCGGATTGCGCTGCACGTATCGGTCGAGTAATATCATACTTCTGCACTCAGGTATTAACCGCCCGGCCACCGGCATCAACCCCTTGTGGCGGATTTTCTGGCAGTTAGCTGCCCACCAGGCTGTTTAATCCGTGCGACTGGAACACCGGACATGACACCCACAGAACCGGCACAGAACAAGACCCACGCCATTGCCGATGTGCAGGGCAGCGCAGACACGCGCCAGCTCCCGATCGACAAGGTCGGCATCAAGGACATTCGCCACCCCGTGCGGGTTTCTGACCGCTCGGGCGGCGAGCAGCACACCATCGCCAATTTCAACATGTACGTGAACCTGCCACACAACTTCAAGGGCACGCACATGTCTCGCTTCGTCGAGATCCTCAATCTCCACGAGTACGAAATCACCGTCGATTCTTTCCGCAAGATGCTGAGCGAGATGACCGAGCGACTGGAGGCCGAGGCCGGCCACATCGAGATGAGCTTCAGCTACTTCATCAACAAGGCCGCACCGGTGTCAGGTGTCAAAAGCCTGATGGACTATGACGTTACGCTGATCGGCGAGATCAACAACGGCAAACCGAAAATGAACATCAAGGTGGTGGTACCGGTCACCAGCCTGTGTCCCTGCTCGAAAAAGATCTCGGACTACGGTGCGCATAACCAGCGCTCGCATGTGACTGTCAACGCCGCGACCAACGGGTTCGTCTGGATCGAGGACCTGATCGACCTGGTCGAAAAAGAAGCCTCCTGCGAACTCTACGGCCTGCTAAAGCGACCGGACGAAAAACACGTTACCGAGCGCGCTTATGACAACCCGAAGTTCGTGGAAGACATGGTGCGCGACGTCGCCACCCGCCTGAACGAAGACAACCGTATCATTTCCTACATCGTGGAATCGGAAAACTTCGAGTCTATCCACAACCACTCCGCCTACGCCCTGATCGAGCACATCAAGGAAGAGCTGTAGTCGCCGCTAAAAACATCTCCGCCACAAAGAGCACGGAAAACAATTTCTGTATCAAGAAAGCAAAATATCGATGTTGTCATTCCCGCCTCGGCTTTAGCTTCCTGCGTCCATGCAGTCGTGCGCGGGAATGTCTTGTTAGTACTTCAAGCGCAGCGTCATTAACTGACCGTCGTTGTTGATCTCCAGCCGCCCGAGATAGCTCATTCCCAGCAAGGTGGTTGCCGGCTGCTCGCCATCGATCACTACCGCGTCAACACCTTTTACCTCGAGGTCACCGACCTTCACACTGTTGAGTTTTAGTTTCCAGGCTTCGGTTCGGCCCGAGGCCGTGACGACCGTCGCCGGCTCGCCGTCCACACGAAAGTCGATGCCCAGCCTGCGCGCCTGGGCCGAATTCATGGCCACCGTCGATGCACCGGTATCGACCAGGAACGGTACCGTCAGCCCGTTGATTGCACCCACCGTGGTGTACAGGCCGCGTTGATTACGGTACACCTGTACCTGTTTCCGCTCCGCCGGCCGACTGCGGCGGGTGACGCGCCCGTCCAGCCGGGCCGTAATGCGCTCACCGTCGACCTCCAGTACAGCCGATTCGCTGTTCGCCTGGATCAGGCGCACCCCCTGCGGGCCCTCCTCGCCGACGCGCAGCACACGCTGCTGCCCGTCAATGACCACCACTGCCTTGTGACTGAAGAGGCCCACCACACGTACATCCGGAGAGGCTGTTGCCTGCATGCCAGACAGGCCGAGACAGACGGTCAACAGAACACGTAACATTGCAGTCATTTTCATCAGTCAGTATTCACATTGGACAAGATCATGAAACCACTCTATATATTCCGCCACATCGATTGCGAGGGCCCCGGCTACCTGGCCGAGGTGCTGGACCGCCAGGCGATCCCCTGGCAACTGATTGCCATCGATGCCGATGCTGCTGTCCCTAACAGTATTGACGGCTGTTCCGGGCTGGTCTTTATGGGCGGCCCCATGAGCGTCAACGACGACCTGCCCTGGATCGGCCGGGAACTGGATCTGATCAGGGCCGCACACACCGCCGATCTGCCGGTACTTGGCCACTGTCTTGGCGGCCAGCTGCTCAGCAAGGCCCTCGGCGGGGCCATTACGGCCAACCCGGTGAAGGAGATCGGCTGGCATCCGGTCAGGCAATCAGACACCACCACGGCCGAAAAGTGGCTTGCCGGCCTGCCGGGGGAAATGACCCTGTTCCACTGGCATGGTGAGACCTTTTCCATCCCGGAGGGTGCCGGGGTCATACTGGAAAACGATACCTGCGCCCACCAGGGTTTCGCTATCGGCAACACCCTGGCCCTGCAATGTCACGTGGAGATGCAGGCATCCATGGTCCACGAATGGGCAGCGCTGTATGCGGATGAAATCGCTCAACCTTCCGCCACGATACAATCCGCCGGGGATATGACCCGGGGACTGGAGATGCGTATCCGGGCGGCACAGGCGGTGGCAAACAGCCTGTATGAGCGGTGGCTGGCATTGCTGACCGACTGAGATTACGGGCCGGGTGCCTGCCCGATGAGCGGTCCGTCCCGGCAAGACACGGGATGTCCCTGAGCCCTGCCATCCGGGCCATGGTGAACAGCTTGTTATCGGGGCGTATACTGGCCGGAAACCATTCACAGACGCGCCGGAGGGCAAGCAGTTATGACGCAGAACATCGATTGTAATTTCCTGATGAATTCCCTGCTGGGTCAGGATCTCGACGAGGGTGAATGTGAGGTCCTTGGCGGGATTATGGGTTCACGGCAATTACAGGACGGCGAGGACCTGGTGAAGACGGGCGACACTTCCAGGACGCTGTTCATACTTGCTGCAGGTTCACTTACGGTCAACACCGGCGTCGCTGGCAACGATGTATCACTCTATACCGTCAAGGTGGGCGAATGTGCGGGCACACGTGCGTTTGTGGAAGGCACGCCGCGTCCTTCCAGGTTGCGTGCCTCCGGCAAGGCGTTCGTCTATACACTGGAGCCGGACGCGTTCGAATCACTGCTCAAAACCCACCCGGGCATCATGTACAAATTCATGCGCGGACTGTTTCGACAAACCCATGCCAATCTCGTCAAGATGGATGTCGAATCGCAGCAACTGTCGAATTACATCAACAAGACCGGCGGGCGCTACTGACCCGGCGCAGGATGGCGCGCGATCTGCAGGACCCGTAGCCACCTGGCGGGGGATTGATTCGGTTCGCCTGGCGGTTATCTCCCCAGCCGTGTCAATGGGCCGACAGGGCTAGACTGCATTCGCTTGACGGGCGTCAAGGATTCCAGGCGGCTTCGGCGGTAGTTTATTGACACACGATCTGATAAATCGATCCCCGGAGGACGATATGAGCTACTACGCATGGCGCACAGCCACCCTGTCAGCATTACTCGTAACCATCGCATTTTCAGGCGCTTCCGGCTGGCCGAACCTGGCCCTGGCCGAAGAGGAGGTCCCAGCGGCCGCAGAGTCTGAGGCAAGCGATACAGCAAAGGCCGCAGAGACCGAGACAACCGCGGCGTCAGAGAAAGACCGGACAAGCCGACGCGGCCGCCTGGGTTACCGTACCAGGGCCGACCGCTTGCGCGAACAGAGAAACAAGTGGCTGGACTTGCAGCGTGAGCAAAGGGAACGCTGGCAAAGTCAGCGACGCTGGTGGAACAATCCGGCAGCCGAGGAGCGCAGGCAGTGGAACAAGGCGCGTTCCCTGTGGCACCGCGATATGATGAGTGAGCGCAGCAAGCTTTACCGCCAACAGCGGCCGTACTACCCGTATGGGCGCACTTACCCGAACCGGCGTTATTATCCCTGAAGAACGCGCAATGTGCGTCGCATTTAATTGCCGGCAGGCAAGTCTGGCCGCCTTACTGCCGGGGATCCTGCTGTGGGTCATAGGCACGGCTGGCGCACTGGCGGCAGACCCGCAATACAACCTTCAGTACGGTGGCGCGGTCAGGGTGGACCCGGACACCAACCGGGCCATGGTCACCCGTGACGGCGTGACCACACCCTTGTGGGACGGTACCCATCGTCTGGATGACGGCTCCATCCTGATCATCCGGCAGGGTACCAGCGTCCCCCGCGGGGGTATTGCGGAACCCCGGCGTATCCCGGAACTGGCAGTCGAACAATGGGAAGGGGCCCCGATTGTCGGCTACTCACCCTGCGAGAAACTGGTCCACCGTTCATGTGGCCTGCATGATGAGTGCCATGAACAGGAGGGCTGCAAGCTGGCGCAGCAACTGCTGGCCATGGAGGCGGATGAACGCGCAAGCAGCGAAAACCCCAATCGCATGACCTACACCAGCGGCCAGTGCCAGAATGTCAGTCAGGACATGAAACTGTTTCCGTATTGCAAATGAACGGCGATCAGGCGGCGGCATTAATCAGCGAACAGATCCACTGTCAGCTAATATAAACCAGCCCCTGCAGGACAGCCGCTGCAAACACACCGGCCAGCAGGTCATCCAGCATGATCCCCAGCCCGCCATGTACCTGCCGGTCCAGCCAGCCGATCGGCCAGGGCTTGGCGATATCGAAAATGCGAAACAACACAAAGCCGCCTGCCACCCATTCCCAGCCTGCGGGTACTGCCGTCATGGTCACCAGGAAGCCAATGACCTCGTCCCAGACGATGCCCGGGTGGTCATGCACACCGAGGCGCCTGGCAGCATGTGCACAGATGCCGATGCCGGCGAGGAATCCCATGGATACAACCGCCAGGTATACGGCCAGATCCAGCGGCTGCAGCAGCAGATAAACCGGGATGGCAACGAGAGTACCCGCCGTTCCCGGTCCGACCGGTACCAGGCCGGAGCCAAAACCAAGCGCAAGAAAATCGACCGGATGGAGCAACAGCCCGGGTGGAACTTTATCGGCCATGCGGGTCCCCGAAGTGCAGGTAACCGGCACCTTCCGGATGGTACGCTGTTGTGTCTTGCCGCAGGCAGCGGATGCCCGGCCTGGCGTCGATCATGCCGATACGGGTACAGTCGCAGTCCAGTGACTTGATGGCCGCCTCCAGCGCTGCCGCCTTGTCCTCCGTTACCGTAAAGCAGAGTTCGTAGTCGTCACCGGCAGCAAGCGGCAATTCGTAAAACAGCGTATCCGCTTCAACCCCGGCCTGTTTCAACCGGCCAAGGAACTCGCGCGAACGCGGCAACGCATCGATCTGCAGTGTAGCGCCGAGTCCGTCAATTTCCAGCAGATGCCCAAGGTCGGCCAGCAGGCCATCGGAGACATCGATTGCCGCACTCGCCTGCTCGCGCAGCGCCCTCCCCGCCACAATGCGCGGTGCCGGAAAATCGAGGCGCCGGCGCAGCGCCTCGCCCGCGGCATCCACCAGATACAGCGCGAGTCCTGCATCACCCAGTGTGCCGGTCACATAAATCCGATCTCCGGGCTGCGCGCCACGGCGCAGCACAGCCTGTCCGTGCGGGACGAAACCATGCGCCTGCACGGTCACGCTCAATGGGCCGCGCGTGGTGTCGCCGCCGATGAGCTCGATGTTGTAGAGATCCGCCAGTTGAAAGAAACCCCGCATGAATGCATCCATCCAGGCCTCATCGTACCCGGGTACGGTCAAGGCCAGTGTGGCCCAGGCCGGATCCGCACCCATCGCGGCCAGGTCGCTCAGGTTCACAGCCAGTGACTTGTGGCCAATGGCCGCTGGATGGGTGCCTGCGGGAAAATGCCGGCCGGCCACCAGGGTGTCGGTACAGATGACCAGTTCCTGCCGGGGTGGCACCTGCAGCAGCGCGGCATCATCGCCGATGCCGGCAATGACATCGTCACGCGCAGATCTTGTCCGTACGAAATGACGTCGGATGATGTCGAACTCGTCGACGGGCATTGCTCAGCGCGCCTGCCCGCCGGCCTTCCTGTATTCGGTGCTGCGCAGTTTCCTGGCGGCCTTGTCGAGCACGCCATTGACGAAGGCATGGCCCTGCTCGGCACCGAATTTCTTCGCCAGCTGCACCGCCTCGTTGATTACCACGCGATAGGGAATGTCGATGCGTTCCAGCAGTTCGTATATACCGATGCGCAGGATGGCCCGTTCGACCGGGTCGAGTTGTTCCAGCGGACGATCGATATGCTCGGCAATGTTGGCGTCGATTACGTCAGCCTGCCCGGGCAGGTCGCTGAGCAGCTCGATAAAATACGGCTGGTCTGCCCGGCTGAAATCTTCATTGACGAGGAACTGTGAGCGGATGAGTGGCAGGTCCGTGCCCGACAGGTCCCACTGGTACAGCGCCTGCATCGCATAGCGACGGGCACGGGCACGAGCATGGGCGGAAAAACTCATCCCGGTACCATGGCCGGTCAGCTGTCGAGGCCGCGCAGCAGATTGATCATCTCGATGGCCGACATGGCCGCCTCGGCACCCTTGTTGCCGGCCTTGGTTCCGGCCCGTTCGATGGCCTGCTCGATGGTGTCGACCGTCAGCACGCCAAAGGCGATCGGAATGTCATGCGCGAGCGAGACCTGCGACAGTCCCTTGGTACATTCCCCGGCCACGTACTCGAAGTGCGGGGTACCACCGCGGATCACGGCACCGAGGGCGATGATCGCCTCGAAGCGTTTGCTGGCAGCGAGACGCTGGGCCGCAATCGGCATCTCGTACGCTCCCGGTACGCGCACGATCTGCAGGTCACGCTCATCCGCGCCATGCCGCTTTAAAGTATCGATGGCCCCTGCCAGCAGACTCTCCACCACGAAACTGTTGAAGCGCGACACCAGCAGTGCGATGCGTGCATCGCGCAATACCAGTTCGCCTTCCTTTACCGTTATGTCGTTCATGTCGCTAATCCCTGTCAGATCCCATGTGTATACATTGTAGAAGCGGACGATGTCCGCGAACAGCCCATCCTGTGCTGTTTGCGCGATATTCAAGTGTCGCGCAAGGCAGGATGCCGGGAGCGGCCATCCCTGCGCTCCTGCTACAAACCATCAACTACCTGAAAATATATCACGAGACGTATTCAACCACGTCCAGTCCAAAACCGGCGATGCCATGCACGATCTTTGGCGCACTCAATACACGCATATGCCGCACACCGAGATCGGCGATGATCTGCGCACCCACACCATAGGTGCGTAACTCGTCCGGCTTGCTGGTCACCGGTGTTTGCGTGACCGGCTGCGGGATGTGGTAGGAACGGACCTGCTCGATCAGGGCATCTGACGGTTCACCCGGTCGCAGGATCACGACCACACCCTTGCCTTCGCTTGCGATACGCTGCAATGCATCGCGCAGCGGCCAGTGATGCCCCTCGGTCTCGGCATCGCACAGGTCGCTCAGCGTATTCTGCACCTGCACGCGCACCAGTGTCGGCTCGTCGGGATCGATCGTGCCCATCACCAGCGCGAGGTGCACCGCATCGTCGACGGTGTCGTGATAGGCGTGCACACGGAACACCCCGTGTTCCGTGGCGAGATCGTTCTCGGCGACGTGTTCGACGGTCTTCTCGTTTGCGATACGGTAGCTGATCAAATCCTCGATCGTGCCCATCTTCAGGTCATGCTGCTTTGCATAGTCCTCGAGATCGGGGCGGCGCGCCATGCTGCCGTCTTCTTTGAGGATCTCGACGATCACCGCGGCCGGTTCCAGCCCGGCGAGCCGCGCAAGATCACAGCCGGCCTCGGTATGTCCGGCACGTGTCAGCACCCCGCCGGGCTGTGCCATCAGGGGAAAGATGTGCCCGGGCTGCACGATGTCGTCGGGGGATGCATCCCGTGCCACGGCAGCCTGTATCGTGCGGGCGCGATCCGGCGCCGAGATACCGGTGGTTACCCCGTGCGCGGCCTCGATCGACAGGGTGAAATGGGTGGAATGCAGCGAGCGATTGGTCGGCACCATCAGCGGCAACGCCAGCTGCTGGCAGCGCTCACGCGTCAGCGTCAGGCAGATCAGGCCACGTCCGTGGCTGGCCATGAAGTTGATGTCCTCGGGACGCACCAGCGAGGCCGCCATGACGAGATCACCCTCGTTCTCGCGTCCCTCATCGTCCATGAGGATCACCATGCGGCCGGCACGGATATCCTCGATAATTTCTTCGCTCGTATTCACTCTCAGTTTCTGTCTGTGTAATTCGCTCCCTCCCCCTCAGGGGGAGGGCTGGGGAGAGGGATTCAATAAAAAACAATGCTTCATAAATATCCCCTCTCCCTAACCCTCTCCCGGAGGGAGCGGGGATTATCCACAATCCAACTGAGATGCGGGCACGGTATTATCCACGAATGCGGCCATCACGGCACGTATCGGCTAGTCCGGCTTGCCGCCAAAGCCACAGGACTCCAGCAGTTCACGGGTAATGACGGGCCCGCTGCCGGTTTTCGCCGCCCCCTCGCCCTGCAGCAGGCGCTCCAGGTAACGCGCTACCAGATCCACCTCCAGGTTCACGGTCCGGCCCGGTTGGCAATCCTGCAGGGTGGTCTCTGCCAGGGTATGCGGCACGATATTCAGCTCAAAGGCTGCACCATCGATGCCATTGACTGTCAGGCTGACGCCATCCACGCAGATCGAGCCCTTCACCGCGATGTAGCGCGCCAGTTCGTCCGGTGCCTGGATTGTGAATCGCACCGAGCGTGCGTCCGGCGTCCGCGCGGTAACCTTGCCGAGGCCGTCCACATGGCCGCTGACCAGGTGACCGCCAAGCCGGGTGGCAAGTGTCAGCGCCTTCTCAAGGTTAACCCTGTCGTTAACGACCAGGCGGCCAAGGGTGGTCAGACCCAGCGTCTCGCCGGATACGTCGGCGACGAATCCGGTCGGTAACAGCTCCACTGCCGTGAGACACACTCCGCTGACGGCAATGCTGTCACCGGGCTGCACATCATCCAGTGGCAACTTACCCGTATTGATACCCAGGCGCAGGTCACCCCCACGGTTTTCCATGGAAGCGATGGTGCCAACCGCCTGTATGATGCCTGTGAACATTTAAATCCTGAAACCTGTCACCACAGAGAACACGGAGTTCACAGGGCAACAAGATTCTTTTCTGTTAAGTACAATGTCAGTATTCCTCACTGAGTGCCAATAACACACAAGAACCGGCATGACACTAAAATTACCAACTCTATCAAGCTTGCTTTGTCATGATCTTTTCGGCATGAAATATGTTTTTTCTCTGTGTACCCTGTGTTCTCTGTGGTGAAAAATAATCACCCCTCGACCACGGTTGCCGTTACCCGCCAGTCGTTGCCGACGGCGCGGATGTCCGTGATGTTCAACTCTATGCGTTGCTCCATGGTCTCCACGCCTGGCAGGGTAAACAGCCCACGCGCCGCATCACCCAGCAAATGGGGTGCGACATAGAGCACCAGTTCATCCACCAGCGCCGACTGTAACAGTGCACCACTCAGGACCGGACCGGACTCGATGTGCAGCTCGTTGATCTCGCGCTCAGCGAGAAACTGCATCACCTGAATGAGGTCAAGGCGCTCGCCATCCAGTGGCAGCCTGACTACCTCGGCCCCGGCCTCAACCAGTGCCGTTGTCCTGTCAGCATCCGCACTGCCGGTCAGCACCAGCGTCTTGCCCGGCAGGCCCAGCAGTCTCGCCGCTGGTGGCAACCGCAGGCGCGAGTCCAGTACCACGCGCAACGGTTGCAGTACCGTCTCCTCATCGAGTCGCACGTTGAGCGACGGATTATCTGCCAGCACGGTATCGATCCCGGACAGGATTGCACTCGCCCGTGCCCGCAGCCGGTGCACATCGCGGCGCGCGGCCTCGCCCGTGATCCAGCGGCTCTCGCCACTGGCCATCGCGGTGCGGCCGTCCAGGCTCATGGCCAGCTTGCAACGCACGAACGGACGACCCGCCTGCATGCGCCGAATAAAACCCGGATTGATGCTGCCTGCCTGTGCCGCGAGCACACCCGTCGTCACCTCGATGCCGGCCGCTGTCAGCGCCTGCACACCGTTACCCGCAACCCGGGGGTTCGGATCATTCATGCCGATCACCACGCGTGCGACACCGGCTGCAATCAATGCTTCGGTACAGGGTGGTGTGCGTCCGTGGTGACAGCACGGCTCGAGCGTCACGTATGCCGTCGAGCCGCGCGCTGCATCGCCGGCCGCGGTCAGTGCATTGACCTCTGCATGGGCCGCACCTGCCTGTACATGCCAGCCCTCACCGATCACCGTGCCTGCACGAACGATCACGCAACCCACGCGCGGATTCGGGTCGGTCGTAAACAGGCCGCGTTCTGCCAGGCGCAGGGCCCGGGCCATGAATGCGTGGTCAGCTGCAACACTCATCTGGAACACCAACGGCAACCGGGCGAAGCGAGCTGCATCAGCAGCCGGTCAGTCTTCCGGCAACAGCGAGATCTGGTCCTTCTTGTCTTCCGCACTCGGTTCGCTGGCAAGTTTCTCGATCTCCTCGCGGAAGGCATTGACGTCCTGAAAACTGCGGTAGACAGATGCAAACCGCACGTAGGCGACCTGGTCAAGTTCGCGCAGTTCGTTCATCACCCATTCACCCAGCTGCAGCGACGGAATTTCGCGCTCGCCGCTGGCACGCAGGCGGTGCTGCAGGCGACTGATAGCCGCATCGACATGATCCGCCTCGACCGGGCGTTTCTCCAGTGCCCGCATGATGCCCGCCGTCAACTTGCCCTCGTTGTAAGGCTCGCGGGCGCCGTTACTCTTGATGATGCGCGGCATCACCAGCTCCGGTGACTCAAAGGTGGTAAAGCGCTCGCCGCAGGCGATGCATTCACGCCGGCGTCGCACCTGGGCACCCTCGCTCGCCAGACGCGAATCGATTACCTTGGTATCCTGCTTGCCACAAAAGGGACAGTACATATTTCTGTATCCAGGCCTCTGGTCAATCCTGA
>JBATGJ010000110.1:0-4384 GCA_049665685.1 Gammaproteobacteria bacterium
GCCGACGCTTGGTTTTTCAAGCTTTGATGCCTGGCGCGGTCTTCCACGGACGAGGGCGCGGGATGGGCAGAGACAGACCGACAACCTGGTTATTGCCGGATTTCTGGCCCAGCATGCCAATATCAAATCGGCCCTCGAGGCAACCATTGCACGCGCATTAAAAGAACGCCAGGATTTGATCGTCGATGGCGTCCATATACTGCCCATGGAGCTGGACCTTGACAGGGCCCGCGAGGCAGCCGTCGTGGCCCCTGTTATGTTGACCGTTACGACCCGGCAACAACTGGCGAATCAGCTGTCATGGCGCAGTCGTGATCAGCCTGATCGCGACTCATCCCGTTATCTGGAAAAACTGGATGCCATCTGGGAGGTGCAGTCTTTTCTGCTTAACCTGGCTGACAAAGCGAATATACCGGTAATAGCCAACTGGACTATTGAGGATACTGTTCGCGAGATTCTGCTTGAGGTGAACCGCCGGATCAGTGAATACTATCCGCCAGACCCGGGGATTCTTGAGTGAGCGCAGGGATACTCTACATCCAGTATGGGGCAGGTTCTGTCTTTGCGGGGTCTGCAAGCGATTATGAACCGTAACCTTACTCCACCAGAACATGTGCGGGCGAATTCTGGCAATGCGCCTGCCGGAAACACGCGCCCATGGATGGCGTATATTCCGATTGCGCTCGTCGCACTGACCGGTGTGCTGGTTACCTGGTATTCATTCAACGTGGTCACTGACTGGGAGCACCAGCGGGTACAGCAGGCATTTCGTGCAGGTGCCATCGACCGGGTCCTGATGGTTCAGCGCGAGATCGAAGAAACTCTTGCCGTTGTTCAGGATGTTGGCAGTTTCTTCGGTGCATCACAGTGGGTCGGGCGACGCGATTTTCGCAAGTTCGTAGGTCCTGCCCTGAAGCGTTATACGAGCATAGCGGCACTGCAATGGATTCCCCGGGTAACCGGTACAGAGCGTGCGTCATTTGAAGAAGAGGCCCGCCGCAGCTTCACGAAGTTTCGCATAAATGAAAGTAACCAGGCGGGTGATCTGGTCAGGGCTGAACCGCGTCCGGTGCATTTTCCCGTTCTCTATGTGCAGCCCTATCAGCTCAACAAGGACTCACTGGGCCTTGATCTGGCAGCAGACCCGGTGATTCTGGACGCGTTGCAGAGAACGCGGGATGCCGGACAGATGCAGGTCTCACCCCGCATCCCCCTGGAGCGGGAGGGTGGCATCGAATATGGTTTTGCGGCCCGACTGCCGGTCTATAACAAGATAGATCCAGACGTGGTCGAAGCCGAGAGTGAAGAGGAAGAGGCGTCCCTGGACGCCCCGGAAATGCAGCCACAGCAATTGCGCGGGTTTGCGGCCGGAATTTTCCGCATAGGCGAGATCGTTGAAAGTGCCCTGCAGAATCTCAGCCCGAGCGGTATTGACATGGTCATCTACGATGTTTCTGACGAGGGGGAAAGACAGATTCTTTACCTGCATACTTCCAGGATACGCACTGCAGACACTGGCCAGCGCAATCCCGGCGATGGAGATTCACGGGAAATCAGGGAGCTCGTCCAGACTGTAAGCGTCGCGAACCGTCAATGGGAAGTGTTGTCAACCTCGATCCCCGGATATTTCCAGCCAGATCCCTGGAGTGGATGGGTCACCCTTGCGGGTGGTTTGCCATTCACGGCACTGCTGACAATATACCTTTCCACGCTGGTGGGACGCGCAGCCAAGGTAAAGCGTCTGGTGACCAAGCGCACGATGCAACTGGTGGAGGTCAACGAAGTGCTTAACAGCGAGATTAAAGAACGTCTGAATGCCGAAAAGCAACTTCAGAGACTGAATGAAACCCTGGAACAACGTGTAGCTATCCGCACTGCCGAAGCAGAACGGCATGTGGAAGAACTGGAACAGTTTGCCTATGTCACCTCGCATGACCTGAAAGCACCACTGCGGGGTATTGCAAATCTGGCCACCTGGCTGGAGGAAGATCTGAGTGAAGATCAGACCGATGCTACCCGCGAACAACTGGGGCTGCTGCGTGACCGTGTGCGGCGCATGAATGCATTGATAGAAGGGTTGCTGGAATACTCGCGAATTGGCAAGGCAGCTCATTCTCTGACAAGCGTCGATACCGGCGATCTGCTGGTCGAGGTCATCGACTCGCTGTCGCCACCAGACGGATTCATTGTCGATGTAGCCGCTAACATGCCCACACTGTACACGGACCGTTTGCACCTTAGCCAGGTGTTCTCAAATCTGATCGGCAACAGCATCAAGCACAGCAAGGGTGGGCGGGGCCATGCATGGATTACGGTGCATAATCGTGGCGAGTATTATGAATTTACCATAACCGATGATGGGCCGGGCATCGCACGGGAATACCATGACAAGGTATTCCTGATGTTTCAGACACTGGCGGCAAAGGATTACGGCAGCAACACCGGTATTGGCCTGGCGCTGGTAAAGAAAATTGTGCAGGAACATGGAGGTTCGATAACATTGGAATCAGAAGAAGGTAACGGCACCACCTTCCGGTTTAGCTGGCCGAAGCATGGATGAATCGCGACCATACCGGCCAGATGCGCTGTATACTGCCTGTTAATTACCTGCCTTGGGGGGAAATGATGTCTGACAATGATGCCGTAATATTACTCGTGGAAGATGACCGGGTGGATATTATGACCGTACAGCGGGCATTGAAGAAAATCGATATTCACAACCCGCTCTATGTTGCACGTACCGGTGTTGAGGCACTGGGTATGTTGCGTGGTGACAAATACCCCAAAATCGAGCCCACACCGTCGCTGATTCTGCTGGATCTGAATCTCCCTAAAATGGGAGGTATTGAGTTCCTGAAGGAGTTACGCGCTGATCCGATCCTGGGTAGCTTGCATGTCATTGTCCTGACATCCTCCAATGAACCAAGTGACCGGGCGGCCGCCTTTGAATACGAGGTAGATGACTACATCGTCAAGCCGCATTCTTTCGGCGACTTTTCCAATGCGATGTCCATTATTCTTGCCGACTGGTCCGGGGATAGCAGTGATTAAAAGTGTACTTCGCGGAATATTGATATTGCATGTATCATCGCCTGGCCATAACCGCTGTCACCTCATTGTCAAACGCAACACCTGGAAGTTAGTAGAGTTGCAATAACCTCCCTGTTTGATGAATGTCTGGAAAGGGTCGTCGTTTCCGGCCATCCGGCTAAAACAGAATGATGTAGATCTGATTCGAGAGCTTAAAAAGTGCGTCAGCGTGCCGGAGCGTTGCACTCGGAAGACTGCAGCGTGCATCAGTGATAACCGACCGGATTTATTATTGAGGGTGACTCACAAAGTCACTAATTGGCAGGTATATCACTACGGGCCGTTGGTGCTAGAAGTCTATCCAGTGAATGATGTGGTCTTCCAGTTCCTCATGGGCAACGTCTCTTTCCCGCGACGTATGCCCCCGTACGGAAATACCTGCCTCATGGACCGTGTTCCGGTCTCCCGAGACCAGGTGATGCCACCATTCCAGCGGCTTGTGCTCCGCAATACGCCGGTAGGCACAGGTTGTCGGCAGCCAGTCGAACTGGCTGCGATCGGCGATATCCAGCACCATGCAATCGCTGACCAGTTCCATGCGGTTGTCATATTTGCGGCAGCGACACGTTGACTCATCCAGCAGGTGGCAGGCGACGTCCGTGTAATAATAACGACCGGTATCGATATCCTCGAGTTTATGCAGGCAGCAGCGGCCGCAGCCATCGCACAATGACTCCCATTCCCCGGGGGTCATCTCATCGAGTGTCTTGTCTTCCCAGAATGCCGGCATGGCGTTCTCACATTTCGGTAATGTACCCGGTTATGTGTATTATCCACCAAACCGTCTGCCGCTGAATGAAAAAATGACATCACACCGGACACGTCAGAAATGGGGCTGGGCGCTGTATGACTGGGGTAACTCGGCATTTGCGACGACCGTGATGGCCGGATTCTTTCCGGTCTTCTTCAAGGAATACTGGAATGCCGGGCTCGACGTCACCGACAGTACGTTTCGTCTGGGTATGGCAAACTCCATCGCCAGTCTCGTGATCGTGCTGGTGGCGCCGTTACTTGGCGCCATCGCCGACAGCATGAATCGACGCAAGGCAATGCTGTTTGCGTTTGCCTTCGTCGGCATACTCATGACAGGCGGCCTCTACCTGGTTGGTCGGGGCGAGTGGCTGATGGCAGCATTCCTGTATGTGGGCGCCATCATCGGCTTCTCAGGCAGTAACATATTTTATGATTCATTGCTCCCGTTTATTGCCGATGAGCATGAACTGAACCATACCTCGGCGCTGGGCTTCTCGCTCGGGTATCTGGGTGGCGGGTTGCTGCTTGCGCTCAATGTGCT
>JBATGJ010000111.1:0-2006 GCA_049665685.1 Gammaproteobacteria bacterium
CTGCCAGCTTGTCTGATTCAGGGGTGTGTCGTCAGGTCGGAGGTATCTGTCTCCGGGTTTTCATGCTGCCGGTCCCAGATGGCCTGTACCTGCGCAGCAAGTGTCATAGGATCGAAGGGCTTGGCAATCACCTCCAGGGCGCCCAGTTCGTGATAGCGTTCAACCTCGTGTGACTGGACCTTGGCCGTCATGAAGATCACGTCAACGCCTGCCGTGACTGGAAGATTACGCAGGGCTTCCATGGTGGCGGGCCCATCCATGCCCGGCATCATTACATCGAGAAGAATCAGATCAGGCACAACCGCCGGGGCTGCCTCGATCGCTTCGTGCCCCGAGCTGCAGGCCTGAAGGGTGAAACCGCCAATGGTTTCCAGTGCCATACAAGCCACTGTCTGAATGTCTGGTTCGTCCTCAACGTAGAGTATTCTGTTCAGGGGTCTGTTTGCCATCATGTCTCCTCTGCCAGCTGTGGCTGCCTGGCAATGGTGCGGTGTATGGTGTCAATCAACGTCTCGTTGCTGGTCTTTGATTTTACCAGGGTGGCTACCACACCCCTGGCGAGTTGAGCATCGATCTCCTGGGCAGAGAACAACACGACGGGTATTCTGGGTGAGCGCACAGACAGTTCAGGCAGCAACGATATCCCCGAACCATCAGGTAGACCAAGGTCAAGTATAACCAGGTCAAAGTCCTCCCGGGCGAGTCGATGCCTCGCCTCGGTCAGCGTCCTGGCAACACTGACCTGGTATGCATTACCGAGCACACTGCTGACGATATCGAATACATCGGGTTCATCCTCGACATGCAGAATACGCATCGGAGCAGCAGACGATTGACAAACCGACCGGGCAACGGTGGTAATCAGCTTGTTCTCGTCAATGGGTTTTTCCAGCCAGTCCATAACCTGAACTGCATCACCGGATAGCTGTCTGGCCTCCTTGTCGGCAACGGCGGACACCACGATTACCGGTAAATCCCGGGTCTTCTCGTTCTTGCGAATATCACGAAACAGGTCGATGCCGTACTGGTCAGGAAGCATAAGGTCGAGCGTCATGGCGGCATAGTCACGCTCGGCGAGTAACGCCTTCGCCTCGGATGCATTGTGAGCGATCTCGACTTCGTACCCGTGTGATTGCAACATCAGGCTGAGCAGATGGGCGACATCGACCTCGTCCTCGCATACCAGGATTCGCGCACACGTAGCGGGCGTTCCCGGCTGATCTTTACATGCCTTTTCTACTGCGGCAACAAGCGGAACAGCCTGCATGGGCAGGTCCACATGAAAGCTGGTACCTTGTCCTTCCTGTGTCTCAAATCCGATATGCCCGTGCATATTCTCGACAATGGCCCTGGTAATGCTCAGACCGAGGCCGGTCCCGCCTTTCTGGCGTGTATCGGAGCCGTCGGCCTGGGAAAACTTTTCGAAGATCTGCTTCTGGAAGTCTGCCGGTATACCCGGTCCCTCGTCAGACACGGACACCCGCACACCGTTATCACAGGCTTGCGTGGCAATGGCTATCGTTCCGCCCCGTGGTGAAAACTTGGCAGCATTGGATATCAGGTTGGTCAGGACCTGGGTGAAACGGTCTTCGTCTACCAGTACAATAGCTCCCGGTAACCCGTCTGATGCCACGATGTTTGCGCCGTACTCACCGGCAAAGACCCGGTTGCTCTCTACCGCCTGGTTTATCAGCGGCATGAGCTCTAATGGCCGGATCGAGAACTCCATCTTGTTGGCTTCAATCTTTTCGATATCGAGGATGTCATTGATGAGTCGTACGAGCCGGTCACAGTTCTTTGCCGCGATCTCTACCAGTGGTTGCGCCTTGTCGGGTAACTGGCCTGCAGTACCACTTGCAACCAGGCCCAGCGCACCGCGAATAGATGTCAGGGGTGTGCGTAATTCGTGACTTACCGTGGAAATGAATTCGTTCTTCATGCGCTCAATTTTCTTGCGCTCGGTTATATCACGCATGATGCTGCAGAAGAGCCGGTCATTGCCAACC
>JBATGJ010000112.1:0-1854 GCA_049665685.1 Gammaproteobacteria bacterium
AACCTGGCCAGGACCGGGCGCGTCAACGAACTGAAACTGGGCCTGGCGCTGTATTTCATGAACGGCATCGGTGAGGGCATCAAGACCTCGCTGAAGATGAAGGATGTCGGCCTGGGCATGTTGCTGACCAAGCGGCTCAGTCCCATGGAACTGATCGGCGGCCACAAGTGCAAGGACGCCAAGGGCCTGCATGCCATCCTGAAGAAAGCGGAAGAACTCGAAGCCGCCCGTATACCCGTGGCCGGAAAGTGAGGAAATAGATCATGGCTAAGAAATCCTATTCATTCTACCCCGGCTGCTCCTCGCAAAAGGCGGCCTCGGCGTCCAACTACATGGTGTCCGTGGATGCCATGTGCCAGACCCTGGACATCGAGCTCAACGAGATCCCGGACTGGAACTGCTGCTCGGCCTCGATCGGCTATTCAGGTGGCGGTGAATTGCCGCGCCTGGCGCTGTCGGCGCGCAACATGGCGATCAGCGAGAAAGAAAATCCCGGTCAGGACATCGTGGCCACCTGCGCCGCCTGCTGGCTGGCCACCAAGGAAACCCAGGAACGCCTGCACGACGATAACAATTTAATGACCGAGACCAACCAGGCACTCGCAGAGGCCGGCCTCAAGGTCGAGGGCAACCAGAAGATCCGGCACATGGTGGAAGTGCTGATCGAGGACATCGGCTACGAGGAGATGGGCAAGCACGTCACCAAGCCGCTGGACGGCATCAAGATCGCCGGCTACGTCGGCTGTCAGACCAACCGCCCCTTCGGTATCGACGGCGAGTCCTATGAAAATCCCAAGTACCTCGACAAGCTGGTCGAGACCATGGGCGCAGAGCCGGTGGAGAACTACGACAAGAAGGTGTCCTGCTGCGGCGGGGCCCTGGCCTTCAGCGAGCCGGAAAAGAGCCAGGCGTTGATCAAGGACATCATCGAATCCGCCTACGACGGCGGTGCCGACATGATCGTCACGCCCTGCCCGGTCTGCCAGATGAACGTCGAGGTCTACCAGAACCACATCAACCAGAAATACAAGACCAAGTTCAAGATGCCGGTGGTGTACTACTCCACCCTGATGAGCGTCGCCTACGGCAAGAGCGGCAAGGAAGCGGGGCTGGACGGTCAGCTGATCAAGGCCAAGCAGCTGGAGGAGATTGCTTCCAGGTAAGCACCGACTGCAACCGCAGGAAACCTGAAAGCCCCTCACTGAGGGGCTTTTTTATTCCGGGAAAACAAGGGAATGCAATTAAATAGCAGCGCCCTGAAAGATGGCTAAAATAAAGGAAGCCCTGATTAATTATTATCCCGTCATCCCGGCGCAGGCCGGAATGATGACACTTCAGAGGCTTCTGTAGCTGTATGTGAGTGTGTCCTGTTCAGAAAACAACCGCGTCAATCCGTAAACCTGACTAACGGAAAAGCTGATGATACGACTGACCATCGCGCTGGACGCCTGGGGAACCCCGGGATTCGAAGCCATCCTCAAAGCTGAAATCGAACAGCTGGACGCCGGGCAGTTGCCCCTGCAGCAGGGGTTGTCGACCAGCAGTTATGCACTGGATGACAACCTGGATGTGGCTATCATTAGTGTTACCGAGGAAGCGGACAGCATTCGCGCAAAAGCAGGTATTTTTTATTCAGGTATTATTGCCGGATGCAGCTGTGCAGACGACCCGACGCCACTCGACAAGAACACCGAGTATTGTGTAATAGCACTGGATATCAATAAAATGACCGCTGAGACGACAGTGACGCTGCTGGACGGCTGAGCACCATTCGGGATACAGCAGAATAATGGGAACATTCCAGATTTATTCCGCCCACCTGGTTATTCCCGGTGAATTAATCCGGAATGTCCC
>JBATGJ010000113.1:0-5574 GCA_049665685.1 Gammaproteobacteria bacterium
TATGCCTATGTGACTTGCCTCAAATGATGTTTACAACTGATTGAAATTATAGTTGGTGGCGGGGGGGGTTTATGGATTGGGTGCACATACTGGCCTAAATCACTGGACATGACCCTGTGCATGGCGAATTGTTATTCAGGCGGCAGCGGGTAACTGGTATAGCTTGCGGCAATGCGACTTCCACTGGAATTGGTTGATGGTGACACGGTGGATGATGGTTTCGTTGTTAATGTCTGACGGGGTATTGCCATTGAATGCAGCATGCACGCGATAAGCATGGTAATACTGTCGGTATGATTCCCGTTTTGTTCCTGATCAACGGCATGCACACCGAAGCCGATGATGCGCCGCATGAAATGGTCCATGACCACGGGCACCCAGTGGCTATTTAATAGAATGGACTCGCAGCGGAACAGGTCAATGCTCCAGTGGCTGTCCGTAGTGTGTCCGAGAAAGGTCAACCACCTGACCCCGGAAAAGACCTGTTAAGGCAGGCATGCGACCGGAATTCACGGTTTGTTAAATTTGCTTCAATTGGTTAGCGAGGTCCGACCCCAGGGCCCACCTGTACGCAGAACCTGGAGCAGGCCACATTGCCGGTTACTTAATGAAAAAACAACTCGAACGCCCTATGCAGGCCACCAGCAGTGCTAAAGTATCCATCTGCAGGATACCCTGTGCAATTGCATCCCGTATTCCGGGAGCAGGATCCGACATCAGAGCCGGTTCGCCTTGTCGGGTAACTATTCATCTGGATCTGCATCGGAAGCCGCCTGAGTGGAAAAATCGGAACTCCTGAAACAGCTGCAACTCGACGACAGTGCGCGCGACACGGGTTCGAAACCTGCGTTACCGCTCATCATCGCAACGGTGATCCTGCTGGTCGTGGCGCTCGCTGGCTGGTACTGGCTGGCCGGGGGCAAGATGTTCACGGTAACCACCGCGACGGCACAGGCATTGAGCGGGATCCAGGGCAGCACGTCCGTGCTGGATGCCACCGGCTATGTCACCGCGCGACGGCAGGCCACGGTTTCGGCCAAGGTGACCGGGCAGGTCACCGAGGTGCTGATCGAGGAAGGCCAGCGCGTGCAGTCGGGCGAAGTGCTGGCGCGACTCGACAGTACCGACGCGCAGGCCCAGCTGGGCCTGGCACAGGCACAACTCGATGCGGCACGTGCGCAACTGGCAGCTCTGCGTCTGCTGCTCGTCCAGGCGCGGCGCGATGATACACGCCAGCAGGATCTGCTGGTACGCAAACTCACCAGCCAGCAGGCCGCCGACGATGCACGTACCCTGGTCGACACCCGCAAGGCCGACCTCGCCACCCAGCAGCGCCAGGTGGAGGTGGCCGAGCGTGGTGTCGAGGTCGCGCAGGTCGCGCTGGACAATACCGTGATCAGGGCACCCTTCTCCGGGGTGATCACGGTGAAGGCGGCACAACCGGGCGAGATCGTGTCACCGTTCTCCGCCGGTGGCGGGTATACCCGTACCGGCATCGGCACCATTGTCGACATGGATTCGCTGGAGATCGAGGTGGAGGTCAACGAGGCCTACATCGGCCGGGTACAGTCCGATCAGCCGGTGGAGACCACGCTCAACGCCTGGCCGGACTGGAAGATTCCCGGCAGGGTCATCACGATCATCCCGGCGGCCGACCGCAGCAAGGCAACCGTCAAGGTGCGTATCAGCCTTGATGTCAAGGACGCACGCATCGTGCCCGACATGGGGGCGCGCGTGGCGTTTCTCGACAACAGGTCAACTGCCCGCTCGGACGCACCCTCCGCAACACCGACCGGGGTGCTGATCCCGGCCAATGCCATTCGCACGCAGGGGGACGGCCCGCTGGTCTTCGTGATGGCCGACGGGCATGCAGAGGCGCGTAATGTGAAGCTGGGCCAGGCTTACTCGGACCTGCGCCAGGTAACGGACGGGGTGAACAGCGGCGAGCGCGTCATCCTCGCGCCGCCCGCCGATCTGCAGGACGGTGACCGGGTGAAAACGGAGCAACCCGGCTGAGCGCGCCTGTGCGCTGGAGCTGCAACGAGGTTACCCATGGACAATCTGGTCATACTCCGCGGCGTCACCAAAAATTACCAGCGTGGCAAGCAGAAGATCGAGGTACTGCATGGGATTGATATGGATATCACGCAAGGTGATTTTGTCGCGTTGATGGGCCCGTCGGGTTCCGGCAAGACCACATTGCTCAATCTCATCGGGGGGCTGGACAGGGCAAGCGCAGGCAGCATCGAGGTCGCGGGCACGCGCATCGACCGGATGAACAGCGGCGAACTGGCCAGGTGGCGGGCCGCCCATATCGGTTTCGTGTTCCAGTTCTACAATCTGTTACCGATGCTCAGTGCACAGAAGAATGTCGAACTGCCGCTGCTGCTGACCCGGCTCTCCGCCCGCGACCGCAAGCGCAATGCCGCAATCGCGCTTGCCCTGGTGGGCCTGGAGGATCGTGCACAGCATCGGCCGGGAGAATTGTCCGGCGGTCAGGAACAGCGTGTCGCCATCGCGCGCGCCATTGTGTCCGATCCAACGATTCTGGTGTGCGATGAACCGACCGGTGATCTCGACCGTGTTACGGCAGATGAGATCATGGGCCTGCTGCAGCAGCTCAACCGCGAGCATGGCAAGACCGTTGTGATGGTGACCCACGATCCCAAGGCGGCCGGGTTCGCGCACCGCCAGCTGCACCTGGACAAGGGCACCCTAGCAGGAGACGGGCCGTGACCCGGCGCCAGCCATGAAATTTCTGCCTCTGATCTGGGCCGCCCTGCTGCGCAAGAAGACGCGCACCGTCCTGACCCTGCTGTCGATCATCGTTGCCTTTCTGCTGTTCGGGATGCTCGATGCCGTGCGCGTTGCCTTTACCGTTCGCGACAGCCTGGAGGGCGCGAGCCGGCTGGTGGTGAGTTCCAAGCTGTCGATCATCCAGCCGCTGCCCTACGGGTACCTGGCGCAGATCCAGCGTGTCCCGGGGGTGGAGCAGGTGGCGTTCGCCAACTGGTTCGGCGGAATTTATAAGGACCGCAAGAATTTTTTTGCCAACTTCGCCGTGAGTCCGAACTACCTGGACATGTATCCCGAGTTTGTGTTGCCCGAGGAACAGCGACAGGCCTTCCTCAAGACCCGCACCGGCGCCATCGTCGGCGAAAATCTGGCGAAACGCTATGACTTCAGGATCGGCGACAGGATCCCGTTGCAGGCGACTATCTTTCCGCACAAGAATGGCGACAACACCTGGACCTTCGACCTGGTCGGTATCTTTCGTGCCCGCGAGGCGCGCGACCGCAACCAGGAAGACCAGATGATCTTCAACTACGACTATTTCGACGAGGGCCGCACCTTTGGCCAGGGCACCGTCGGCTGGTACATGGCGAAGATCAGTGATCCGGAGCGTGCCCAGGAGGCAGCCCAGGCCATCGATCGACTGTTTGCGAACTCGGCCGACGAAACCAAGACCCAGACCGAAAAGCAGTTCAACCTGGATTTCGTCAAGCAGATCGGCGACATCGGTCTGATCGTGAGCTCGATCATGGGCGCGGTGTTTTTCACCATCCTGCTGCTGACCGGTAACACCATGTCGCAGGGTGTGCGCGAGCGCATCCCGGAGCTGGCCGTGCTCAAGACCATCGGTTTCTCGAACCAGAGCGTGTTGTGGCTGGTGCTCGGCGAAGCGCTGCTGCTGGCCGCCCTCGGCGGCTGTCTCGGTTTGCTGCTGGCAATGGCCGGCGCGGGCGCACTCAGTGCCGCCTTCCGCGGCGGCGCCTTTACCGTCGGCGCGCAGTCCTGGCTGACCGGCCTCATGATCATGCTGATGCTGGGCGTGGCAGTGGGCCTGCCGCCGGCCTGGCGGGCGATGCGCCTGCGCATTGTCGATGCCCTGAACGAGCGTTAGGGAGGGCCTGCCTGTGCGATGGCTGGAACAGATTTTCGAGATCACCTGGATGAGCCTGGCGACGATTCCCCAGCGACTGGGCTCAGCGCTGGTGATCGTGGGGGGTATCGCCGGTGTGGTCGGTGTGCTGGTCGCGCTGCTGGCGATCGGCGAAGGCTTTCAATCGGTACTCGACGAGGCCGGACGGCTGGATGATGCGATCGTGCTGCGCAAGGGTGCGAGTGCTGAACTCAACAGTGGTCTGAGTCGCGAAGACGTCGTGCTGATTGCACAAGCCCCGGGCATACTCAGGGACAAAACCGGCAATCCGCTCGCCTCGGCCGAGGTGGTGGTGGTCGCGAATCTGCCCAAGCGCGGTTCAGGTACCGATGCCAATGTCGAGATCCGTGGCGTGGGGCAGCGCGTCTGGGAGCTGCGCAGCGCTACACGCATCATCGAAGGCCGGCGCTTCGAGACCGGCAAGCGCGAACTGGTGGTCGGCAAGGGCGCACAGACCGAATTCGCCGGGCTGGAGGTTGGCAGGACGGTCCGTCTGGGGCTGCAGGACTGGGCGGTGGTAGGGGTGTTCGCCTCGGGCGATGCACACGAGTCGGAGTTGTGGAGCGATCCTGAAGTGCTGCAGGGTGCCTATAACCGCGACGGTTATCAGTCGGTCACGGTTAAACTGACCGACATCGATGCCTTCGATATACTCAGGGCCGCCTTGAGCAGCGATCCGCGCCTGACGGTGGATGTCCAGCGTACACGCGACTATTACGCCACACAGTCCGAGGATCTGACCCGGCTGATACGTATCCTGGGTGTGGCCATCGCGGCCATTATGGGCGTCGGTGCGGTGTTCGGCGCGCTCAACACCATGTACGCGGCGGTCTCCGCGCGCTCGCGCGAGATTGCCACCCTGCGGGCGCTGGGCTTTTCGGCAACGCCAGTGGTGATTTCGGTGATACTGGAGGCGGCGCTGCTGGCCCTCCTGGGTGGTGTGATCGGTGCCGGCATTGCCTGGGCTGTGTTCGATAATTACACGGCATCCACCCTGGGCGCGAACTTCAGCCAGGTGGTGTTCGCCTTCCAGGTCTCACCCAGGCTGATCCTGAACGGTCTGCTCTGGGCGCTCGGTATCGGTCTGCTGGGTGGGCTGTTCCCGGCCGTCCACGCGGCACGCCAGCCTGTAACCAGCGCGCTGCGTGCGTTGTAGAATCAAACGCGTCAGGGGCGGAATACGACAAATAAAAAAACGGCGGCCCGTAGGCTGCCGCGATAATGTAATTCTATTCTATGCCTTTCTGTAACACAGATTAATGATTTGATTTACCAGCACTCATTTGAGAAGGCATTTCATTAGAAATATTGTCAACGTTACGCCATTTTGCTGACAGGCTGTTTTTTCGCCGATCGCGCGTGTATCGCCTGTAGTAATAGGGAAATCCTTCATGCGGTTCTTCATGGCGCCTGTCAGCAATTTTCCTGCGCTCTTTCATCTTGGCACCCCCCCCCCGGCCACTTGCAGGTTTAACCTTTGACCACTGAGTATTTTACCAACGGCAGGCATGTATCACCAAATTAGAGGATGTTTATGCAATGGCAGAACCCGTTGCCTCGATAGCGCGCCTTACGGCAAATACATAAGTCGCATGCAGGCCCAATAATTTCGTTAAGCGATTGTTTATATG
>JBATGJ010000114.1:0-2049 GCA_049665685.1 Gammaproteobacteria bacterium
CGCACATACTCAGCCGCCAGCAGCGCGGACAGCCGCGGCTGCAGACGCAGATCGAGCGCCGCGGCCAACTGGTCAGGATCACTGATCGTGGGTTGTCTTACACCCTTGCTGTCGACGGTATAGTTGATGCGTTGCCTGATCGCATCCAGGCCATACTTGTGACCGTAAGCCTTGATGGTATCCAGCCAGGTATTCTCCTTGAACTGGTAGAGGCCTACCGCGGTCGAAGTCGAGGCCGCTGCTTGCGGATTGAAACTGCTTTCGGTCGCGGCCAGTTCCATCAGGAAGCCAAACTCCACGCCGGTGCGTTTGCTGGCCAGGCGGATTGCCCCCAGGATATCGCTGTCCAGCCGGTACTTTGCGCTGTCCTTGCGAGCCAGGTCTGCATAGTAACCAAGCGTCTTATCAACCTCGTCGGACGAGGGCTCCGGCTTGCCGTGTGCGACCGGCAGGTACAACATGCGGAACTGCGCCAGTGCTGCCTCGACATCATTCGCGGCCTCGAAGCCAAGCAGCGCGAGATCGGCACGCTGCCGTTCGAGCAGCCGCCCCGGGGTCAGTCTGGCGTCCGGCGAGTCCGACGCCTTATCGGGCGAGTCCAACGGCGCGTCCGGCACGGCTGTTTCCCTGTTCAGACTTTCCTTGAAGATATTTAACAGTTCGTCATAACTCTCAACCTGCATCCGCATCAGTTGCTGCAGGTCGATCATACTATCGTGTAGCGGTGCGAGATCGACAGCAGGCACGGCCGCGCGCATGACCAGAACGCTCAGCAGTGCTCCCGAGAAGAACAACAGCAAGCCCAACATGGCAGACTGCAGCGGCGACAACCGCGGTTGCGGTGTCCGCGTCTGCGCGGACTCAAGCATCTGCTTGCCGACTTGATGGAAGGTCTTTGCCAGGTCTGTCTGCAGGGTTTGCAGGTCCTGCTGTTCGGACTGCAGCTGCCGCAGTGTTTCCTGTGTCTGCCCGAGGTTTGCCTCGTGCCGGCTGCGTGTCTCGTCGAGCCTTGATTCGAGCGACTGAACCTGCTGCTCGGCGCCCTGTTGCCGGGCGGTGGCGTCGGCCAGCGAGGTTTCCAGTAACTGTACATGGTCCTGCGCGGCCTTGCGTTCGGACTTGACGACAAACAGCTGCTGCTGAAGGTCGACCACCTGTCGTGCATCCTGCTCGCGCGTTTGCGACAATTCACTGCGCACCGTGCCCAACTCAGTCACGGTGTGCGCATGCTCATCGCGCAACGTGGTCAGCTCGGCCTCAAGTGCAAAGCGCTTGCGGAACAGCTTGCGCCGGATTGTGTGAAGAAAATCTCGCAGGTTCATTGTTATTCTACAACCGTGTGTTGTTATTCATGGTTGTACCTGCGGCCATTATATCGGTTCACGACTGAGCGGGCACGCAAGGCACACCTGCCAGTATTGTCCGCTGACAAGCCTGCCGGGTCTATGCGACCAAAGTCCTAGATGTTCGGAGAAACAATGGCTTGCGTGTACTACTGAATGTCGATTCCGAGCCAGTTGGTCCACGCCTCGAACAGCCCCCGGTCGACCGCGGCCACTGCGGAACGTGGCACCAGCGCCCGGGCGAAGACGGCCGCGCCATCCAGGCTGACCGAGTGTCCACCGGCCTCGCTGAAGATCAGGCTGCCGGCCGCATAGTCCCAGATGTGGGACCGACCGTGCAGGTAGATATGGCCGCGTCCGGCGGCCAGCCAGCACCAGTCGAGTGCCACCGAGCCGAAGCTGCGTTGCGAGGCATACGGGATGTCCGTCACCAGGCGCGCGGCCAAGGCGGGTTCGAGTCGCTTGAAATCAACCACCGCGGTTGCCTGCCCCAGCGTCAGCCCCGAATCAACCACCTGCAAGGGTTCGCCATCGAGCCATGCGCCGGCAGCGTATTGGGCAGTGAAACATTCATCGCGCACCGGATCATAGACCAGACCGAGCTCGACACGCCCCGACTTCAGCAGGGCAAGCGACACGCAATAGTAAGGGATGCCAGTGGCGAAGTTACCGGTGCCATCCAGCGGGTCGAGGCACCACACCGGCT
>JBATGJ010000115.1:0-1604 GCA_049665685.1 Gammaproteobacteria bacterium
CCTGGCGGCGTATCGCCTTGTTGATGCGCGTGGTTTCCCGCGAGAGTACCTTGTCGGCAAGATGCACCCGCGCCATGGCCTTGAGGGGTTTGACGGATTGCAGGGTGTCCGTGAGATTCGCCATCAGCGAAGTAAACAGCCTGGTTTGGCGCTTGCCGGCCTTGCGCGTAATGCGCACCAGGAAGTGGGACAGGCCGATCACCACCATACCGGCAAACAGGGCTACCAGGGTGGCGCGCCAGGACAAGGCCGTTGCCACCAAGCCATAGATAATGGCCTGGATCAGGAAAGTGATGGCCATGGCTCCGTTGACAAAAGATTCCGAGGAGCGCCGGGCCTCCGTTGCCAGCGCGTTGGTCAGTTTGCCCACCGGTTGATGCAGAAAGTACTCCCACTTGCTGCACAACACAGCCCGCAGCATCTCCAGACGCAAATCGGTGCCTACCTGTGCGGCGGTATAGCCCACCTCGCGTTGGGCCAACAACAGGAACACGCTTTTCACCAGCACGACGCCCACGATGATGAGCAGCAAGTTGCCGAGCGTAACGGCGATTCCGAGAGCGCCGAGTGTTTCGAATACCACGCGCTCCAGGTTGCTCTGTATTTCGCTTCCCGGGGCGAGCAGTTCGGTGCCGGTGTCTGCGCCCAGCCCGATATTGAGCAGGGGCAGCAGTGCGGACAGGCCTATCCCCTCCGCAATTCCGGATAACAGTAGCGCGGCCAGCATCAGTGCCGTGTGCAGCGGGTAGGCGCGAAAGAGATGGGCCATCAGCCGCATGTGAAATCTCCCTGCCGGCAACACCTGTTGCAGGACCTGCTAAGCCATGTCATGAAGTCGATCAATTGTTCACTACCAGTGATCCTGGCCAGCAGAAAGCCGGCACAGTGTGTCACGATAACCGTGGGCACCAAGCGATCGCGGCCAAAATCGAGAAAAACAGCGCCGACGGCAGTAAAACTTCTTTTACAATCAATGCATTAATGCCAATCAATGCAAGTGCAGCAGACATGCCCATCTGCCCCTCGGCAGCCAGGCTGAGCCGTCTCGCGGCCGAATAGCCGATAAATGCCAGGATCAACATTCCCACACCGCCATAGAATAACCTGAGAATTCCCCAGCTGATGTAACGATCAATAATCAAATGGTCTGGCGTTTCTGCGTTGGCAGATGCCGTGTACTCGAGTCACCTGCCCTGGGGTTGAATCTTTGTGCTTGCTGCATAATGCCGCGTAATTTACCACGTAGTGACTTAACTTCGCGAATAAGTAAAATATTGTGTCTCGACGGCGAGATCTTTACATGCACAGCAGACCCGGCCATCATCAGCAACGCGGGCGAAATTATTTCTCTTAAAATAAAGGCGGTTTGACCAACGCTTTGACTGCCATTCTCACGAGCACTATGAATACAAGCGCAGAGGCGCCGGAGGATTTTCCTGCATTGCCGGCCTTAAAAAAGCTGGTGGAAACGCTGCGTACCCGGCACAGCGATGCCATTAAATGGCAGGACTAACGACAGCAGGTGAAAAGCGTATCTGGCTTGTCATCGGCGACAAGCCCGGTGACAACGCGCAGGTGGAAATCATTGCCGAGGCGCTCGGTCT
>JBATGJ010000116.1:0-3181 GCA_049665685.1 Gammaproteobacteria bacterium
AGGGTCGCGGTGGAGCGATAAACCGGCTGCAGCGAATAGGCCCAAACGGTTGTAATCAAACCGACCGCGAAGGCAAGACCGAGGATGCCCCACTTATGACGAAGGATGATCCGCCAGTAATGACGCAGATCAATGCCCTCATCCTCGACAAACTCGTCAAAGCCACTGGTGGTCGAATCAGCGGAATTATAGGGCATGTTTACCACGGTCTGACCCGGCTGTTTCGCTAGCTTGTAAATTTGATCCATACATAATCCGGCTTACTGTCTTTCTATTGGCAACCTGAGCGCGGGTACAAGTTCAGCTTCAGTCGCAAATGTGCACATAAAACGCGCCTGTGTCATATACAAGCATGTCGATATCACCAGGCAGTAATGGTTGTTTCGAAGGCCATGACTACAATACGCCTGTATTCGGGCGTACCTATCTAACGTTGGCAGACAAATCCCGCGTGAGAAGAAAACCATGCGGGACTGAATACGGCCTCACAGTTTTCCAGGATGTATTCATCCTGATTTGTCCCGATATTCTCCAGAACTTCCTTTTCATCTCCTTTCCTGATCTTGTTATTGTTGTGCACAGGTTAAAGTAACCCTAGCACATACCCTTGATTTACACTACAAAACCCTGTCAAACACCCCAGCTTATTGGCGATTAAAGGGCGCTGTGAATTGCGCTGCCCGATCAAACCCCCTTTAGTGGGTAGCCCCCCGGAAACAACAGCAAGATAAGAGCTTTATGCGATTATTGCACTGAAAAACCACCGTGTTGGTAGTCCAGGGAGTGTATGTTTCAGAAATTTCATGCTCTTCGCCGTGTAGCGTCAATCTTCAAGGCATCGGCAGGCTTCGCCCGGTCAGGCTGACCCGGTCATCATTGGCTGCAGTTCGATACCACCCAACATCGATGCCGCGCACGTCTCCAACCGGAGTCGCACGAACCGCCTACCCCGACCTATATACCAGCATACAATCCCGTGATGTCGTGCAATAATGATTGCGAAACCTTATCGAGCCTGTTTACATTGGTAGAAAATAAAACAGCAAGACATCATCAGGGGGGTATATGCAAACGATGAATCACTCCGGGTCAAGGGTCTGTGTCGCAAGGACCAGGGCATTTACTGGTGGAGGTATCTTCATCCTCCTGGCGATCACCTTGCTGACCGGTGGATGTACCACAACCCCGGTTACCCCCTCTTCCACCGCTCCGGCCTCTTCCACCGCTACGGCACCAGCCTCATCAACCAATTACATCATCGGGCCGGGAGACACCCTGAAGATCTTCGTATGGCGCAACCCTGACGTGTCAGCCGAGGTTCCTGTGCGACCCGATGGAAAGATCACCACGCCCCTGGTCGAAGACATGCAGGCGGTTGGCAAGACAACCACCCAGCTGGCCAGAGACCTCGAGACGGCGCTTGGCGATTATTTGAAAAAACCGGTGGTGACGGTTACGGTCACCGAGTTTGTCGGTACGTTTACCGAGCAGATCCGTGTTGTCGGCCAGGCCACCGAGCCAAAGGCGCTCACCTACCGTGATGACCTTACCCTGCTGGATGTCATCATAGAGGTTGGAGGACTGAGCGAGTTTGCAGATGGCAACGGGGCAAAGCTGGTGCGGCGGACCAGTAATGGCAAGGAGACCTTTGACCTGCGCCTGGCGGACCTGATCAACAAGGGTGATATGAGTGCCAATATCGACATGCAGCCCGGCGACATCGTCGTGATCCCGGAATCGTGGTTCTAACCGGCTGTGGCCCCTGTAAAGCAAGGGCCATCGTCGAACCGCAATCCACGCCCCCACTCGCAGCCTGACACAATGGGATCAGCTTCAGGTATAGCGCATCCAGGCCTCGCCAACGCAGGGTCCAGCCGCTTGCATAGGCAAGCCTTTGCTATCTTGCCGGCTGCTTTCAGCCTGCTCTGCTGCAGCGCGGCGGTTGCGGAAAAGAACTGGTCGATAAATCCGGGTATTACACTCAGTGAGACCTATTCTGACAATGTCGCACCGGGTGTTGTGGGGGCCGATAAGTCCGAGTTCATTACCCAGATCAACCCGGGACTTCAGGCAGAACTCAGGGGTCCTCGCATCCAGGCCAACCTGGATTACCGCATGCAAAATATCATCTACGGGCGCAACGATGAGAGCAACACTTTCCATCAGTACCTTGCGCGTGCCGGCGCCGAGGTCCTGCCTGAACATTTTTTCGTCGATGTCTCCGCGTCACAGACGCAGCGAAACATATCTTCCGACGGGCTTCGTTTTAGAAGGAACTACATCATTACAGACAACCGGACTGATCAGCGCACCGCGAGTATCCGGCCCTCCTGGCATCAGTCCATCGGCTCCTATGCCGAGGCATTGCTCGACTACGAACACGGTATCGTGAGATATGATGAAAATGTGGCGGGACTTTCGGACAGCAGCCTCGATTCGGCGTCACTTGCTATCTCGAGCCTTTCAGGTGAACGGCGCCTGTCCTGGAAGATCATCGCGCAGGGGCAAAACATCGTTTATGAAGACGCTGCCATTGACGACGTGGAGTTGAGAAATACCGGGCTGCTGCTCGGCTACCGGGTCCTTCCAGGCCTTAGTCCCCTTGGCTTGATTGGCTATGAAGACAACGACTTTGGCAACAGACTCACCGAGACCGATCCCAAGGGCCTGTTCTGGGCACTTGGCTTCAGCTGGCAACCCAACGCGAGGACCGAACTCGAGGCCCTTGCCGGCGACCGCTTTTTCGGAAACACCTATCGGCTCAAATGGCGGCAACGGGGACGCTATCTCAGCTCCGAATTGACCTATAGCGAGGAAATCAACGGCGAGGCGACCTCGGCACTGGAAGGTATCAGTCTCATCGACAGTCCCTACGGGTACAGCAACTCCAGCATTAATCTGACAGACGATTTGTATCTCAGCAAGACCGTTCGGGCATACGCAAGGTACAGTAAAGCGAGGACCCTGATCACCATCGCGCCATACTTTGAAAAGCGTGAGTTCGATAATTCTGCAGGAGATGAGCATGTTGGCGGAATTACCGCAACATGGCAGCGGACCTTTGCACCACGCACCACTATCACCCTCACCCTGCGTTGGCGAGGCCTGGATGCGCTATACCTGAAGCTGCTCCCATTGTGTCAGGCTGCGAGTGGGGGCGTGGATTGCGGTTCGACGATGG
>JBATGJ010000117.1:0-33879 GCA_049665685.1 Gammaproteobacteria bacterium
AGGACATATCGCGCCTGCAAGGCGCTCCTGCAGCCATGAATACTGCATCGTAATCACATTATGCTATCGGGAAACATAAATACCAGCTTCACTGCGAAATAAACCGGACTGCAGTATCTATCACCTCTTTATCACGCAGGACGCGTCCATGCCCCAGTCCATGGGTCTTCATGAACCGGGCATCCGGCCAGGTCGCCGCAATACGCTGGCCCTGCGTCCAGGGGACACTGGTATCCTGCTCGTCGTGAATTACCAGCGCCGCCACATCGAGATAGGCAACATTGTTGACCAACGAGATCCGCTCACTGAAGTCCTCATCGGCATCGTCGTCATCGAAACGCAATGCCAGTCTGCGCCACAGTTCATCGACCACAGCGGGGTGCATGCACAGGGTAGCCGCGAAACTTTCGAGCAGAAAGTCGATATCGGACGGCGCCCCTATCACCACGGCGCGTTCGAGCCTGACGCCATGATTCAGGGCATAGGCCAGCACCATGCCACCAAAGGAATGGGTGATTGCGGCATGCAGGGGGCCGTATGTTTCGTCGAACTTGCGGATCACCTCGGCGCACTCGAGGATATTGGTGCTGCGCCCGGGTGTCTCGCCATGCCCGGGCAGATCCAGGGCCATCACCTGGTAACCGGCGTTGGTCAATGGCTCAACAAACGCCGCCACCTGGCTGCCGCGACCGGACCAGCCGTGCACGAACAGCACGACCGGCCCCGCACTGCCCCAGTGATGCACGACCACTGGTATGTTGTTGACAGTCAGAATCTCACGCCCGGCGTTGCGGACAGCGCGCTTGCCGGCGGCCGACTGCGGGAAACGGCGGGTCCGAAACCAGAGACGAAACGCCCAGCGACCCAGCAGGCGTGGAAACAGCCCGCCCATGCGGCCGAACAGGAAGCGCATCACGTGCAGGGACATCGGGGCCGGACGATCGGCGTCACGACGGCCATGGAGCTGTTCCTTGCGGCGAATCATCACTGGTAAAGCACCCTCACGCCTGCTGGCCTCGCGTTGTTATCGACTCGATTTCGTCCCGATAGGTTGGTGCCAGTTTCGACCATGCCAGTGCCGTGACATCCGGAGCGGCTGGCAGGGCCCCTTGCCGATGCTCTTCATACAGGCCCAGCAGGGCATCGGCAAGCGCCTCGCTCTCGCGGGCCGCTTCATCCGGGAACGAGGCATAGCGACAGGCCTCCGGAATCAGTTCCGGGTAGGCAAGGCGGTCGGGTACCAGCGGAACACAACCGCAGGCCGTCGCCTCCAGTACCGCAAGCCCCTGGAATTCATGCAATGCCGTCGACAGCACCACGTGGGATTCACGCAGCAACCGCGCATAGTCCGTTGCCGCCTCGACGAAACCCCATTGGCCGATGTGGCCCTCGAGCTGTGCATGCATGTCGGCGAACACGGCCGGCTGCTGGCGGAACTGCTGACCAGTCACATGTATGCGGAAATCAACACCGGCACCCTTGAGCTTCAACAATGCCGCAAACAACCGCTCCGGTGCCTTGTCGTACTCCCAGCGATGGTTCCATACCAGCGTAAACGGCCCGTTGTGCCGGGGGGGCGCCATGAACCAGTCGTCCTCCAGCGGCACCGGCAGCACGGCGGTATGTTCCGCCAGCTGATCGATCACACCCGGTGGTACGGCATCCGGCATCTGTGCGAGCAAGGCGCGCGCACCAGCCAGCAGGCTCGTCTGATTGTACTGCGAGTTGCACAGCACCCGGTCGGCCGCCAGCATGGCATACAGGCTGGTGATCCTGGGTTCAATGCGCTGCATGTGCTCCGGCTGATGCGGATAGGCAAACTGGTTTTCGTGGCAATACACCAGCGCGGGGATCATGGCGAGCGACGGTACCAGGCCTTTCAAGGCAGACAGGTCGGTCATGGAAGTCGCAACGATGACATCGTAGGGCTGCTCCAGGGTATGGCGTTCGGAAAACGCCCAGCTCAGGCTGTTGCCCCGCGCGCGCCAGGCAAAGTTGCGTGGCGGCAGCACCAGCACCGTCCAGTCCCAGCCAGGGCAGGCCGTGACCAGGCCACGCCGCCAGCGTCGGTGGCTGTGGGCATCGTAGGCGGACAGCAGCAGGACTTTCCTGGGCTCAGGCACCGGCCGGGTGCTCCTCGTGCAGCCAGGTCTGCCCCCGGTAAAAGCGCGCCATGAACACATACAGAACGGCCGTGACGAGCATCAGCAGCGTAAAAAACAGGAAATAGTCAGCACCTGCCAGCCGGCTGCTGCCATCCGGGTTATTGATGAAAAAATTCACCGCGCTGGTAAACAGATTGCCAAGCGAGATCGATAGCATGAAGAACGCCATGACAAACGACTTCATCGCCCGTGGTGCCTGGGTATAGGAAAACTCCAGGCAGGTTATCGATACCATCACCTCACCCGAGGTCAGCACCAGGTAGGCCAGCAGCTGCCAGCCAATGGAGGGCATACCGCCATTGTCGATCGACGCCTGCACCAGGGTGGGGATGGCAAAGGCGGCGGCCGTCAGGAACAGGCCGATACCGATCTTGCGCAGCGGCGTCAAGGCAAACACGCGGTCGATGGCCGGATACACGCGGTAGGCGAACAGCGGGATCAGCAGCATCACCAGCAGCGGATTGGCTGCCTGGATCTGTGCCGGCAACACCTCGAACCCGGCAATCACGCGGTCCATGTGCTGCGCCTGCAGCACCCAGGAGGAAGCCGTCTGGTCGAATAACGCCCAGAATACGGCAACAAACAGGTACAGCACCGACAGGCGGGCAAGTGCACCCAGGCCGACCCGGCTGAGCGCCTCGCGCACGAACTGCCGGCCACCGGGTGGAATATGTACGAACCGGCGACGCCCTGCCCGGAATGTCAGTGTGGCGATCAGCATCAGGACACCGGGCACGGCAAAGGCGACGGACGAGCCATACTGCTGCAGCAGCCAGGGCGTCGCCAGGGTGGACACGAAGGCGCCCAGGTTGATGGCAAAGTAAAACCAGGCGAAGGCACGGCCGAGCAGACCCTGACTGGTCGCACCAAACTGGTCGCCAAGATGAGAGGACACGCACGGCTTGATGCCGCCGGCACCGAGTGCAATCAGGCCCAGCCCGATCGCCAGCCCGAAGCGCGTATCATCAACGGCAAGTGAGAAATGCCCGGCACAGTACACCAGCGACAGGAGGATAATGGTGCGGTACTTGCCAAGCAGGCCATCGGCCAGCAGTGCACCGAGCAACGGCGTAAGGTAAACCGCCGAGACGAACAGGTGAAACCAGCCCTTGGCCTCGTCTTCGGGCATTACATCCAGGACACCGCTGCCGCTGACGAGATGCTGGGTCATGAACACCACCAGGATCGCGCGCATGCCATAGAAACTGAAGCGCTCGGCGGCCTCGTTCGCGATAATGTAGGGTATGCCGGGCGGCATGCCCGGTCTGGCAAGGGGGGCTGTTCGGTAAGCTGGCATCGGTAGCGGTGACGGGTCTCCCGCTGGCGATGATACCTTGAAAATCAGACTGTTGTTTGCAGGACTACCAGCAAGGCGAGAAATCCGTATCATGCACGGCGACATTGCCCGCCCAGCGGTGCACCCGTTAATCCAATGGAGAGCCACATGGCTACCGATGTAGAAGAGCTCACAGTAACCTACGTGGAAGACGGCATCGAGACCGTCAAGGAACTCGACAAGCAGGTCCTGACCAAGGGTGCCTGGTCAACCATTATCTTCCGTTACCAGGACTGGAACCGCGCGAAGGGGGAGTATGGCCCGGACAAGTACACCATACGCCGCTACCAGAAACGTGGCGGCGAGTACCAGCAGAAGTCCAAGTTCAATATCTCCAGCAAGGACCAGGCGGAGAAAATCATCACTGCACTGCAGGGCTGGATCAAATAAACATCCGCTTCAGCCACCGAGGGATTTGCCAGATACGCCGGGAGAGCATCATCGCAAGTGATCTTTGCACGCCGCTCAAGGGCTAACCGGTGGATGATGCTGGCATTGACTGTGACAGGATTGATGACTGACCGCAGGTGACGGCCAGGGGTATCAGGGTATGCGCACGTTAACCGGTGTGCGGAACATCCTCTTCGTCGGCGAACACATCGTAGAGCTGTTGTTTCAGTTCCTCGTCTTCGCGCATGATTTCGAGTTCGCGGCGCGCCAGCGCCCGGCGCAGCTTTTTCAGGGCAGCCATACCCTTCTTGCGGCCCCGCTTGCGCGGCCTCTTCTTCAGTATGTCATCCTGGGTCACAACAGCCATCGATACGCCCCCTTGATTTGTGCACCGGTTCACCGTGCTCTCCTGGTGCCTATCGGCCATGCAGGAAATCGTCTTTAGCCGGGCGGGGCTCGCCGCGCTGCAACATTTGCCCGGCCATAATTCATATATGTCTGACTTTATTACTATTTTTTGCGCTTAGGCAGTACCGGGGGGCAGTCCGTCACGGTCATACGTTATGATGACGGCACAGGAACCGATAACCTCCCTGACAGTCTGACGAGACAGGAACAGCCGGTGATGAATACCTTTAAACCACAGCTACTTGCCCTGGCACTGCTGGTCGCCGCACCCGCCATTGGCAGTCAGGCCTATACCTGGACCGACAGCCAGGGTGTCACGCACTTCAGCGAGACGGTGCCGGCCGACCAGGCCCAGGACGCCGGCCGCATCGAGCTGCAATCCGCGCCGGTCATCCCCGGGCCCTCACCGGAACGCTTCCGTGCCATCAATGAACAGTCGGCCCGCATGGAGGCCGAGCGCAGGAAACGCGAGCAGGCACGCGAAAAACGTCGCCAGATTGAGGAAAAACAGCGACAGGCACGCACGCAGGAGGATGACTGGGAGGACGGGCAGTATGATGTGTATCCATACTACCCCTATCCATACTGGTACAAACCCTATCGCCGACATCCACGACACAAACATCCCGGGCACGGGAATCACCCGCCACCGCGCCCGCGCTTCACGCCAGGCAAGACCATCACCCAGAAACGCAATGCGGAAGCCCTGCGCAATCAACAGTACCGCAGGTACCATTGAGGCACGCCCCACGCGCCGAGCCGCCCGCCGATGAGTAACGAAGAAGAAAGCCCCCTCAAGTTTCCCTGCGAGTTCCCCATCAAGGCGATGGGCAAGACGCATTGCAATCTAGACCTGATCGTGGTCGAGATCGTGCGCCGGCATGCCCCGGATCTTAAAGAGGGTGCGGTCTACAGCCGCGAGAGCGCGGCCGGCAACTACGTATCGGTGACCGTGGTGGTCAACGCCACCAGCCGTGGACAACTGGATGCCATTTACCAGGACCTGGTCGACTGCGAGTCGGTCATCATGGCCCTGTAGCCCCGTCATGCAAAATGCGCAAGAAAACCTGCCGACTGACCTGCCGCGGTTGGTGGTCAGGCGGCATGGCCGGGTAGACTACCGGCAGGCCTGGCAGGACATGCAGGCCTTTACCGACCGCCGCGATGAACATACACCGGACGAGCTGTGGCTGCTCGAACACCCGCCGGTGTTCACCCTGGGACGCAATGGCAAGGACGAACACATCCACCATCCAGGCAATATCCCCGTCATTCGTGTGGATCGCGGCGGGCAGGTCACTTATCACGGGCCCGGCCAGCTGGTCGTCTATTGTCTGCTCGATCTCCACCGGCGGCGACTCGGTGTACAATCGCTGGTACACACGCTGGAGCAGACGGTGATAGACCTGCTGGCCGGACACGGGGTCGTCGGCGAGCGTCGCCTCAAGGCACCCGGGGTGTATGCTGAGGACAGCAAGGTCGCCGCGCTTGGTCTACGGGTTCGGCGGGGCTGCAGCTTTCACGGCCTCGCCCTGAACGTGGACATGGATCTGGCACCGTTTGCACGCATCAATCCCTGTGGTTACGCGGGGCTGGAAGTCACACAGCTGCGTGACCTTGGCATCTCGCTGAACATTGAACAGGCGGGCGAGGTCTTCCAGGCCCGCTTCGAGCAACGTTTGAACGGCATATGAACGACAACGAAAAGAAACAGCGCGGTGCAGCCAAGCTGGCGCGCATACCGATCAAGATCGAGCCAACGCTCCGCCCACAGCGCAAGCCAGCGTGGATCCGCGCAAAATCGCCGGCCAACCCGGCCGTCGCGCGCCTCAAGGGCGTGCTGCGCGACAACCGCCTGCATACCGTGTGCGAGGAGGCATCCTGCCCGAACATCGGCGAATGTTTCGCCGGGGGCACCGCGACCTTCATGATCATGGGCGATATCTGCACGCGCCGCTGCCCGTTCTGCGATGTGGCACACGGGCGCCCTGACGCGCTGGATGCGGATGAACCGGACAACCTCGGCCGCACCATACGCGACATGCGCCTGCGCTACGTGGTGGTGACCTCCGTTGACCGCGACGACCTGCGTGACGGTGGCGCGGGACATTTCACCCGCTGCATCGAGGCCATCCGCAATCACAGCCCGGACATCAAGATCGAGATCCTGGTGCCGGATTTCCGCGGCCGCATGGACCGGGCCCTGGACATCTTCGTCGCTACACCGCCGGATGTGTTCAACCATAACCTCGAGACCGTACCGAGTCTGTATAAAAAGGTTCGCCCGGGCTCCGATTATGCATGGTCACTCGACCTGCTGCAGCGCTTCAAGGCCATCCACCCCGGCGTGCCGACCAAGTCCGGTCTGATGCTGGGTGTCGGCGAGACCATTGGAGAAGTCGAACAGGTGATGCGCGATCTGCGTGAGCACGGGGTCGACATGCTCACCCTGGGCCAGTACCTGCAACCGAGCAAACACCACCTGCCGGTTGACCGCTATGTACACCCGGATGAATTCGACCGGCTCGGTGAAGTCGGTTATGAACTGGGTTTCAGCCATGTTGCCAGTGGCCCGATGGTGCGCTCCTCTTATCACGCCGACCAGCAGGCACAGAACGTGGTCTAAAGCCAAACTGGCTGTGTGCCATGTTGCGAAAACGGCAGTAAATGACCTCTACCAAATTCAAACATGAACACTCTAATACCGACCCGTTTTTTCCCGGTTATTGCTTTAAGCCTGACCAGCGCGTGTACGGGATTGCCCGAGGGGGTCAAGCCTGTTGATGAATTCAATACCGACAGGTATCTGGGCAAGTGGTACGAGATTGCACGGCTTGATCATTCCTTTGAGCGTGGCCTTTCCCGGGTAACGGCAGAATATTCCCGGCGAGACGATGGTGGCCTTGATGTCGTCAACCGGGGTTACGCACAGGCGAAGGGCAAGTGGAAGGAGGCTGGAGGCAAGGCCTACTTTGCCGCGGACAAGGACAAGGGGCACCTGAAGGTCTCGTTCTTTGGCCCGTTCTACGGCTCATATGTCGTCTTCGAGCTTGACAAAGAACATTATCAATATGCATTCGTGGCGGGTTATAACAAATCCTACCTCTGGCTGTTGTCGAGAACGCCCGCAATTGGCAGCGAGCTTGTTGACCGGTTTACAGACAGGTCAAAACAGCTCGGTTTTGACACCGACAAATTGATATTTGTTAAGCATGATTAGCTGCCTGGTACTATACTGCTACAGAGTTTCACCGCATCAGAACTGGAATAATACGGGTCACTGATCCGTCTATACTCAGAATCTACCGTTAAAACAGAATCCTGCAGCAACAGGACAACTACTGGCTAGCCGACTTTCACGAAAGCGGTACCGATTGCCGGCATTGCCGCCCGTTTCTCCGGATGATCTCCATACATACCGTTTAAAGCGCTGGCCAGAACCAAAGATGAATAAAATTACAGATCACAGGGTATTCACAGTCGCCGCTATCGTTATCGCCGTGATCTTCTGGAACTTTGACTCGGCACTGCATTATTTTGTCTATAAAGAACCGGGCTTTGATTTCGTCCCCGATGATTTCAATGAACTGTGGATGCGGCTTGTTATTGTCTTACTGATTGTACTGCTGGGAGTGTATGCCGATCGCTCGGCAAGGAAACAGCTGATACAGGAGAAACAGCAGGTGGCGTTGAACACATACAACTCGATGATTTATGCAACCCATCACATACTGAATAATCTGCTGAACCAGATGCAACTGTTTAAAATGGAAGCACTGAAGTCCACGGATTTCAATCCGGACATTATCCGGCTTTATGATCAATCGATGGATGAGGCGAAATCTCTCCTCGAAAAACTCTCCCGGATAGAGGATATCTCCGAGAATAATATCCGGGTATCAGTGAACCCGCGGGAACAGTGATATCCGCCTGGCATACCCGGATCAGACGGCTCGGAAAACCGTGTCACTGATATCAATCAACCCGGGAGAGATCTGCTATACGCGCCCTGTGGAATGATGTCGTCATCGCCGAGAGCGATGAAACGGTCGAGGTGGAGGGGAATCACTACTTCCCTGCAGAATCCGTGAAGCTGGAATTCATTCAGCCGAGCGACACCCATACAAGCTGCCCATGGAAAGGCAGGGCCAGTTATTACTCGGTCGTTGTTGGCGATGATACCAATGTCGATGCGGCCTGGTATTACCCGGAGCCGAAAGATGCCGCGCAACATATCAAGGGGCGGGTGGCCTTCTGGAAAGGCGTGAAAATTATTGAATAGCAGAGCGGACAGTGGCTATCATCGAATCTGAATCATCAAGCGCTTGATTTGGGGTTTCGATACCGCCGCTGGCTATAATGACGGGAGGCAAAATTTCACGGGCAGGCTGTGTAGCCGATGTCCCGGCTGTGGATTGGCGGCCGCGCACGAACCAGTCAGCTCGATCGGGAGGTCAACCGCAGGAACAGGATGGTGCTATTACCACACCCGCATTAATGTCATATAGTATCGCCCAAGGCACAGATTCGCGGCGCCTGATGCAGGCTGCCGTGGTCACATGTATCCAGCATCTTGGTTTCAGGTAGCGCATATGAATGACGCGGCGGAAAAGATCCAGAAAATCGGCAGTATCCTGGTCGACACTTTTCACTACCTGGCGCTGTTTATCATCGGCGCAACCGTTGTCTGGTCCGCAGTCTATGAATACATCGGCATGATGGAAAAGGGGTATGCCGCACTCAAGGACATCCTCCTGCTGTTTATCTACCTCGAACTGGGCGCCATGATCGGTATTTATTTCAAGACGCACAGACTGCCCGTCCAGTTCCTGATTTTCATCGCCATCACAGCCCTTTCCCGGCACCTGGTCATTGATGTGCAGAAGGTAGCGGACAGTTTCCACCTCTACCTGCTATTGACTATCTCCGGTGCGATCGTGCTGCTCAGCGGAGCCCTGTTTGTCCTGTCATTGACCGCCAAGCGTTATGGTCGACCGGAAGATGACGTTCATGACCGCCAGGTCTGACCCGCAATCGGCCGCTCGATTACTGACAGCAGCCTGTCAATGCGGACATGACTGAACCGAACACGTGAACAGGGACGCGCAATGATATTGCTTACTGCAGTACAGAACACCTCACAATAGTGGAGAAAGAAACATGGTAATCCGAATGCTGCTGACGATTGTTGCGGTCTTCATTGCATGGTCCGCACTGGACTTTGCCATTCATGGCGTACTGCTGGCATCTACCTATGAGGCCACCGCCGAACTGTGGCGCCCGATGGACGAGATGAGCATACCACTCATGTATGCGGTCACACTGGTCTTCACCGTCTGTTTCGTGCTGATCTTTGCACTGCTGGTTGCACGCAGGTCGCTGTCCTCGGGCATCCTCTACGGCACCCTGTTCGGTCTGGCGTCGGGCGTTTCGATGGGCTTCGGCTCCTATACCTACATGCCCATTCCCATGACGCTGGCAGTCAGCTGGTTTGCCGGTGTGCTGGTCGAGTCAATCGTGGCCGGCGCCATCACCGGCGCCATTCTGAAAAACGAATAGCCTGCCCTGCCCGCCCTGCAGGGGCAGCGGTGGTGGACCTTGATGCAGACGCTGAAGACGGTCATCCAGTCGGCCCGCTCCTGCACCGGCTGACGACCGACCCTACTCCGGCAGCAGCCGCTCCATCAAATAACCGAGGCAGTCCTGGCGGATAACGCGTTCGTCCAGCGTGAACATCGAAGGCATGAAGGGGCTCGCCGAGGCAAGTACGCCGTCCTGGATGGTGAAGTAACGCGCGAACACCGGCTGGTCATTGTCGTCGCGCACATCGAGCTCCCCATCCACTCCGTCGCGCAGCCAGCCCAGCCGGCTGCCCGCCGGCAGTTCGCGGAAATTCAGGTGATCGATATCCGAGAGCAGCTGCAGGTCCGCATCGGCATCGCCAAAGCCGAAGCTCATCGACGCGGGTATCTTGACGATGGCCACGGTGTGAAACAGGTCCACATCATGGGAGGCTACCGGGTGCTGCGGCAGCTCGGACAACTTCAGGCAGGCGTCGATATAGTCACGCGCGTGCGTCATGCCGTACTCGTGCTCGGGCTTGCCACACTCGATAGTCACGGCCGGGCAAACGGTCGACATGGCCATCGACTGCACCCCCAGCGGGCGGATGAAATACACCACGGTCCGACTGAACAACGCGGCCAGTTGCAGAAACTGGTTGTCGACCCGGTTGATGCAGGCGTAGTGCGGATTGATGCCGGTATTGTTATGTATGTCGAGGCTGGCAAAGGCCCTGCGCGTGCGCATGATGTCGACGATCTGCTGCATCATCAGTGCTTCCGGGCTCTCGGTATCCAGGCTCCCTGGCCACACCCGGTTGTAGTCGGCCTGGCCGTCCAGCATGCGCAAGCCCTGCTCAGCGGCCATCACGTTGCCAAAAAAGATCGACAGGGCCCGTGGCAGCTCCCGGTCGCGATAGGTCCTCAGCAGGTCCTGCACGGCGTAAAAACCGGTACTCTCGTTGCCGTGCGACAGCACGGTGAGGAACAGCGGTAACGGGTGCCGGCCCGGCAGATGCACCAGCGTCGGGCCACCCAGCAGTTCCGCCAGCCCCTCGACCGGGGTGTCCAGGATGCCTGTCGGAAGGGTCTCTAGTTCATTCAACATGGTGAATTGTATCTATCTACGCCTATATGTGTCTATTGTTCGAATTAATGGCGTATATGTGCTATAAAATACGCTATCTTCGTCATTCCTGCTCAGCCCAATGACCACTCGTGCACGGGGTGCCCGCGCTCCTGCTGCTCACGGTAGGACGCGGTCAGGCCCGTAAAATCCCGGCCGTGGTGGGCCACCCAGCCACGCTGCCAGGCTGAACCCGTCTGCCCGCTCGCCACGCGCATCTCGATGATCTGCAGATAGCGATCAATGTCATGGGCGTCGATTTCCAGCTGTGTCAGCCCGGCACGCGCCAGGGGCAACAGCAGGTCCAGCACCAGGTTGCGTACGGTGCTGCGATGCCCGTCCAGCCAGGTAACGTTTATGTCGAGGCCGTGGTGTGCCGCCGCATAGAAATTATCACGCGCCGTGGCAAACGGCAGGCGTTGCTCCGGCGGGATATCCTGTGTCGCCAGCGACTGCACCAGGCCAAAATAGAATGCCGCATTGGCAATCATGTCCGGCACACTCGGGCCGGAGGGTACCACACGATGTTCGATGCGCAGGTGCGGCAGTCCGTCATAGTCAAAGCCGATCAGCGGCCGGTTCCAGCGCCAGATGGTGCCGTTATGCAACCGTACGTGCATCATTTGCTCCAGCCCTTCCTGGTAGCACATCGGCAACAGTGTGGGGTAGTGCTGTTCATTCTCGATAAACAATTCCAGCATGGACTCGCGTATATAGCCCGAGCCGAAGGTCACGCGCCGTAACGGCCCGTGACTGGCGCCCGCCAGGCCGCCGACCGAGACCGCCTGCTCAAACAGCGGAATGCGTGTCTCGCTCCACAGGTCATGGCCGAACAGATACGGTGAATTGGCCGCGACCGCCACCATGGGGGCCGAGGCGATGATCGAGGCATTGAAGGCCCGCGTTGCGCGCGTCGGGCGCACCTTCAGGTGCAGCTGGAACGAGGTCGTTGCCGCCTCCAGCATCACGCTGTGCTGATCCGTCTTGAGGTGCTCGACACCGTTGATATCGAGCTCCAGCGGCCGACCCTCGCGCAAGCGCAGCACCTGCTCGTTGAGTGCACGGTAACGCTTCAGGCCAGACATGTTTTCGGGACTGAGCTCTTCCTCCCGCACCGTCGGCAGGATGCCGATCATCATCAGGTGTGCATCCATTTCCTCGGCAACCTTCACACACCGCTGCCAGGTCGAGCCGAGGCTGGCCTCGAAACGACTGAACGCCGATCCCCACAGATGCTGTGGATGATCGTTCAGCTCGACATTGAAACGTGCCAGCTCGGGCACCACCATGGCGTCATCGAGCGCCTTCAGGAAGACATCATTGACCGGTGCGGGGCACGATGCGTCATCTACCAGCCAGGCCTCCAGCTCGTAACCGCCCATACGATCACGCGCGGAAAAGGCGCCTTCCCGAAACCACTCCTCCAGCAGCCGGGTCTCTGCCTGCAGGCGAGTGGCAAACCGCTCGAAGTCCTCCGGACTGAATTGTGTGGCTTCTATTTCCTGTCCCATACAAGCAGCTCGTTACTTCGTTATCCCCCTCTCCCTGCGGGAGAGGGGCGGGGTGAGGGGAGCAAATGTTGTTGCTCCATCAGTGTTCATTCCGGTCTGTGATCGTTCAAAACTACGCACCTGTGCAGTCATCCCCGGTAATGGATAAGTCTTACCCGAATCCGTTGCCCGACATTATTACTGCAGGTTGATCACCACGTCATTGACCGCGGCCAGCCGCGCGGGCGTACCGATATCGAACCAGCGACCGGTAAAGTGCTCGCCAGTCACCGCCTCCCGGTCCATCGCGGCCCTTAACAGCGGACCCAGCGGAAAGGCGCCGGGCGCACAGTCAGCAAACAGTGCAGGCCGGTATACGCCGATCCCGCTGAAGGTCAGCATGTGCGGGCCCTGCTGCGAGAGCTGGCCGTTCGACAGCGAGAAGTCCCCTTCCGGGCGGTGTTCCGGATTGTCCACCATCACCAGGTGCGCCAGCCCCACTGGCGCCTCCGGCAGCTTGTCGAAACGGTAATCGGTCCAGATATCGGCATTCACCACGATAAACGGTGCATCGCCAAGCAGTGGCAACGCATGGTGGATGCCACCGCCGGTTTCCAGTGCCCCACCGGCTTCGGGCGAGTAACTGATGGCGACACCATAGGCATTACCATCACCCAGCGCACGGACGATCTGCTCCCCGAGGTGCGCATGGTTGATCACCAGCTCGGTGATGCCGGCCTGGACCAGCGCATGGATGTGGTGTTCGATCAGCATCTGTCCGCCGATCCGCAACAGCGGCTTGGGCGTGTCATCGGTCAGGGGTCGCATGCGTTCGCCACGCCCCGCCGCCAGGATCATCGCCTTCATTCCTCAAGCCACCCCTGCAGGTGCCGCCCAACCAGGCCGGCGAGCATGTCGATGTGTGCACTTTCATCATTCAGGCAGGGGATATACGCATAGTGCTCGCCACCGGCCTCCATGAACACATCGCGGTTCTCCATGGCGACCTCCTCGAGCGTCTCCAGGCAATCAACACTGAAGCCCGGGCAGATAAGCTGCACGTTTTTCACGCCCTCGCCCGGCAGGGCCTCCAGCGTTTTGTCGGTATACGGCTTGAGCCAGGCCTTCGGCCCGAGACGGGACTGAAAACTGAACTGCCACTGCGAGGCATTCAGTTCGAGCTCCTTCGCCAGCAGCATGGCCGTGACCTCGCACTGACACGGGTAGGGGTCACCGGCATCGGCATACTCCTGCGGTATACCGTGAAACGACATCAGCAGCCGGTCCGGCATGCCGTGTACGGACTGATAACGACGCACGCTGTCGGCCAGCGCACCAATGTAGGCGTCATTATCAAAATAATCGTTCACGAAACGCAGTTCAGGCACGGCACGCCAGCGGCGCATTTCCGCATACACCGCGTCAAACACGGCCGCGGTCGACGTGGCCGAGTACTGCGGATAGAGCGGCAGCACCAGGATCCGGCGACAACCGGCCGCACGCAGCTCGGCCAGACCAGCGGATATCGAGGGATTGCCGTAGCACATGGCCAGCGCCGACGTGACGCGGCCATCGTACAGTTGTTGCAGCGCCGCCTGCAGTGCCGCCTGCTGCTTTTCGGAAATGACCAGCAACGGCGAACCCTCGTCCGTCCAGATCTTTGCATAGGCTTTCGCGGAACGGCGTGGTCGTGTAGTGAGGATGATGAGATTCAGCACCAGCCACCAGACCGGCCGCGGCAGCTCGACCACCCGTGGATCCCACAAGAACTGCTTCAGGTAGCGCCGTACATCGCGCGGCGCGGGTGAATCCGGCGTGCCAAGATTGGCCACCAACACACCGATCCTGTCATCCGGCACTATATCTGTAGTCTGCATATATCCTCACTGCATGATCTGTCATCAGGACGCCAGCGCCTGTTCAAGGTCCTGCTCGCTGACCGGCAACGGCAGCACGGCATGCAGGGTGAACAGTGCGGCCAGCTTGTCCACGTGCTGCAGCTCGCTGCGGTCAACCAGGACGATGATACGGGTTTCGTGCGTGTATTTCTGCAGGCTGTATAAAAACACGTCAAGATTGCAAACGTTCACCCCTGCATAATTGTTGCCATAGCCGTAGATGAACTCGGCCACCACGAAGTCCGGCACTGTCTCCTTCAGCGCACTGATTGCCTTGCGCATGGATCCCAGCTTGTGCTCTTCGATACCGAGCCGCCGGTACAGCGCGGAGAAATCGCGGTGTGCAGGAGATTCGATGATAGAGAACAGGACGGGATTGGCCATTGTGAGGATTATATATGAGATACCGCGATGGGCGGCCTTACCTGTCAATAATGCTCGCGCCCGGACGCAAAGAAACAATAACAAATCACCACAGAGAACACAGAGAACACCAGGACTGGAGAACTCCTCTCACGTCATTCCCGCGAACGCCTGCAAGGCGCTCCTGCATGACTTTTTGTTACGGAAACAGCGTAATCGCATCCCCCTCATGCCACGGCGGGTACTTCTGCATCACTGCTGCAAAGTCCTCCGATTCAAGCAGGCAGGCAAGCCAGTGCTGCAGTCCGGGATAGGGTGCTTCATCAAACCAGGCCTTGTCGACAAAGGCGAACTGGCGCACGAATGGAAAGATCCCGATATCGGCCAGACCCGCCTGCTCACCCGCCAAACAAGTCTGTTGAGCAAGACGCGTCTCCAGCATCGCCAGGAAACGCTCGCCCTGTGCACGGTAATACTCCGCCGGATGCTCAGGGTAGCGCACCGCGTATTTGTAACGATCCAGGTCAGCCTTGAAGACATCGTCATTCTCGTCCAGCAACACGCCGGCCTCGGCCCGCGCCACCTCAGTCGCCGGCAACCAGCCCTGCGGATCGCAATGTGACAGGGCCCAGTCCATGATGTCGCGACTTTCCTCGATCACCCTGCCATCAGGCAACACCACGACCGGCACGGTAGCTTTTGGCGAACAGGCCAGTAATGCCGCCGGCATCTCTTGCAGGTCAACCTCGCGCAACTCGACCGTCAAACCGCTGGAGCGAATGGCCATGCGGGCCCGCATGGCATAGGGACAGCGCCGGAATGAATACAGGACAGGCGGGCCGGCTTGCATGGACAGGCTTACAGGGCGGGGAACCTCCCCGGCCACAGGTGCAGGCCGAGGAACAGGAAGCCGACAGCCAGCAGGACACAGGCCAGCGTGGTAATCAGCAGGCTGATGCGGAGACCCTGTTTCGACAGGACACTGCTACCAATACCGGCGCCGATAGCAGTCAGGAAAAAGCCGAATTCGGCAACGATCAACATCGTCAACAGCGGCAGCCCATACTCGTCTGCCGGGCGCAGCGCACCCGCACCCAGCAGAGTGACCATGAGCAGCAGCCCCAGGCTCAGTGCAATCCAGGGAAAGACCTGTTTTTTCATGGGCGATTGTATCCTGGCCGCAGTGATCTCAACTGGTCGTCATGATACCTGCTCAATAACAGCAGCGACAGTATTGCGCCGAGCGGCGCAAACGCCATGTCGGTTTGCGTATCCCATACGCAACCCTGTGCACCAAGAAACGACTCGGCGGCCTGTGCGCTCAATACGGCTACGCCCCACTCGATCAGTTCGTAGAATGCACTGAACGCAAGGCAGAAACATACCACGAAGAAAATCAGCCAGCTGCGGCCATTGACCACGCCTTGCGCAGCAGGCTACCGCAATATCATGGCAGCCAGATCTCCCCCGGCAGGTCGACAAACCAGCTGATTGACAGCTCATACTGGTCGGTGCATGCCTGATACCACTTCAATCATGCTGAAAGCCGGTCATTACATAGTTGTTGACCAATTCGCCTAACCCGCACAGCTCATCGTAACGTCTGCATATCCCGACCACATAACTTAGCGTGCGCGGTATGTCATCCAGATAGCCGGACTTGCCGTCACGGTGGTTGAGACGCGCGAAGATACCGGCCGCCTTGAGGTGCCGCTGCACACCCATCAGGTCAAACCAGCGCTGGAACAGCTCGGGGTCATCATGTTCCTCGCGCAGGATACCGGACTGCAGTGCGAGCTGCTGGTAACCCAGCGCCCACTCCTCTACCTGCGACTCTGGCCACTTGATATAGCAGTCACGTAACAGCGACACGAGATCGTAGGTCACCGGCCCGAGTACCGCATCCTGGAAATCGAGAATACCGGGATTGTTTTTCTGCGCGACCATCAGGTTGCGTGAATGATAGTCACGGTGCACACAGACACGCGGTTGTGCCAGGGCATTGGCAACCAGTAGTGCAAACGTGTCATCAAGCATCTCATGCTGTGATAATGTCAGTGTAATACCCAGATGTTTGCCGACCAGCCACTCGCGAAACAGCTCCATCTCACTCGTGAGCAGCGCGCGATCATACAGTGGCAGATCACCGGTTGCGCAGGCCTGGATAACGACCAGTGCCGCCAGCGCATCGCCGTACAGACGCTCGCAGGTATCCGCTGATAGCGCGCCAAGATAGGCTTCACAACCCAGGTCAGACAGCAACAGGTATCCCTGGTCGAGGTCTGCATCGATCACCTCGGGTACATTAAGGCCGGCATCGAAGAACAGCTTCGACACAGTAATAAACGGACCCGAGTCCTCCTGCTCCGGCGGGGCATCCATGACGATGAAATTTTCACCGTTGTGCGTCACGCGGAAATAACGGCGGAAACTGGCATCGCTCGAGGCGGGATTGATGGTGTAGTCACGGAATTCCAGTTCGGATTCCAGCCAGCGTTTCAGGGCGTCGAGGCGTTCGGGCAAAGTCGTTTCCCCTTGTTATGAAACTACTTTTACAGAATCTGAATTCTACTCTGGATAATGATCAAGCACCATCTGAGCAGATAATTGTCACCAATCAAGGCCGGGGCCGCCTGCGCGGGAATGACTACTGAAAAAGAATTATATTCTCTGCAAATATATTTCTCTGAATTCTCTATGACAGTTTCTTGCTTCGCGCCCTGGCGTCTTTGCGCGAGGCATGTTTCACATGCAATTCCGCCCTACACCTCTTCCACTGGCGGGAACACCTCACGTACCCGTGCGCGGGTCCATTCCCGCAGATCATCGGCCATCAGGTACATGCAGGGGATGACAATGAGGATGATCCCGGTGGCGAATAACAGCCCGAAACCCAGGCTCACGGCCATTGGCGAAAGAAACGCCGTCTGCCCGGTGGCGAAAAAGATCAACGGCGAGATACCGAGGAAGGTGGTGATACTGGTCAGCATGATCGGACGCACGCGTACGCGACCTGCCTCCAGCATGGCCGCGTCGCGCGCCATGCCCTCGCCGCGCATGCGCTTGGCAAAACTGACCAGGATCAGTGAATCGTTGACGACAATACCGGTCAACGCCAGGAAGCCAATCGCCGACAGGAACTGCAGGTTGTAATCGAACAGCATATGTCCGAAAACGACACCGATCATGCCGAACGGGATGGCGGCCATTACCACCAGCGGATCAAGCATCGAACGGAACAGCGCAGCGAGGATAATGAAGATGATGGCCGCCGAGATAAGCAACGCATCCTTCATGCCCCTGAATGACTCGGATGCATCTTTCTTCTCGCCGAGAAACAGCAGTTCATACCCGGGCAGTTCCTTGTCGATGTCCGCGAACTGTTTGCGCACCAGCTCGGTGACTTCCAGCGGCGTGGTGACCTGGCCATCCACCTCGGCCGTCACGATGCCGAGACGCTGTGTATCACGGCGGCTGATGGTATTCATACCACGCCCGGTCGTCACCGTCGCCACGTCACCCAGATAGACCAGCCGCCCGTCGTCCAGCACCAGCGGCAGGCGGCCGAGATCGCTGGTCTCGCGAATCGCCTCCGGGTAGATCACGCGCACCGGTATACGCTTGTTGCCACGTGTCACATACACGGCCTCCACACCAAGAAAACCGGTGCGCACGGCCGCGGCCAGGTCAGTCTGCTGCAGACCCAGCTCCTTGCCTCGTGCGTTGAGCGAGTACTGGTATTCCAGCTTGCCGGTCTCGAGATTCTGTCGTACATCGTGCACGCCCTGCAGGCGCTGGAGATAACTGACGATGTCGTTGGCCTTGTGACGCAGGATATTTACGTCACTGCCACTGATACCCACCTCGATATCCGCGCCGGCCGGTCCTCCCTGCGGACGCTGGATGGAGAGGCGCCGCACGCCGGCAACGGCCTGCAGTTTTTCACGTAATTCGTTGATGATGTCTTCCGTAGCACGGGTACGGCTGCCATCCCACTCGAACCTGAGACTCACCAGCGGCGAAATGAAGCGCTCGATTATGCCCTCGGGTTTAGCCTTTTCGAGATCGACAACCAGCTGGATGTAATGACTCCCCACCTGGAAACGGTTGAAATCGATAAAGGTCACGCCTACGTTCGTTAGCAGACTGTCAAGCTCCTCATCAGCCAGTGAATCGAGGATAATCGTTTCCATTGCCTTCGCCAGTTTGTCCGTGTCTTCAAGGCTGTAGGTCTGCGGTGCCTCGGCATTTATGAAGAATTGACCGACATCGACATTGTCGAACAGCTGGAACGGGATACGAGTCGAGGCAAAAATCAGGGTAACGGCCAGCAGGCCGACCGAGAACAGCGTGACGAAGTAACGGTTGTCCAGTGACCAGCGCAGCCAACCGAGGTAGCGCTGCAGCAGGTGACTCCAGTCGACGCGTCGCTCACGGGTTTGCGGCGCATTCTTGCCCGCGTGCAGCAGCTCGGCGGAATGTGAAGGCAACACTGCAAAGGCCTCCCACAGGGAACCCATCAGCGATGCACTGACCACCACCGGTATCACGGCGATGAATGCACCCATCACACCGGTAATGGCAAACATCGGCATGAACGCCGCTACCGTGGTCGCGGTGCTCGCCAGAACCGGCCACAGCACCTCGTGCGCGCCCACGCGGGCCGCCTCGGCCGCCGGTTTGCCGGCCTCCATGTGCCGGTAGACATTCTCCGTCACGATGATGGCGTCGTCGACGATCAGGCCCAGCGCAATCAGGAACGCAAACAGCGAGATCATGTTGATGGTGTAACCGAGATAGTAAATCGCCACGACCGCCACCAGGAAGGACACCGGGATACCCATGGCCGTGATCAGCGCCACCCGGAAGTTCAGAAACAGGTACAACGACAGCAGCACCAGGGTCAGACCGACCAGTCCTGAGGACTTGACCGTGTTGAGCCGGTTCTTGACGTATTTGGACAGATCGTTGAACAGGCCGACTTCCAGCGTGGGGGGCAGTTCACTGCGCAATTCATCAGCGAAGGCATAGACGGCATCCGCCACATCAATGGTGGAGGCATCCGCGGTCTTGGTCACCGTCATGTTGACCGACGGCCGCCCGTTGAAGCGGCCAATAGTACGCGCCTCCTCCAGCCGCAATTCGATATTTGCCACTTCGCCCAGGCGCAGCTGTCCGCCGCGGTCGTTACTGCGCACCGAGATGCCCGCAATCTGGTTCGGGTCCGGCGCGACCCCCTTGCCTCGCAGCAGGATATCGCCCTCGCGCGCCTTCAATGAGCCGCCCGGCAGATCCCGCAGGTTGCCGCGTACCGCGGCCATGACCTGGTTGAGTGACACCTGGTGCGCTGCCAGGTCGAACGGGTTGACCTCGATCCAGATCTCCCACTCGCGGTTACCGGCCAGGCCGACGCTGGCTACACCCGGAATCTGCGCCATGCGCTGCTTGATGAGGTCGGCCTGCTCATACAGGTAACCGCGCGAGACATCACCGTACAGGCTCATGCTGATCACCGGAAAACGCGCCTTCATCCGCACCAGCTCGGGTTCTTCCGCCTCGTCCGGCAGGTCAGTGATCTGGTCGAGTGCGGTCTGCGCATCGCGCATGTACTGGTCCACATTGGTACCCGACTTGAGGGTAATCATGACCGATGCCATACCCTCGCTGCTGGTGGACGTCAGCACATCAATTTCGGGCATACCCTCGAATTCTTCCTCGATCGGGATGCTGACCTGACGCTCGACCTCTTCGGGTGACGCACCTTCGAACTCGACATTGATGCTGACGGCATCGAGCTCGATATTGGGGAACATTTCCTGCGGCATGGAGCGCCAGGCCAGCACGCCCATGATGAGGATAATGCCAAGCAACAGGTTGGTAACCAGCGGGTTACGGATGGAAAAGCGGATCAGCCACATGGTTCAGGAAGCGGGCGCGTTTACTCGGCGCGCCGCACACCGGCCACGGCAGCGGCCGGCGTCATTTCGGTCGTCACCTGCTGACCATTGCTGAGCGCCGCGACATCGCGGGTCACCACGATGTCATCCGGTCGGATGCCCTGCAGTACGACCTGCCAGCGATCAACGCGGCTGCCAAGTTCGACGGCGACCTGCTCCAGCGTGTCATCGCTGACGCGGAACACGAAGGTCTCGCCCTCCTCGAAGAGGACCGCGGTTGCCGGGATCGCGGTCACGCCCTGCTGGGCCTGCAGTGGCAGACGCACCTGCGCGACCTGGCCGGGATGCGCATGGTTACCGGCCAGACGCACCCGCAGGGCATGCGTAAAGGTCACCGGATCAGGATCAAGCTGCAGTGCAATCACCTCGCCCTGCGTTTCATTGCCGTTGACAGTGACCGCCACGGCCTGCCCCTGTGTCAACGACTGCGCCACGTCACCCCGCACCTCCACGTACAGGTCCAGCGCACTGGCATCGACCAGCTCGGCAACGGTCTGGCTGGGTGTGACATAGTCGCCGCGTTGCGCGGTGACGGTATTCACGGTACCGGCGAACGGCGCCTGCAGCCTGGTGCGCTCAAGGTTGCGTGCCGCGCGGTTTCGCGCGGCCTGCTTCAGCGCAATGCGTGCGTCCGCCGAGCCGGTGCTCGCCTTGAGTTGCGCCACCTCCGACTCCAGCCGGATCAGCTGGATACGCACCTCGTCGAGGCGTGATTTGGAGACCAGCGAATCCGCCCCCAGCTGTTCCATACGGACGAGATCGTTTTTCTGCAGTGCGTAGTTTTCCCGGGCGAGCTTCAGCAGCTCGCGGTCCCGGCTGATGTTGCGGGTTTCCTGAACCAGCTGTGCCTCGGTCTCTGCCAGTGCATCGGTATAGTCACCCGCGCTCAGCGCCAGCAGCAGATCACCGGCGGCAACCGCCTGGCCCGGCTCCACGGCACGCTCCTTGATCTGTCCGGACAGTTCAAAATGGAGCGCCGCCTTGCGCGCAGGGTCGAGCCGCCCGCTGACGGTTACCGTGGGCACCAGATCATGCAGGTCCACGCGGGTCACGAAGACACGCGGAACGGCCACCTCCTGCAACTGTGGCTCGGGGTCGGGGGCCGTCAGCAACAGCACCGCGCCGACCACCAGCAGGACCATCAGGAGGTAACCCTGTATTCGTTTGCTGTTCGCTAACACACTGATTACAAAATATTTGAAGTTAAACGCATTCTATGCGATTTTAGCCCGCACCCGCCATTGGGCCGGTCATCAGACAAAGAGCTCAAGACTTTTCCTCAATGCCCATTAGTTACCTGATTTCCCTCACGATTCACTCTCCAGGCCGGAAACAGGTACGGTGACTGACCGGCGCATCCATGCCCTGACCCTGGCCACCCTGCTCATGCCGGTCACGCACCCCGGTCTGGCGGACAGTCCCTGGGATTGCAAACAGCCGGCAGATGCCGTGTGGGAGTGTATCAGTAAGGCTTCACCGGCAGGCGCTATTGAAGAGACACCGGTCAATGAGACAAATTCAATGCCGGTTGAGGAAACGCCCGAGCCACCAACCACGCCGGCAGAACCGGTCACCGCAACAGCAGCGACGTTGCCCACAGCAGCGTCCGTGCAGGCGGATGCCGCCGCCGTACTGCACACCGATTCCTCCACACCAGCCTCACCCACTGCGCCAGACAGCGCAAACGCCGTCATTGCAGACCCCGGAGATACAGCGGGTGAAAGCGCTGTAACGGAGGTCGCAGACGCCAGCATTGCAGACCCAGGAGATACGGTTGGTGAAAGCGCTGGAACGGAGGTCACAGACGCCATCATTGCAGACCCCGGAGATACGGCTGGTGAAAGCGCTGGAACGGAGGTCACAGACGCCGGCATTACAGGTCCCGATCAGGCAGTGAGCGATAGCGCTGTCGCCGATAGAAATGGCGACGACCCCATCCCGACAGTGGAGGAGCAACGCTGGTCACTGTGTCCGCCTGCTCCGCTGCCCGAACACCTGGCCGGGATTGACGACCCCGATACCGTCGACCTGCGGGCCGACAGTATCCATGTCAGTAGTGAACGCATATTCACGTTAAGCGGCGATGCCGTCATCCGTTTCGGCGAGCAGCAGCTGCAGGCCGCCAACATTATCTACCAGCGCGACAGCGGCGAACTCACAGCCAGGGATGGTGTACGTATCGCGGGCCCCAGCCTGGTGGTCACGGCCGACAGTGCGCTGATCGAAACGCAGGCCGAACGCGGCCGGCTGGAAAACATCGCCTTTACGGTACCCGGCGAGCATGCACGCGGTCATGCCAGTACGCTGGGTTTTGAGGGTCCGACCCGGCAATACCTCGAGAAGGCCGCCTACACGGCCTGCCCACCCGGTAACAGGGACTGGCTGCTGACCGCGAAAAAAATTGAACTCGACCAGGGCAAGGGTCGCGGTGTGGCGCGCAACGCAAAGGTCACCCTCAAAGGTGTGCCACTGCTGTATACGCCCTACCTCAGCTTCCCGCTGGATGACCGGCGCAATTCCGGCCTGCTGTTCCCGAAAATCGGCACCACCGATGAGGCCGGTCTGGATATCAGCCTGCCCTGGTACTGGAATATCGCCCCGGATCGAGATATGACACTGATACCGCGCCTCATGTCGGACCGTGGTGTCATGCTGGGAGGAGAATTCCGCTACCTGACCCGGCGCAGCAGTGGCCGCATCTCTGGCGAATATCTAGCCCACGACAAGAAATTTTCAAACCAGGACCGCAGCCTGGTCAGCATACAGCACCGCGGCAACCCGGTACCGCGCCTGGCCACCCGGGTGGAGGCCAGCAATGTCTCCGACACCAGCTACTTTGAAGATCTGGGCAGCACCCTGGTTCAGACCAGCCAGACCAGCCTGGAGCGCACCGCGCAGGCCACCTGGTTTGGTGACGGCTGGACGGCCGGCATCACCGTACAGGATTTCCAGAACGTGGATGAATTAATCACCTCTCCCGAGCGGCCTTACAAGCAACTACCGCAGATCGTGTTCAGCGCCGCACCCGACCGGCGCTTCTTTGGATTGCAGGCAAGTGCAGATGCCGAACTCAATTATTTCCAACACAGTGACAACAGTCTGCTCACCGGCACTCGACTTGACCTGACTCCCCGCATCAGCCTGCCACTGGTACGGCCCGGCTGGTTCATCAGACCGACGCTCGGCATACGTTATACCACCTATTGGCTGGACAATGTCGCACCCGGCGTGGAGACTGATCCGGACCGCACCCTGCCAATCGCCACCCTGGATATGGGCACGGTATTCGAGCGGACTGGCAGCTGGAGTGGCCGGCCTTACATCCAGACACTGGAACCGCGCCTGTTCTACCTGTATGTCCCGTACAAGGATCAGGACAACCTGCCCATTTTTGACACCGACAACTACGACCAGAACTTCTGGTCACTGTTTCGCGAAAACCGCTTCAGCGGTCCTGACCGCATGGGTGATGCCAATCAGCTGGCCGTCGCCCTGTCGACACGCATCATGGATCCTGCCAGTGGTCGACTGCTGCTCAGCGCCAGTCTTGGTTCACTGCTGTATTTCCGCGACCGCCGCGTCACCCTGCCAGGTGAGACGGTTGACACCGAGGACAGCTCCGACCTGATTGGCGAGGTAATCGTCGGCCTGTCGCGTCGCTGGCGTGGCCGGGCTGAGATGCAGTGGAACCCGCACACCTCGAAGGTAGTGCGCAACGACTACCATCTGCAATACCGTGCCGGTCCACGCCGCCTGCTGAACCTCGGCTACCGCTATCGCGATGACATCCAGGAACAGGCCGATGTCTCCTTCCTGTGGCCAATCGGCCGCGCCTGGCACGCGGTCGGGCGCTGGTACTACGACCTGGATGACAGTGAAACTATCGAGGCGCTGGCGGGTCTGGGTTATGAGCGCTGCTGCTGGGGCATCCAGGTGCTGGCCCGCAGCTTTATCAATAATGACGGCCAGTCACGTAACAATACCGTGTTCGTCCAGCTCGAGCTGAAGGGCCTGGGCAAGCTCGGCGCCAGCGTCGACGATGCACTTGAACGTGGTATCCTTGGCTATCAGGCTACCAACTGATAAATAACAGGTTCTCTCTCATGAAGCATCTCCACCTGCTATGCCTGGTTTTCCTGCTATCGGGAACGGGCAAGTGTCTGGCTGCCGAGCCGGACAGCGACACAACCGGATCGCGGCAATCCCTGAATTATATCGTTGCCATTGTGAACGACAGCAGCATCGTCTCCAGCGAACTGGAGCAGGCACTTGCCGCTATCGAGAAACAGTTGCAGGCCAAGGACACAACGGTACCCCCGCTAAATGTATTGCGCAGCCAGGTCCTGGAGCGGCTGGTGCTGGAAAAACTGCAACTGCAGATTGCTGAACGTGCCGGCAGCACAATCGATGACAGCACACTAAACGACAAGATCCAGGAGCTGGCGCGCGATAACGGCATGACCCTGACGGATTTCCGCAAGGTCATCGAACGTGATGGTTTTGACTACAACGCCTTCCGCGAAGACCTGCGCAAGCAGCTGCTCATCCAGGAAATACGTCGCCAGATGATCAGCAACCGCATCAAGATCAACGACCAGGAAGTAGACAACCTGCTGGCCTCGATCAAGGCCAGTGGCATGGGCGATGTCGAGTACCATCTGTCGCACATCCTCGTGTCCATTCCTGACGCCGCCAGCCCGGAGGAGATCCAGGCTGCAGAACGGCGTGCGCGCGACCTGCACACGCGGATAAGCAATGGCGCCGAATTCAGCGCACTCGCGATTGCAGAGTCGGACGGGCAATCGGCGCTGGAAGGTGGTGATATCGGCTGGCGCAGTATCGGCCAGATGCCCGACCTGTTTGTCGAGCCAGTCAAGCAAATGGAGGTCGGTGACATTTCCGATCTCATCCACAGCCCCGGTGGTTTTCATATCATCATACTGGTGGAAAAGCGCGGGGACGAACGCCATATCATGCGTCAGACCAAAGTCCGTCACATCCTGCTGAAACCGGATCTCGTCAACAGCGAGGAAGAAAACCTGGTACGGATCCGGCAGCTGGAACTCCGTTTGCGTGCCGGCGAGGATTTTGCCAATCTGGCCCGCGCCAACTCACAGGACACGGTCTCGGCCGCCAGGGGCGGTGACCTTGGCTGGATCAGCCCCGGCGAGACAGTACCCGAATTCGAGGAAGTCGTAATTTCCCTGTCACCGGGCGAACTAAGCGCACCGGTCAAGACCCGGTATGGCTGGCACCTGATTGAGGTGATGGAATACCGCGAGCACGACAACACGGAAGAATTCGAGCGCAACAAGGTGCGTAATCTCATCCGCTCGCGCAAGTACGACGAGGAGTTGTTACTGTGGTTGCGGCGCCTGCGTGACGAGGCCTACGTCGAGTACCGCATCGAGGGTTCCTGACCGGCCCGGATGACGATCCGCCCTTGCCCGCCACCTGTCCACGTCTTGCCATCACGCCCGGCGAACCGGCCGGCATCGGCCCCGATCTGTGCGTGCAGCTTGCACAGCAGGCACGCGACATCGAACTGGTCGTCATCTGCGATCCGGATCTGCTGCAGGCCCGTGCCCAGGCACTCAGCCTGCCACTGACGCTGCGCCTGTTCGAACCCGGCAGCACGCCGGCCGCCACACGCGCCGCTGAATGCTGCGTGCTGCCGGTGGCACTGCGCGCGCCGGTCGAGGCCGGAATACTGGACAGTGCGAATGCCCGCTATGTCCTCGATACCCTGGACCGTGCAATCGCGGGCTGCCAGTCCGGCCGCTTCGCCGCCATGGTCACCGGGCCGGTGCACAAGGGCATCATCAACGATGCCGGCATCCCGTTCAGCGGACATACCGAGTACATTGCCAATGCCACGCACACCGATCATGTGGTGATGCTACTGGCCGCCGGACACCTGCGTGTGGCACTGGCCACCACGCATGTACCGCTCGCCGGGGTAAGCGCTCTGATCACGCAGGAGCGCTTGCAACGCGTGATCCGTATATTGCATGCCGATCTGGTGAAACGCTTCGGTATTGAACAGCCACGCATCCGGGTCTGCGGCCTTAATCCGCATGCAGGCGAGAGCGGGCACCTCGGTCGCGAGGAGCTGGACATCATGATCCCCGCCCTGCAGGCACTGCGTGCCGAGGGTTTGCATGTCGATGGGCCGTTGCCGGCCGATACTGCCTTCACCACCGCCAGCATCGCACAGTGTGACGCCATCCTCGCCATGTATCATGACCAGGGTCTGCCGGTACTGAAACATGCAAGTTTCGGTCGCGCCATCAATGTCACCCTGGGCTTGCCGATTATCCGCACCTCGGTTGATCACGGCACTGCACTCGATCTCGCCGGCACCGGCCGCGCCGATAGCGGCAGCCTGGAGGCCGCGCTGGCCACCGCGGTTGAGATGATCGAAAGGACGCATTAGGTCATTCCTATACCTGGAGATCCCTGTATAAATTGTCTATTACAGTCAGTACATGGTAACAACAACGCAGCCTGGCGAACCTGGTGCGACACACGACCCGCGCCTCCAGCATCCCTCTTCAACACCAGATATACGACTGATTCAGGAGATGTCATGAACAGACTATTCACACTCGCCATTTCACATACGCTGGTTGCAGCCGCCGGGTTCGCTGCAGGGATCTACGCATTGCCGATACTGACTGCACCGGAGGCGCCCTCGAACACCGAGATGGCGGCGGCGCTTGGCCAGGCGGAATTTACCGGGGAATTCAAACGTGAGCTTGCGGACAGCGACCTGCTGCACTGGGGCGAGGGAACGGTGTCAGTCGGCCGTCAATTCATCTCACTGCACGGCCGGATTGCCCCGGGACCGGACTACAAGCTGTACCTGTCACCTGCGTTCGTTGAGACGGAAGCTGAATTTATCAGGCGCAAAGAGGAGATGGTGCACGTCGGCGATGTCAGGACCTTCGAGAATTTTGTTGTCCCGGTGCCGGAATCTGTCGATCCGGCTGCATTCAACACGGTCGTGGTCTGGTGCGAATCCTTCGGCCAGTTCATCACGGCAGCAAAATATCAGTGAACCGGTCTGCATCATGCGCTTGATTCAATACAACCATTACCTTTTTACTTAAACGTGCAGATACTTGGTGAAAATCATTTCTCACCACGGCGCAAGAGAAACAGGTCTATACGACCGACGTCATGGCATTAATCACTTCCAGTGCCTGTTCAAAAACCTTGTCTCGTGTGCGATATGCCAGCTGCGCCGACACCAGTTCACTGCGTTTCAGCTCCGGAGCAGAAATCACCCGTACCGGAACATCTGATTCCTCTTTTAGAATTCCGATGCGTTCGTTACCAAGATCGGCAAACACGACGGTCTGCTCTCCAGACGCATCGTGCCAGTGCCAGTGCACACGGTGAGGGGCGGGCTCGCCCTCGGGAAGACGCCTGATGGTCACGGGGATTTGTCGACCGGAGGCCGTAAAATGCCACAAGGTTTGCTTGCCGGGAGTAACTTTACCGTCAGTCGGCTTCCAGGCCAGTCGTGATGCCAGCCAGCCGAGCAGCAACGAGGCCACCGCCAGGGCATGAGGGCCATGTTCGATGGTTACGCGTGTGACCCCCTCCAGCGCACCGGGCTGAATAACAGGGTCGAGTACCTGGCTAAGAAGGCTGCGCCATGGCTTCAGGCGTCGCCAGGCAAGACTGTGGATGATGTATTCATTGCGCTCGGCCCCGACCCAGCGTGTCATGGCCTGCATGCCTTTCGATGGATTCGTCCAGCCGGTACTGTCATAAATTATCTGATCGGACATGTCGGCGAGTTTGTAAAACAACTTTCCGGCAACAGGTGGCGGCTGCCGGGAAGCCCACCATAGCGTGGTTGGCAGGTCGCCCACGAGGTGCGCACGCGTGACGGAAGGTAAACGTCGGCCTGATGCGCTGTCTGCAATCACACGAATCTGTTCGGCACAGACTTGCCATCCACTGCTCAATGCGCAGTAGTGGCCGGAAATATACACTTCGATACCGGGCTCGGACGTCTCTCCCTGCCCGGTTAACAAAATGACACGGGCAGGATGCGTCTGGACAATGGAAGGAATATCGCGCTCGATTTCCTCGCTATGCTCATCCGCATCGCAATAGATAATCAGATTGGACATGCAGGCCCGGGTTACCGCCTGCCCCTCGCTCAGGTCCTGGTAAAGTGATTCCCACAATCCATCCAGTTCATGCTGAATGCACGCGGCATCCGCCCTCCGCGGGAGGTTAGACAGGAGCTGGGAGCCTTCACTCACAGCAGCCGCCACTTGCGCCGCTTGCTTTCGATGAGGCGGTCCGCTTCCAGCGGTCCCCAGGTCCCGGCGCTGTACTCGGGGAGCCAGCGGGTGTGACTGCTCTCCCATGACTCGAGAATATCTTCAATAAACATCCAGGACGCTTCCACGGCATCGCGCCGCATAAACAAGGTTGCATCTCCCGCCATTACATCCAGCAGCAGGCGTTCGTAGGCTTCCGGCGACTGGTCGCCGAAGGTAGAACCGTAACGGAAATCCATCTTTACCGGGTAAATTCTCACCTTGGGTCCCGGCAGTTTGGTGGCAATGCGCAGCGACAGACCCTCATTCGGCTGAATGTTCAGCGCAAGGACGTTCGACTCCAGTGGATGGTCGGCATCGGCATTGAACAGGATCGGCGGAACGCTCTTGAAATACACGGCGATTTCACTGACACGCTTGGGCATCCGTTTTCCCGTGCGGATATAAAAGGGTACTCCGGCCCAGCGCCAGTTATCCACGAACACCTTGAGGGCCACATAGGTCTCGGTCGTGGAATCCTGTGCGACCCCTGACTCGCGTCGGTAGCCTGGCACATCTTCGCCATGGTGGAAGCCCGGCCCATACTGGGCGCGTACAACACTGCTGTCGATTGTCTCGGGAGTAATCGGACGCATACAGTTCAGTACATCCTGGCGGTGATCCCGAATCACATTGGCTCTCATGGCCCAGGGCGGCTCCATCGCAATCAGGGTCAGCAACTGTAAAATATGATTCTGCACCATGTCCCGCAATGCTCCCGCCCGGTCGTAATAGCCGGCACGGGTTCCCACGCCCTCTTCCTCGGCCACGGTGATTTGCACATGATCGATGTGTTTGGCGTTCCATAATGGCTCGAAAATCGAATTGCCGAAACGCATCACCAGAATATTCTGAACAGTTTCCTTGCCCAGATAATGGTCAATGCGAAAGATCTGTCTTTCATCGAAATTACTCCCCAGTATAGTGTTGACCTGACGTGCGCTTTGCAGGTCTCGACCAATGGGTTTTTCAACAATGATGCGGGAAAATGGAACGTCGTCCCCGACGGGCTGCACCAGACCGGCAGCATTGAGCTGTTGCACGCAGGTTTCAATCAGGGCCGGCGGGATCGCAAGATAAAACACCCGATTACCGGGTATGCCAAAAGCCGGTTCGATTTCTTCCAGCCGCTGCTTGAGGCGAGCATAGGTATCCGGATCGTCAAAAGAACCCTGTTCGAAGTGCAGCATACGCTCGAAATCCGGCCAGTGGCGTGGATCCAGCGACTGACGGGAAAAGCGTTCGATGCCCTCGCGCGCAAACTCCCGATAAGACACATCGTCAAATTCCTCGCGAGCCACTCCCAGGACAGCAAAATTGGCCGGCAGGGCACCGTCAATCACCTGGTTGTAGACAGCGGGCAACAGTTTGCGACGCGACAGATCACCACCACCGCCAAAAATTACCAGCGTACAGGGTTGTGCCACCTGCGCCTCCTCCAGACCGGTACGCAGGGGATTGGGAGCCGCTGATTCTGACATAAACACTCTCTGAGTTGATGCCCGTCGTTCGGAGCGGAGCATTACCGTAACCGTCAGGGCTCCTGTATGTCCAGCGGATTCTATCGCGCCCGGACGAGTTCATAGCCAGTTGCGCCCGGAGCGGACGGCAGGCGCATGCTTCATATTAGTGCAGGCACAATCTACTGCCTGCAAAACCGGGCAGGCTGCGCGAATGGTGTCGGCCTGCCTGTTACCAGACCGCCGAAAAACATTTATCTGGCAAGCTGAGGGGATACCGCGCGCAGCGCATTGCAAGCTTAAGTCGAACCAGTGTTCTCATGTCCTGGCATGTACAATACGCTTTCGCGCCGACTCTTTGAGATAGGCAGGAATATTCAGGCTTTGACCATGCTGTCGCAGGCACGGATGCCCATCCCCCCGGAAGGTAACTTCAGGGGGTTGTGGTGATGAAACCCGATAATACTCAGGTGTAAACACTATGCCGATTCAGACCATAACGACCAGCCCGTTTGACGATCAGAAACCGGGGACCTCGGGCCTGAGAAAGAAAGTCCGCGTCTTTCAGCAGCCACACTACCTGGAGAACTTCATACAAAGCATCTTCGATTCCCAGCCCGAGGTTCGAGGCGGCACCCTGGTGGTGGGTGGTGATGGCCGCTTTTATAACCGCGAGGCGATTCAGATCATTTTGCGCATGGCGGCTGCCAACGGCGTGGCGCGCTGCCTGGTCGGCCAGGGTGGACTGATGTCGACGCCGGCCACCTCCTGCGTGATTCGCAAGTACGCCGCCCGGGGCGGCATCATCCTCTCGGCCAGCCATAATCCCGCCGGTCCGGAAGGCGATTTCGGCATCAAATTCAATATTGCCAATGGCGGGCCTGCCCCGGAGAAGGTCACCGAGGCCATTTATGCCCGGACGAGGTCGATCCGTGAATATCTCATTATTGAGGCCGAGCCGATCGACCTGGACAGGCAAGGTAACCTGACGGTTGGCAACATGCAGATCGAGATCATCGACGCGGTGACCGACTACGCAGATCTGATGGCCGAGCAATTCGATTTCCCTGCCATCCGCAAGCTACTGGCAGGCGACTTCCGCATGTGCTTCGACGCCATGCACGCCGTCACCGGCCCCTATGCCAGGGTCATTCTCGAAGAGCGTCTCGGCGCGCCTGCGGGTACGGTGATCAACGGCATACCGCTGGAAGACTTCGGCGGCGGGCATCCCGACCCCAACCTTGTGCATGCCGCCGCGCTGGTGGCAATGACAACAGGTGATACCGGAGTGGACTTTGCTGCCGCCTCGGACGGCGACGGAGACCGCAACATGATACTCGGTCGCGATTGCTTCATTACCCCGAGTGACAGCCTGGCCGTACTCGCAGCCAACGCCCGGGCGTTCCCCGCTTACCGGGACGGTATTCCCGGCGTGGCGCGCTCCATGCCGACCAGCCAGGCGGTCGATCGCGTTGCCAGGGCTGAGGGCATCGAGTGCTTCGAGACGCCAACCGGATGGAAATTCTTCGGCAACCTGCTCGACGCAGGGCGTATCGCTTTTTGCGGCGAGGAGAGCTTCGGTACCGGGTCCAGTCATGTGCGCGAGAAAGACGGACTGTGGGCCGTGCTCGCATGGCTGAACCTGCTCGCGGTGCGCGGTGAACCGGTAAGAGGGATCATCACCGCTCACTGGGCGAAGTTCGGTCGAAACTACTACACGCGCCACGACTATGAGAATGTGGACAAAACCGCGGCCGAGACACTGATGGATGACCTGCGCGCCAGGCTGCCGGGCTTGCCCGGCTCCCGGCTGGAAGAGCTCGTCGTGGTCTATGCGGACGACTTCGCCTACACTGATCCGATTGACGGCTCCATGTCCGAACGGCAGGGGATTCGCATCGGTTTCAAAGACGGTTCGCGCATCGTTTTCCGCCTCTCGGGTACCGGTACGGCAGGCGCGACGCTGCGCCTGTACCTGGAAGCATTCGAGGCGGACGTCAGCAAACAGCAGCAGGACACCCAAACGGCGCTGAATAAGCTGATCGGGATCGCCGAAGAGATAGCGCAGATCAGGCGACACACCGGGCGCGAGAAACCGGATGTAATCACATGAAGTGCCGTATATCGACTGCCGTGGCGTGATCGCGATTTCGCCGGCCACATCGATTGCACATATACTATCGGTAGAATTATCGATTTATTCTGGAATGAAGAGGTAAGCTCATGAAAATTTCAACCGGTTTTATTCTCCTGTTATTCCCTGCCATATCGATCGCCCAGGACTACCAGGGCATGAGTGAACAGGATATGCAAAACATGATGCAACATATGCAGGAAATGCAAAATTGCATGCAAAGCGTCGATCAGTCAAAGATGGAGGCGCTGGAGCAACGCACGAACACTTTGCAGGCCGAGGTTGAATCCCTGTGCGCGAACGGGGAGCGTGATGCCGCCAATAAAAAGGCCTTGGCCTTTGCTCAGGAGATGTCGAGCGATCCGGATATCCTGAGAATGAGAAAGTGTGGAGAAAAGATGCGCGGCATGATGCCACAGCTGCCATATATGGAACAGACCGATGCACGTGAAAAATCAGGCAGCCATGTCTGCGATTGATAATGTGATCAATAGAGTCGGGCCCACGCTGTCCAACAGAACCTGATTTATTGCCCATAACATTAATGAATGCAATATATTTGCCAATTATTGCAACCCGCCGGACATGGACACCATTGACTCGGCACTGCGCAATGCAGGCATGGACCTGGTTGATCCGCTACCGGCGGATACGAAATTCAGTGCGGCAAATATCGCGAACAGTGATGCCGTACTTGCCATGTACCATGACCAGGGACTGCCGGTGCTCAAGTACAGCGGCTTTGGTCGCGCCCGCAACATCACATGCGGATTGCCGATCATCCGCACCTCCGCTGACTATGGCGCGGTGCTGGCGAGTTCCAGCATCGAGAGATCCTGCCGCAATGTTCCGGTATGATGCGATATTTGGACGAAGTGTCCGCTGCCTGAATTGACTCCCGGAGTGGTTACCCAGCTATGCAAAATGACCTGCGCAGTGCCTTTACCCCGCACCCGAAACTGACCGAATTACCACCCCTTGCGATGGGCAAAAAGGCCATCGATGAGGATTTTCTTCGCTATTACAACCGCACCCTGGGCCGGGACAAGCAGCACTGTACAAGCCACTACCTGTATGAAGCGCTCGCCTACACCGTGCGAGACAGGCTGATGGAGCGCTGGAAAGAAACCCGCTTCGCCTACGAAGAGAAAGACGCGAGGCGTGTCTGCTACCTGTCGCTGGAGTTCCTGATGGGCAGAGGCCTCAGCAATGCCATGCTCAACCTCGGGATCACCGATGCGGTGACCCG
>JBATGJ010000118.1:0-9936 GCA_049665685.1 Gammaproteobacteria bacterium
GGGCATGCTTGCGGTGTTGTCCGGCGGCGGTGACGGGATGACGCGCCAGATCCTGCTGGAATTGCGCTGGCCGCGGTCGGCCGCGGCCTTTGTGACCGGCGCATTGCTGGCCATGGCCGGCGCGCTCATGCAGGTCCTGCTGCGTAACCCGCTCGCCGATCCCTACGTGCTGGGCATATCAGGCGGGGCAGCCACCGGCGCGCTCCTGTCCATGCTGTTTGGACTGGGTGGGTGGTGGCTGCAGGGATCTGCCTTCACCGGTGCCTCACTGTCGATGCTGCTGGTATTTGGCCTGGCACGCGGCAGTGGTGCATGGAGCACGCACCGCCTGCTGCTGACCGGTGTGGTGGTCGCCGCCGGCTGGGGCGCCGTGATTGCCTTCCTGCTGGCAATCAGCCCCGAGCAGGGACTGCGTGGCATGCTGTTCTGGCTGATGGGCGACCTGTCAGGCGCCAGGCTGCCGGTCATTGCCGCTGTACTGCTCACTGCGGGACTCGTCATTGCCCTGGCCATCGGCCGCTCACTCAACCTGCTGACCCGCGGGGAACTGGCCGCGCAATCACTCGGTGTCCCCGTGCAAATACTGCGTACGATCATCTACCTGCTTGCGTCCATACTCACGGCCTTCGCGGTCACCCTGGCGGGCAGCATCGGTTTTGTCGGCCTGATCGTCCCGCACCTGCTGCGACTGGCGGGTGTGCGTGATCATCGTCTGTTACTGCCGGCAGCAGTCCTGCTTGGTGGCAGTCTGCTGGTGACGGCGGACACCCTGGCGCGTACCCTGCTGGCGCCACAGCAGCTGCCCGTGGGTATCCTGACGGCAATGGTCGGTGTCCCGCTGTTTCTCGTCCTGCTTTACTACAGCCATAAGCCGGCCGGCGTCCGAACATGACGACACTCTCTGCCGAACAGCTGAGCGTCTCGATTGGACCGGTGCAGGTCTGCAGCGCACTGGATCTTGACATCCATTCGGGTGAGCGTTGGTGCATCCTTGGGCGCAACGGGGCGGGAAAAACCACCCTGCTGCACACGTTGTGTGGCCTGCATCCGGCCGATAAAGGGCAGATTTTACTGAACGGGCAAAGCCTGGACAGTCAGCCCCGCAAGGCCCTGGCCCGCGGCATTGGCATCCTGCTGCAGGACCACGACAACGCCTTCCCGGCAACCGTGCTGGAATCCGCACTGATCGGACGGCATCCCTGGCTGGGCGCACTGCAGTGGGAATCGGATGATGACCGGGCACGGGCCCGCGGGGCCCTGCAGGAAACGGGACTCGCCGGGATGGAGATACGCATGACCGATACCCTGTCCGGCGGTGAACAGCGACGGCTGGACCTGGCAACCCTGCTGACACAGAATCCGGAGGTTTACCTGCTGGATGAACCCACCAATCACCTCGACCTGCACCACCAGGTGCGGATACTGGAATTGTTGCGCAAGCTGGCTGAGGAATATGAGCGGGCCTTATGTATGGCTCTGCATGACATCAACATGGCGGTGCGCTACTGCAACCGTTTTCTGCTGCTGTTTGGCGCCGGCGAAACCGCGCAGGGCAACAGCGAAACCGTCCTCACGCCGGGCAACCTTGAGCGACTCTACCGGCATGAGCTGCGGTTTATCGACACGCCAGACGGACCGGTATGGTTGCCGAAATGACAGGCATGCATGCATGCTTGCCATTTCCGTCCCCGCCTCCGCAGGGACGGACTTCGGCGGTAATCCAGCCACTATTGTAGGAGCGTCTTGCAGGCGCAAGGTTAATCCCACCCGTTGCTGGGTGCGTTTTACGCACCATGAATTGCTACACGAAGTGCACTCTGCCCCGTCCATAAATGGCTGATCCCAACAAGGTTCACAAACCTTGCTTGACACTCCTGCCCCCGCAGCCTTACAGTCATCCCCGCTTTGTTGCAGGTGTCCCACGGACAATCTTCCACGGGATGAAACGGGAAGCCGGTGCGTCAAACTGACAATTCCGGCGCTGCCCCCGCAACGGTAAGCGAGTCAAGGTGAATCCAAATGCCACTGCGCAAGCGGGAAGGTGATTCACCGGGGAAACCACTCGCGAGCCCGGAGACCGGCCTGTAATTGACTTGAATGTGTCGCGGAGGGCGATACCAACAGGCTGATTTCCGGCTCCGTTGACTCCTCCTTTGTGACCCTGACGTGCGGGTGGACACTCTGGACAACACATGCATTCCTGCTTTCGCGGCATAGCCGGTCCGCTCGTCGGCTGTGTTCTCATTGCATCCCCTGTTGCAACTTTCGCCGAACAGGCACCCATTGTCGTGACCGCTACACGTGTCGCCCGGACTGCGGATGAAACGCTGGCTTCCGTCACCGTCATTACCCGCGAGCAAATTAACCGCAGCCAGGCCGGCTCGCTGGGCGAATTATTGCAGGGCATTGCCGGTGTCAATATCGTCAACCAGGGCGGTAGCGGCAAGCTGACATCACTGTACCTGCGCGGAACCAATCCCGGCCATGTCGCTGTTCTGGTGGACGGCATACGCATGGGATCGGTCACGTCAGGTACCGTCGCCTGGGAATTCCTGCCGCTGGCACAGGTGGAACGGATCGAGGTCGTCCGCGGCCCGAACTCTGCGCTGTATGGCACCGAGGCCATTGGCGGTGTCATCCAGATCTTCACGCGGCGTGGTGACGGACCTCCCCGCCATAGTGTGGCAGTAGGCGGGGGTCGCTACGCATCGCTGGAGGCCGACGCAGATATCAGTGGCAGCACTGACAACGGCTGGTATTCCGCGCGCATTGCACGCACGCAGACCGACGGTTTTGATGCCCGGGTGTCGACCATCGAGTTCGGCAGCCCGGTAGATGACCCGGACAATGACGCCTACGACAATACCTCGGCCAGCCTGCGACTGGGCCACCGTTTTGCAAACGGCACCGAAATCGAGTTCAATGGCCTGCATGCCGCAGGTAACACCGAATACGACACCTCGGCACCTTACGCCAACAAGGACGATTTCGTCCAACAGGCACTCGGTACCACTGTGCGTATGCTGCCCGCCGACAACTGGGATATGACCTTCTCTGCCGGACGCAGCCTCGATAAGCGCGACAGTTTCCGTCCTGGCACACCCGGCTCAGAGTTTACCTACAACACCGAGCGCCTCACCCTGTCACTGCAAAATGATTTCACGCTGGCCAGTGAAGACGTGTTGTCGGTCGGTATTGACTACCACGATGATCGCATCGACAGCACAACCGTTTACAACGAAACCTCGCGCGCCACCACGGCAGGGTTCATCCAGTACCAGGGAGAAATCGCACAGCATTCCCTGCTGGCACGTGTCCGGCGTCTGCATGATGAACAGTTCGGCAATCGCAATACCGGCAACCTTGCCTGGGGTTACCCGCTTGGTGCAACGACACGCGTTACCGCCTCCTATGGTACGGCCTACAAGGCGCCGACCTTCAATGACCTGTACTTCCCTGACTTTATGGGCTTCCCGTCCAGCAATCCGAACCTGCGACCGGAAACATCCGCGTCTCTGGAAGTCGGGCTCGAGGGACGGACCGGTCAACTCGACTGGGATGTGCGTGCCTTCCGCACTGACATCAAGGACCTGATTGTCTTCGATCTCGCCACCTTCCTGCCCGGCAATGTCAATGATGCGCTGATCAAAGGCGTGGAACTGGCAGTCTCCGGTGTACTGCTGGACTGGGACACCTCCGCCACGGCCACACTGCTGGACGCGCAAGACAATGCGACCGGCAATGACCTGCCGCGACGCGCCCGGCACAGCGTGCGACTCGACCTTGACCGCACATTCGGCAGGACCGGCCTGGGCGCCACCGTGATAGCACAGTCCTCCCGTTATGACGACGCCGGCAATACTATCAGGGTCGGTGGTTTTGCCGTTTACAACGTACGCGGCACCTACCAGATGGGTCGGGGCCTGACACTGCAGGGACGCATCGACAACCTGTTCGACAAAAATTACCAGACCGTCTCTACCTATAACACGCCCGGTCGCAGCCTGTTTCTCGGCATACGCTACGACTCAGAAGGATAGCAGGCAGCATGCGACGATTTCTGCTGATTTCAGTTTTTCTGCATGGCATCGCGGCACTGCTGCTGCAGCATACCGGCGCCTACCGCCACGCTATACCACCGCCGGGGCGCACCCTTGCCCTGACACTGCTGAACTTCAGTGAGCCTGCCCGCAGCAGCCCGCAGGCAAGACCTGCCCCGCCACAAAAAACCATCCAGGAGCAACAGGCAGTTGCCTCCGCAGCAGGCCAATCCGACACACCCGTTCAGAAACGTATCGAAAACGCGGGTATGAAAGATGCTGCCTTGGCCGGGAACACCCAACAGGCCGCCCGGGAAGGCATCGAAAACATGCCCGGGGAAAACACTACGGTTGCGGAGGATAACGCACAACCCGCAGAGGACTATCACGACAGCCAGGACACCATGAACTCGCTGCGTGCCGCCATCTACAGCGCATTGCAGGCCCGTTTTACCTACCCGCGCCGCGCACGCTTGCATGGCTGGGAAGGCACGGTGGTGGTATCCCTGCACATCATGTCTGATGGCCAGCTCTCGGATATCCAGGTGGTAGACAGTTCCGGCATTGCAGTACTGGACCGAGCAGCCCTGCGCTCACTGTCCCAAATCAGCCTGCCACAGGTTGTCGCCTGGCTGAATGGCCACGAAATCGATATGCTCATACCGGTCGAATACCGCCTGACGGACAGCTGAGATGGGTAATCGCCTGACAAAGATCTACACGCGCACCGGCGATGATGGCACTACCGGACTGGGTGATGGTTCGCGCGTTGAAAAGGACGCTGCACGCATCGAGGCCATCGGCAGCGTAGACGAACTGAACTGCGTGCTGGGTGTATTGCTGTGTCAAGACCTGCCCGGGACACTGCATGAGGTCCTGATTGGCATACAACACCGCCTGTTTGATATCGGCGGCGAATTCAGCATACCCGGCCATGCCATGGTTGCCGACCGTCATGTAAATACACTGGAACACGTACTGGATGAACTGAATGGCGAGCTGCCGCCACTGAAGGATTTCATCCTGCCCGGTGGAACCCGCGCCGCTGCCCTGTGCCACCAGGCACGCGCCGTGTGCCGGCGCGCCGAGCGTCGCGCTCACACCCTTGGCAGGCAGTCGGACATCAACGCCGCCAGTGTCCGCTATCTCAACCGGCTGTCGGACCTGCTGTTTGTCATGTCGCGTTATCTCAACAGGCAGGCCGGTGAACCGGATGTGCTGTGGGAGCATGGACGGGAATAAATAAAACAGGAGCGCCTTTGCCTGTATGGATGCAGGCACATCGCGTAGCGCATGGACGCGCATGAGCGATGCAGGCGCGATGTGTAATAGCCTGAAACAGGCTCGCACCTGCAAGGCGCTCCTACAATCCCTGTGCACGCACCTGATCAAGCATCACGCAGAGCTGTTCCGCACCGTCCAGAATGCGCGGCGTATGCCTGACCAGCAGATCACCCGGAATGGTATACAGGTGTCCATTACGCACGGCACTCACCCCCGACCACCGTTGCCAGTCATCCAGCACCTCCGCATGCCCGTCACTGGCAACCGCCGTGATAATCACCTGCGGGTTGCGTTGCAGCACCGACTCGATCCCGACCTGCGGTGCAAGCTGCGTTAAATCGGCAAACACATTCCGCCCCCCGCACAGGCGCATGACATCGCTGATGATGTGCTCGCCGTTCACCGTCATCAGCGGCCGGTCCCAGACCTGGTAAAAAACGTTGACCGGCGACTTGCCGGCATGGTGCCGACGCAGCGCCGCGAGGCGCTGCCTGTAGGCATGCATGGCAGACTGCGCCTGCTCGCTGGTGGCCGCCAGCACACCCAGACGTGGCAACGTGGTGCCGATGTCCTCCAGCGTGCGTGGCTCGGACACAAAGACCGTCAGGCCCAGCCCGCGCAGGCGTTCAACCTGGTCTGCCGGGTTGCCGCTGCGCCAGGCCACCACCAGGTCCGGCTGCAGCGCAACAATGCGCTCCAGATCGAGGCCGGTGGCTGTGCCGATACGTTCGATGGAGCGTGCAGCCGGCGGGAAATCACTGAAGCCGGACACGCCGACAACGGCATCTCCCGCCCCTGCCGCAAACAGCAGTTCAGTGAGATTGGGTGCCAGACTCACGATACGCCGGGCCGGCGCATCCAGTATCACGGTCCGGCCCGCATCGTCAGTCACACGAATTTCTGCAGGTGCAGGCAAGGGCAACAGGCAGACAGCCAACAACAGAAACCTGGCTCCAGGAAAATACCTGCCACAGAGAACACAGAGATTCATTCTGTTTCTATTGGCCACAAAGCAGTCCGTGTTCTTTGTGGCTGAAATATTTTTAATCCGGCCATTAGACTTTTGCATATCATGTGATTGTAAAACTATACGTTATACTGTCATCCGCCATCACCCGAACAAGCAAGAAACTGCACATGAAATCTCCCGTGGTAATTATCGGTATCGGTGAAATGGGCGGTGTATTTGCACGCGGTTTCCTGCGCGCCGGCCATCCCGTCTACCCCGTCACACGAGACCAGGACATGACGGCGCTGGCCCGGCAACTCCCGGCCCCGGAACTGGTACTGATCGCGGTTGCCGAAAATACCCTGCACAGCATCCTCGAGCACCTGCCACCCGCCTGGCATGAACGCATCGCCCTGCTGCAGAACGAATTGCTGCCCGCTGACTGGGAGCAGTACGGGTACAGCAGCCCGACCGTCATTTCGGTCTGGTTTGAAAAGAAACAGGGCCAGGACGTCAAGGTCCTCATCCCGTCACCCATCTTCGGCCCGCATGCCGACTCGCTGGTTGACTGCCTCATCGCGCTTGATATACCCACACGTGTATTGACCAGTGACGCGGCGTTGCTGTTCGAACTGGTCGTCAAGAACGTCTATATCCTCACCACCAACTGCGCCGGCCTCGTTACCGGCGGTACCGTCAGCGAACTGTGGGACAAGCACCGGGCACTGGCCGAAGACGTCGCCCGCGAGGTCGTTGAGGTACAGGCGGCACTGACCGGCAAACCCCTGAATTCAGACGAATTAATCAAGGCAATGCAGGTGGCGTTCGAGGGGGATCCCGCGCACGGCTGCATGGGCCGCAGTGCACCGGCCCGGCTGGCACGCGCCCTGGAACAGGCCGATGCGGCCGGACTCGCGGTGCCGCGCCTGCGGGAAATCGCCAGCCGTCAGGCCTGATCACGGGCCGCTGCAGCGGTATTTCCCCGCATCAAACCTTCAGGCTGGCGACAGGCAGCCGTAATCCGGGGTGAGATCCAGCGCAACGAACAAAGTGGACACGGAGAGCACAATATATAGATGTCTGTCTGCAGCACACCAATCCGGATAATTGGACCTGCCTGCCTGCTCATACTGACGCTAACCGGTTGCGGGGGCGGCGGCAGCGGTGACGCACAGTCGGCCGCACCCGGCAGCTTCACGGCCAGCGGCACGATTACGGCCGCATCCAGCAGCGCCGTGGACAGCGACGTGAACGATCCCGCTGCTCCCTATGCCGATAACAATACCCTCGTCCTGGCACAGGACATCCCCAATCCGGTCACCCTCGGCGGTTATGTAAACAGACCCGGTAGCGGTAGTGCGGGCCGCTCGCAAATCATCGGCGACACCTCGGACATCTACCGCGTCACGCTGGCGGCAAACCAGACCATTACCCTGACCATCGCCAACAGTACTGCCGGCGACCTTGACCTGTTCCTCGGCGACACCAACGGCAACTTCGTCAACAGTTCCGTGGGCGTGGGTGCCACGGAATCGATTACCGTGGCCCTCGCAGGCAGCTACATGATCGAAGTCTACGCCCACTCCGGCGCATCAGCGTATACCCTGGTGCTCGGCCAGCAGATTACCACCGTTGCAGCCCCTGCCCTCAACGTCGCCGATCATTTCGTCCGCGACGAAGCGGTGGTGAAATTCCGTGACACACCGGCAAACCGCTATGTGAAATCGGCCAGCCAGCTGGCTGCCGCGCACGGCATGACTACCCGGGCCGGTGCGCGTGACCGTGCCATGCTACTGGGCGTCATGCAGCCGGCCGGCCGGTCCACACAAGCGGTCGCCGCACAACCGGTGCTGCTGACCGGCAATACCTCCCTGCTCGGAAAATGGGAAACCCTGCGTGCGATCAAGCGACTGCGCCGCGCGGCGGATATCGAGTATGCCGAGCCCAATTACATCCGCCAGTCCACCCTGATCCCGTTCGACCAGTTGTATCCCCTGCAATGGCACTACCCCCTGATCAACCTGCCGCAGGCCTGGGACATCACCACCGGCAGCAGTAATGTCACGGTAGCCGTGATCGATACCGGCGTGCTGAGCGCACATCCCGACCTGCAGGGCCAACTCGTAACGGGTTACGATTTTATCAGCGATCCCTCCAATGCCAACGACGGCAACGGCATTGATCCCGACCCGTCCGACCCGGGCGATTCAGGTGTTGGCGGCAGCAGCTATCATGGGACTCATGTCGCCGGAACCGTTGCCGCTGCGACCAACAACAACGACGGCGTGGCCGGCAGCAGCTGGGCGACGCGCATCATGCCACTGCGTGTGCTGGGACTCTTCGGTGGAACGTCGTATGACATTCGCCAGGCGCTGCGCTATGCCGCCGGGCTCAGCAATGATTCCGGCACGACCCCCGCGCAACCGGCCGATGTCATCAACCTCAGCCTCGGCGGCGAGGGTTTTTCACAACAGGAACAGGACCTGCTCACCCTCGTGCGCAACCAGGGTACGATCGTGATCGCTGCGGCGGGAAACAACGCCTCCAGTGTGCCGTTCTACCCGGCCTCCTACAATGGTGTGGTCTCGGTCAGTGCCGTCGATATCAACCGCCAGCGCGCCCCCTACTCCAATTTCAGTGCCTTTGTGGACGTCGCCGCCCCCGGCGGTGATGCAACACGGGATGTCAACGGTGACGGCAATCCGGATGCGGTACTGAGTACCGGTGGCGAAGACTCGGGCGGCAGCCTGCAACTGAACTACCGTTTCCTGCAGGGTACATCGATGGCCGCACCGCACGTTGCCGGTGTGGTTGCACTGATGAAGGCGGTCGCACCCGGGTTGACGCCGGTGCAGCTGGACAACCTGCTGGCCGGTGGCCAGATCACCCAGGACCTGGGATCACCCGGGCGGGATGACGAGTATGGCTTTGGCCTGATCGATGCACACATGGCCGTGGTTGCCGCGCAGGGCGGTGTATCGCCGGTACCGCCGACACTGGTGGCCTCCCCCGGCGCCCTGAACTTCGGCAGCCTGGGCACCAGCGCAATCCTGTCGGTCAGCAATGGCGGCGGCGGCAGCCTCAGCGTAAATTCACCGACCGTCGATGCAGCCTGGCTGGCGGTTACGACCGAAAATACCGATCCTGTCAGCGGCATCGGCACCTACCGGGTGAATGTAGCACGCAGCGGGCTCGCGGAAGGCACCTACAACGCAACCATCACGGTTACCTCATCGGCAAATACCGAACAGCTCGGCGTCATCATGCAGGTCTCTGCACAGACGCAGGATGGCGATGCGGGATACCACCATGTCAGGTTGATTAATATATCGACAGGTCAAACTGTGCAGCAACAGGCCGTGGCCGCCACCAATGGCACATACCCGTACACCTTTACCAACGTCGCGGCCGGCACCTATGAAATCCTGGCCAGTACCGACTTCGATAACGACGGGGCGATCTGCGATGCCGGCGAGGCCTGCGGCGGTTATGTCACCCTCGACCAGCTGACACCGGCAGTCATCAACGGCAACATCAGTGGTCTGGATTTCGGTACCGGCTACAACGTGATTATCAATCTGCAATCGAACAACGCTAATGTGATACAGCCGGCCACCGGACCCGGCAACAAACCGGTTGTACCCTGACAGTATCGTCCTGCCC